>NZ_JAOAKP010000036.1 GCF_026419855.1 Methanothrix sp.
CTCGGAGATGTGTATAAGAGACAGGTGCTGCAAGGTTCTGGGGAACCAGGCTTGCCATGTCCGTGAGCGCCTGGTGTGCAGCTGTCACCCCTCCAAGTTGGATGTATGTCATGATGAGGAGAAATACCATGCCCAGGAACATTATCGTGCCCTGCATCGCATCTGTGTACATGACTCCTTTCAGACCGCCCCAGACCACATAGGCGGCGATTATGAGCGAGTAAATAAGCAGTGCGAGGTTGAAGTCTATGGATAGCGTAGTCTCCATGAACCTGGCGGCCCCGATCAGGACAACAGATGCGTAAAGGGGCATCCCGAGAAAGATCACAAGCCCGCTGAACCACTGGATGAACTGGCTGTTGAACCTCCTGCCCATCAGCTCTGGAAGCGTCATGGCTCCTAGGTTGTATCCCATCCGCCTGGTGCGCTTTCCGTAAATTATGAACGCTATGAATATTCCCACAAAGATATTGAGAAATGTCAGCCAGAGGAGCCCCATGCCGAAGAGCCCTGCCATGCCGCCGAATCCCACGATCGCAGAGGTGCTGATGAAGGTTGCCCCATAGCTCATCGCCATTATGTAGGGATGGATCTTTCTGCCCGCCACCATGTACCCTTCGGTGTCCTTGGTTGTCGCCCAGCCCTTGTAACCCAGGTATAGTGTGACAAGCAGATATACCAGGACTATTACGTTGAGAAGTAGCAGATTCATGGGAATCACATGCCCAGCTCTTTCTCCTGCATCTCCAGCTCCTGGGCCTCCCAGGCAGCCTCCTCCATGATCTCCTGCATCTCCAGCTCCTCGCCTTTATTCCAGTTGGCGATGCCGTATGAGACGCACAGAACTGTGCTCAAAATGCATAAAAGATAAACTCCCCATATCCAAGGATCATCTATTCCAAGCACATCGGCACCCTCTTTGCAGCTCTCCCAGAGTGTGTAAAGTGACAGCATGTTACATATTATCATGATATAAGGGTGTCGGTCAGGATTATATGTTAAAGATATCTGGTCAGGTTCAGGAGATTGTTGGATCCTCAGCGAAGTTTATCCACGCAACCTTGCAGCTCGGATGGACATTCGGGCAGCCTGCTGATCATGGCGGTCTAACACGGTAAATAGTTATATCAATGAAGACATATCTAATTTTATATTTGGGATCGATTTTTTCCTCCCGAGGTGAATAGATATGGCAAACTCAATCAATCTGCCATCTGGTTTTCTTGCTGTGGGACTTGCTCTGCTTCTTTCAATGAACCCAGCCACTGCCCATCCTCCGTCGAGCGTCTCTCTCAGCTACGACCAGGGTAACAGCACACTGAATGTGACGATAACCCACACTGTATCGGATCCAGCGAGACACTACATCAAGACAGTCGAGCTGTTCAAGAATGGACAGAGAATTCTATCAGATGACCATACATCCCAGCCGACTCTGGCAACATTCACATGGAGCTACAACCTGAATGCCACTGGCGGTGATGTGATCGTGGCTAAGGCAACATGTGTTATTGCCGGCAGCAGATCCGCAGAGATCACAGTTGCTGGGAACAAGCTCAACATCAAGTCAGCATCGCCGCTTCCACTGGACAGGATACGGCTACAGCCTGGCTTCAGGATCGAGATCTATGCTGAGAACCTCACATACCCCCGATCCATGGCAATAAGCCCGAACGGTACGCTGTTTGTCGGTACAAGACAGCCCTTTGAGCTCTTGGATTCCGGTGAACTTTCTCCGGTCTATGCTATCAGGGACGAGAACGAAAATGGTAAGGCCGAGCCTGATGAGATCTGGATTGTTGACATGCTCAAAAATCCAAATGGCGTCGCCTTCCATGATGGCTCTCTCTACGTTGCAGAGATAAACCGGATACTTCGCTATGACGATATCGAGTCCAGTCTCGACAGCCCGCCAGAGCCTGTGGTTGTCAAGGAGCTGCCGTACTACATACTCCATGGGTGGAGGTACATAAGGTTCGGACCCGATGGCAGGCTGTACATTGCCATGGGTGCTGACTGCAACGCCTGCACTCACGATGATCCCCTGAACGCCACAATCGTAAGAATGAATCCAGATGGCACAGATATGGAAGTCTATGCACGCGGCGTCCGAAATTCGGTCGGCATGGACTGGGACCCGCGGACAGGAGAGCTATGGTTCACAGACAACGGTCGGGATGAGCTTGGCAATGACGTGCCTTCAGATGAGCTTAATCACGCTCCGGTTCCAGGGCTTGACTTCGGATTCCCATACTGCCACTCTGGAAGCATTCCCGACCCCGATCTCGGATCCGACGAGAGCTATATCTGCCACGACAAGGTACCCCCTGCATGGTGCCTCGGACCGCACGTTGCATCGCTCGGCATGAGGTTCTACACTGGATCTATGTTCCCGCCTGAGTATCAGAACCGCGTCTTCATAGCAGAGCACGGATCCTGGAACAGGGACACGCCGATCGGATACCGCGTAGCTGCAGTGAGGATAGATAACAACACAGCCATCAGCCATGAGATATTTGCAGAGGGATGGCTCGAGAACGGGACTGCCTGGGGAAGACCGGTGGATGTAGAGATAGCAAAGGACGGATCTCTCCTGGTCTCAGATGACCTGGCACAGATGATATACCGGATTTACTTCACAGAGTGAGTTTAAAATATTTTGTCAAGAAGGTCGAGCGGGGACCTCCCATCTGGCCTGAATGTCAGAGCTCGCGCTCTGGCACTCACTATCAGCAGCTCTGCCGCTCGATCTCCTCCCTCACAAGCCTGTGTGCGACCGATGGATCTGCTCTGCCCTTTGTTCTCTTCATGACCTGCCCGACGATGTAGTTTATCGCTCTGGCGTTGCCGCTGAGGTAATCCCTGACCGCCTCCTGCGAATCCGCAACCGCCTCCCTGACAGCCTGAACGACATAATCATCGTCTGCCCTCTTCAGGCCCATGCTCTCGACGATCTCTCTGGGCGAGCCGCCCCTGTCGAGTATGGTTCTTATCAATGTGACCGCGATCTCGTCTGTGATCTCCTTCTCGGAGAGCATCCTGACTATCTCGAGCATGCTCTCTTTCCTGAAGCTCTCTATGGTCAAATCCCTGTAGTTCAGCTCTCCTTTGAGAACGTCGGCGATCCACACAGCAGCAAGCCTCGGATCAGCCCGAGCAGCAACCCACTCGTAGAAGTCAGCGACCTTTATCTCAGAGGTTAGGGACTTCGCATGATCATCGCTGATGCCGTACTGCACCCTGAAGCGCTCCCTCTTCGCATCCGGAAGCTCCGGAAGCTCGGCCCGTATCCTGGGGACCCAGTCAGCGATCCTGAGAGGAACGAGATCCATCTCGGGGAAGTACCTGTAATCGTGAGCCTCCTCCTTTGTTCTTATCGATACGGTCACGCCGCGGAGCTCGTCGTAGTGCCTGGTCTCCTGGACGACCTCGATCCCCCTCCGCTTCAGGTTCCTCTGTCTGGTTATCTCATATGATAACGCCTTCTCGACGCCCTTGTGGCTCGAGATGTTCTTCACCTCCACCCTGTCCCCGCCTGCAAGCGATATGTTCGAGTCAACCCTTAAAGCACCCTCCAGGTTGCCGTCGAACACGTCCAGGTACTCCAGGATCGTCCTGAGCTTGTCCAGAAAGAGCCTCGCCTCTCTTGGCGACCGGAGATCCGGCTCCGTTACAACCTCGAGAAGCGGCATGCCGCATCGATTGTAATCGACCAGGGTGTACCTTGCTTTGTCTATTGTGCCCGCATGCACCAGTCTTCCTGGATCCTCCTCCATGTGGACCCTGGTTATCCTTATTCTCCGCTCCTGGCCATCATCACCCTTGATGAGGACATATCCGCCGGTGGCCAGAGGATAATCGTACTGGCTTATCTGGAATCCCTTTGGCAGGTCAGGATAGTAGTAGTTCTTCCTGTAGAACATCGTCTCCTCTGCTATACTGCAGTTCAGCGCCAGTGCGACCTTTATCCCGAACTCAACCGCCTTTCTGTTGATGACAGGAAGCGACCCGGGGAGGCCGAGACAGACAGGACATGTGTGCGTGTTCGGAGGTGCATCATGATAACCCGTAGAGCAGCCGCAGAACATCTTTGACCTGAGCTTGTTGAGCTGGACGTGTATCTCCAGGCCGATCATCACATCATCCATCAGACCACCTCCGGGGATCTGAGATGATATGGGGTCGATTGCTCATACGCGTTGGCGACCCTGAGAAGCAGACCCTCCTCGAACGGCCTTGCCATGAGCTGCAGCCCCACGGGAAGTCCATCCGAGAAGCCGCATGGCACTGATATCGCTGGAATTCCTGCCAGGTTTATGGGGACGGTGAACACATCTGACATGTAAAGCGAGAGCGGATCCGTTATCCTCTCGCCGATCCTGAAAGCAGGGAATGGCATCGTGGGGGATGCTATGATATCAACCTCTTTCAGCACATGTTCGAAATCTCTTTTTATGAGAGTTCTGACCTTCAGGGCCTTCAGGTAGTACCGCCCATAGTATCCGGCGGAGAGAGCATATGTTCCGAGCAGGATCCTGCGCTTCGTCTCCTTTCCGAACCCCATCGCCCTGATCTCGGAGAATGTCGTGTGCCAGTCCTTGTCCTCGCCGACCCTCAACCCGTACCTCAATCCGTCAAACCTGGCAAGGTTCGATGATGCTTCAGACATCGCTATTATGTAATACGCTGGCAGCGCATACTTCGTGTGTGGCAGGCTTATCCTCCTCCAGCTTGCGCCAAGATCCTCCAGAGCTGAGACAGCATCCCACACGGCCCGCTCAACTCCCGGATCGACGCCCTCTCCGAAGTATTCCTCCGGAACACCGATGCGTATGCCTCTGATATCTCCGCCGATGCTGTTAAGATAGTTCTTTTCAGATGCTACAGACGTGGAATCCCGTGGATCGTGGCCTGCTATGACATCGAGGAGAAGAGCTGCATCCTCTACGGTCTTTGTGATCGGCCCGATCTGCTCGAGCGAGTTCGCGTAGGCGATCAGCCCGTAGCGCGAGACCAGCCCGTAGGTGGGCTTCAGCCCGACTGTACCGCAAAAGGATGCAGGGCATCTGACTGATCCACCTGTGTCAGATCCCAGGGCACATGGCGCCTCGCCTGCCGCAACGGCTGCTGCAGATCCACCGCTTGATCCTCCGGGAACCCTCTCAAGATCCCAGGGGTTTCTTGTCGGCCCAAAACAGCTTGTCTCTGTCGATGTCCCCATGGCGAACTCATCCATATTCGTCTTCCCGATGATTATGGCACCCTCTGCCCTGAGCCGCTCTATCACATGGGCATCATATGGTGGTACGAATCCTCTGAGAATCCTGGAGCTGCATGTAGTCTCTATGCCCTTTGTGCAGATGTTGTCCTTTATCGCGATCGGAATTCCCGCGAGCGCACCGCTCCAGGGCCTGGCATCGAACTCTCGTGCCATTTCAAGGGCGCTCTCCTTCGCAAGCGTTGTGAACGCATTCAGCCTGCTGCGCTCTATCCTTTCAAAGAGCTTGTGGAGGTACTCCTCAGCAGAGCCTGACCTGATCTCATCCCTCAGCTGCAGTAGCATGCTCACACTATCCTCGGGCTTCTGAAGTATCCTTCCTCTTTTCTAGGCGCGTTTCTCAGAGCCTCCTCCTGGGAGAGGGAGTCCCTGGGCACATCATCCCTGAAGACGTTTGCCAGGTCCACAACCCTGTATGTCGGCTCGACGCCCTCTGTATCAACCTCATCCATCTGCTGGAAGTACTCCAGGATTGTGTTGAACTGCGCAACAAGCTCATCCCTCTCCTCCTCGGAGATCCTGATGCTGGCAAGCCAGCTTATGTGCTCCACATCCTTGATGGTGATCATGATATCCCCGCATATGAAGTCTAACGACCACAGGCCATGCCGGCATGTGGATCTACTTAGTAATATATCTATCCCGGAGGTTATGAATTTCTAGATAGAGTCTTATTGGGTACTCTACCTGCGACGTGTGGATAAGTGCAAAAGCAATAGCTACAGGAGATTCATGGCCATCAACCGCGCTGTAAGGCGTCGGACAGGTATTCACAGGTCCAGGATGTCGATTTTCATGTCGACAGCGTTCAAAGTAAACACAGGGAGCCGGCCATCAATATCAACTCAACGAAGGTGGACTGCCTCCTGGTGGAAAATGCAGTAAGCCAGGCCTGACAGGCTGGCTGAAGACAGGAAGGGAAATACGCCCCGAGCCCTGAAGGGAATGTGGCACAGGGGCCCGCAGGTTCTGGCCCATCACCACAGGCCTGCCAGGGACCGAAGTTATCCGACATGAGATCACAGAATCCCACGGAGTCGTGTGATTCTGATGGATGCTACCGGAATCGTTCCTCGAACGGCATGGACCTGAGGTAGAACTGCCTGGCATGAACCAGCAGGTCCAGGAGGTATGAGTAGTTCTCCGCGACAACAGATATGCAGTCATCGCCTACTGACCACTCAACCCCCTCATAGGCATCCGCGAGAGGCCTCCAGAACTCGGCCGGCTCGAACTCCATCCTGTACTTGTGCCTGTCTGTGAAGCTGAGGTGTATCCTCTTATCACTCATGCCTTGCCCTTCCGCTCAACTATCTCCGCAAAGGCAAGCGTTCCGCTTATCTTCTTAACCTTGGCCTTGACGATCTCGCCCTTTGATGTGTTCGGCACAAAGATAAGGTACTTGTCCACCTTTGCTATGCCGTCGCCCTTGCTCCCCACGGACTCGATTCTGAGCTCGTAGGTCTCGCCCTCCTCTATGACGTCCCTGGCAACGACCGCCTTGGCCTTCCTCTTCTTGACCGGCCTGTGAGCTCCGCACGCGTCGCATTTCAGCATCAGAACTCGATCGCTCTTTATGAGATGCGTATCAGGGAGCTTGCACTCTGTGCATATCACATACTCATCCACATAGGCCTCGATCTGGTTCTGGATCGCCTGCTCCGTGAACTTGCCCTGAAATACGCCGCGATGTCCCTCGATCTTTCCTGCTGTGCCCAGCTCCTGGAGAAGGAACTTCATCAGATGATCCGGATCTCTGTTAAGAGCATCCGCTATTGATGCGAAGTTGTCGAGCACGGTGGTCTTGCCCTCGTAGAATATCTTGGGCACAGGTATCTGGAACCTCTCCTTCGTGCCCTTGGTGGCGGGCATGGACCGCATCGCCCGCTCGAGTCCCGCTAGATAGTCCTCCAAGCCTGGTCACCGTTCAGGAGCCCACTATGATCTGGACCGGCGAGGGCAGCTTGTGACCAGCCCTTCGCAGAGCTGTCTTTGCCTCCTCGATATGCTCCGGGTGCACACCGAGCGTGAATATCCGCTGTCCAGGGTAGACCTGGGCCGCTGTGCCGACCGGCTTCCCGAATGCGCGACGCATGCCGCTGGAGACGCGGTCCGCGCCTGCACCTGTAGCCTGCTTGTTCTCCCTCAGGACATGATGCGGGTAGACCCTGAGCTTGAGATGGAAATCGTTCCTGCCCAGTGTTTTAAGTAGATAACGGTTCGCAGCAACCCTTGCCGCCTCAAGTGCGGTGTGTCTTATCTGACATGGCTCTCTCACCACAAGAGATAGCTTCAAAGGAAAGTCCTCTGTGAGATTTCCCATGTCATAGTGGACGACCTTGCTTCCAGGGACGCCTCCGATGTACTCCCTGCGCGTGTAAGGTCGCTCGATCCTTCTGTACATGCTTCCAGGTTTTCGCGCCAAATAATACTCCTCCGATGAGCTTGATACCTGCTACCTGCCATCCAATGGTTTATAAGTCTTAGTATCTGGAGCGCGCGTCTTGGCAGATGCAGGCTGCCGACAGTGTGATGGTGATCTGCTGTAATCTTGCAGGTTGGGAGCCCGAACCGTTGAACTGCCTCAGCATCCCGTGAGCATACGATGCAGCGGTCGGGGATGTTGATCCAAGAGAAACGTCCGCTCTCCTGCAGCAGGGGATCTACAGGCAGACTTCTGTGGGGAAGTCTGCCTCATGAACTCACCTGAACTCCAGCCTGCACTCCTTCGTGACCTCCATGAGGTATGCCCTTCCCGGCTCCATCGGCTCATCCATCTTCAGCGGCTTCCAGTCGTCATCCTCATACTTCCACATGAATGCTGAGATCAGCCCCTTCTCGACAGCCTCTGAGAAGCTGTACCGCCGGTGCTCTGTGTTGACGGTGATGTTCACCGGAGCCAGCGATTCGTTCACAGGCAGCCCGATCAGGTTCCAGCCGGGTCTCAGCTTGAGCCTGTATGGCCGCTCCACAGGTTTACCGGATATCCTTATGCTGAAATCATCATAGCTGTCGATTATATAGCCCATCCCGGGCTCGAAGGCTGTTATGTTAGTGACCACCGAGTCCTTCAGCGAGTAGCTCCACGCGTCATCCGAGACCGTGAATATACCGCGGTACGGCTTGCCCTTGATGTACTTCTCCACACGCGGATCCTTTGGCTTGACGTAGATGGAGACCGCGTTCCAGCCGGCTGTGATGTTTATGATCTGAACCTCCTCAGGGATGACGCGATATTCCACCGAGAAACTCCTTGTGTCTCCGAGCCGTGGATTGATGATAGGCCACATCACACGCTTGTGCTCCCCGGATACATCCTCCGCATGCCATACGACCCTGGTCCCCTCTTTGACCACGACATCCTCCGCATCCCTCGGAAGCAGCACCTCAGCTATGATTGCAGGGGGCGCGTTGAGGCTGATCTCCCCATCGGTGCTGTCCACGCCGAGCCAGTAGAGCCAGTCGGTGGCCTGCTCTGAGATGGGGGAGACGGAGACTGAAACGGTATCGTTGCCTGCGACCGCATCTACCCTGTACGGAAGCTCCGGCGTTTTTGGAAGATACGGCCTGAACTCAGGATCTCCGAAGAGCATGAAGCTGCTCGCGGTCTGGTTCATCATCTCCTTCATGGAGTACTCCCAGGGTGGCAGCATCTCCTCTATCTTCTCGAAGGAGATCTTCTCCGCGCCCTTCATCTTCATGATGTACAGATTCTCAGCCTGGCTCAGCGCCTCTCCGGCAGTTGCATTCTCGAATACCAGCGCCTGATAGAAGCGCTTGTTGTAGTCCTCCGATACGTATATCCACACAAGCGCGGAGGATCCCACATAGCCCACAGCTCCAGCCCTGACGAACGCGAGGGCTATCGAGTCATCGAGCCTCATGGGTATGTACATCTCGGTGCCGCTCACGTTGATGCTGAACCCCTTCAGGCGTGAGCTCAGACAGGAGTTGCTCGTTGTGAGCTGTGGAGCAAGTATGAACTGCTTGACCTGTGTCTCATCGAGGAACGAGTCTGTCATCGACCAGCTCGATAGCGCCCAGCCCTTCTCTGAACCATGATGATCGAAGTGGACTATGCCCACGCCGTTGTTCATGAATGCCGAGACCCTCTGGAATGTCGCCTCCTCCCACCGCAGGTCTCTTGAGTTCAGACCTGCATCTGCAAGGTACTCCTTTATCCTTATCGGCACCGGGCTCCAGGGCCACTCAACAGGCGTGGCCACGACGAGCGATGTGTTCTTCCAGTCGCCCTGAAGCCTCTCGTAGCTAAGCGTCCTGGCAACCATCTGCGAGACGTCGTAAACGCTGAGCCCTATGAACCGACCGGTCGCGACCTCTGTGTAGTTGTCATCGTCCATATCTATCCTGTAGTCCCTGTAGACATCATATGAGAACGGATCGCCCTCGAACTCCTGCTTCACGCCGGTAGTCGGGAACGGAAGAGATCCCGGATCTCCAACCACCAGGAGGTACTCTGGCTTCAGCTCCATCTCCTCGACACTCTCGCGGAGCCACTCCTCTACCTCATTTGGATCCACGTACTGCGGGTCCTTCGCCACATCCATCACGATGGCGTGCTTTGCAGCTGCGACCTGCATCGATGCCAGCGATAGCTTCGGTATCTTTGTATGGCTGAATGCTGTCACGTTGTTCGGCGGCAGTGTCGACCTCACCTCTATGGTCATGTTCTTCGTCCGGTACTCGGTGCCGCCGCCAACCTCGATGTTGAATAACCAGCTTCCCGGCTCAGGCATCGGAAGCACCGCGCGGTATCCCTTGGAGCTGGCGCTGAACCGGACGTAGCCGATGAGACCATGCGGGCTGAAGAGCCGGAGGGCTGTGTAGGTGTGCGGATCAGTGACGTTCCATGTGACTATCGCGGTCCCAACGGGCATCTCTCCTGGATATGTGATCTCAGAGACAGGCCCATCGTTCTCGGTCTTCACCGTGACGTTATCCTCCAGGCCGGTGTACCTGACGGTCATTCCCCTGTCGAGAGGCTGCACCCAGCCGGCATCCAGCGGGTGTAACACCACGACCTCAAGATTCAGGGATACCGACTCGTCCGGGTTGAGCTTCTCGATATCCCATGTGAGTATTGAGCCGTTGAAGAATGCGCCTGCTGGATCAGACGGCTCTTTGGATATCGGATCTGTGATCGCGAGCTTTCCCTTGTAGTATATCGGCATTCTCACATACCGGCCGTTCGCAAACATGTCAACGAGGCTTATCCCCTCCAGGGGCTCTGTGCCGGTGTTCTTGAGCGTTATGTTCATCCTCACGACCTCACCGGCCTCCTCGGAGGGTATGCTCGCGGGCATGATCTCCACAGTGATCCAGAGATCCCTGACGATCGCTCGCTTTATTTTGCTCTCCGGCTTTGGCGGTATCAGGGATATATCATGGCTGTTTGTCAGCACTATGGATCTCACAGAATCGTTGCGCGCCTTCATCTCGTTCAGCAGCAGGTTCAGATCGCCTCTGTGGACTGTGACGTTTATCTTCTCTATCCTTTTAACAACATCAGATGGAGCATCCCCTGTGATGATCACATCCCTGCAGCCAAGCCTTTCGATCTCTGAGAGCGTGGTGTTTGATACGTTGGAGGTGAAGAATAGAACAGGCCAGTTCAGGTAAGATGCTATCGTCGCTGCCTGGATCCCAGCTGTGTAGTTATCTCCAACCAGAACTGCGCCAGGAGAGGAGCTCCACCGATTGCTCAAAAGCACTGCGAGCTCCTCACTGCTGTTGTATCTCAGGGTGTCATTGCATGCCCAGGAGACATCTCCGATGCCCAGCGTCCTCATGCCGAGCGCCCTTATGAGCCACTGCGCAGCCCTCGATGGCGGCTCGAGCTCGGACCAGAGAGGCGTGTAAACTACGTTGTACTCGAATACAATACCATCACATGCAGCTCTTATCAGGCTCTCGATGTAATTCAAGGCGCCCTCGACGTTCTGCGTTGAAAGCATGTACTCGACGTAATCATCGCTGAGCCTCACGTATACCGGCGTATCAGTCACCCGGGCGGCGAGCTCTGCATCCCGCGCAGGTACTGATGACACAACGACGAAGTCTGAGGTATTGGAGAGATCATAGAGATTGTAGCCCTTCGATTTGTCAAAAGGTTCGTCTATGGCGACACCGAGCTCCACCGGCCCGAGGTTTCTGGTTATGTTCCGCGCCTCTCGCGCGATCTCCAGGACCTTCTGCTCCCGCCACGAGAGCCACTTCTGGTAGTTGTAACCTGATGACCTTATCCTCGTCAGGTCCAGCCCTGTATCTCTGTAGAACTCCTCCTTGCAGACATCACAGAAGCAGTAATCAGCCCCCTCGAAGCCGAATCTGTAGAGCACAACGCCATCAACCTTGTAATCGTCTATGATCTCCTCGATCCTGGCGTAGAGATCCTCCCTAACATTGGGATTCACAGGACACAGGAGGGATCCACGGTTTCCGCTTGCGTCCAGGGAATATCCCTCGATCTCTGTGTCGTTTCCCTCCTCCACGCTCTTCCCGAGCTCGACGCCTCTGAATGCATCGCGGATCATTCCGGCCAGGGTCGAATCGTTCGCCTCCACCAGTTGGGTCGATGTCCATGTCTCCTCATCCATCTCAGGTTCCAGGGATACGGTCATGTACGCCCTGATCCCCTGCTTCTGAGCTGTCTTCACGAGTGTCTTGACGTCCTCTCCGGAGCCGTGGATTATCAGCGCGGAGACGTTGCCCGAGGACATGGACTGCAGGATCGCATCCATGCCGTACCGCTCGAGATCCGTGCCCTCCACCCAGCCGAGCCGCCTTCCGGCCTTCACCTCCCTCGGGAGTATCAGCATCGGCTTCACCACTGTGGTGTTATTCTCACTCCATGTCGAGAGCGGCACGGACGCCACAACAGCGTGCCAGTCCTGTCCTCCGACTAGTATCATTTCATCGATATCCGATTTTGCGCCCCTCTCGAACGCGGCGCCTGCCTGGGATACCAGAAGCATTAGAAGAGCTGCAATCCACACAGCGCGCATCACGACACCTCCGTGGAGAGACCCATGGCCCTTAGCGATTCCACCGCTGAATCGCTCACACCGCTTGCAATGATCGCCTTCTTCAGACCTCTTGCCATCATGCTCTCTATAGATGCCCTGATCGAATCTGTGAGCACATCGCCGCAAACAACCAGCGGCAGACCTGAGCGCTTCGCGATCTGATACGATCTGAAGACATCCACCTCGCCAGGCCCTGAGACGACAACTGCACTCTGATTCGACCACATCCGGTCTGCGAGGATCCAGGAGGTCTCCGCGAGATCCGCGCCTGCAATCCTCGAGACGTTGAAGCCAGACAGCTCAGACTCGATCTTGCTGCTTACGACGGATTCATCGCCCAGTATGATCAGATCCCTGTAGGGGAGAAGCCTGTCCCTTATATCTCTGCTCACCCTCTCCTCGACCTGGATCACAGGCACGGTCGTGTTGTTTCCTGAGAGCAGAGAGGCCATTGCAGTGTACCTTGGATCAGTCGATGTGATTATCGCGAATCCCGATGGCGCTATTGCTTCCAGATACACGATCTCAGGCGGGAACGGCACCCCGTTCGAATCGACCATCTTGAAGACTATTGCGTATCCTGATGGCTCTGTTGCGATCAGCGTGAAGTTCGCAGATCCGAACTTGCCGTTGATATCCAGAACCATGCTCGATGGCACGATCAGCAGAGATGGATCTGTTATAACATCAACCCTCACCCTGACGTTGTTCTCCAGGAAGAGCGTCATCCTCCCCTCGTAGCTCCTGTTTACCACCACGCGCTTCGGGATATCTATCCTGACGTCATAGCCCTTGACCACAACCCCGACATCGAGATTCACAGCAACACTGGAGTTCTTCGACCTGTTGCCCTGAGATTCCGCCACGATCCTCATGGACCCACTCCTTGCATCCTCGTCCACCTCAACCTTCAGTCTTAGAAGATGGCTCGAGCCAGAGGGAAGCGGGAGAGAGTACGGAAGATCTATCTCCTCATCCCCATCGAAGAGCTTCGGGTGCCAGCCCTCGGGGACCTCAGGAATGTAGACCTCGATGAGATCCCTGAACCTGCCCGTGTTTCTCACCTCGAGATCGAACTCCGCAGGCTCATCAGGGGTGACCTCTCCGCTTGCCTCCCTGGCATCGTTTATGTAGAGCCCGACGTTGTAGCTGTCCTTCTCGATGACGTTTAGGTTGAAGCTTATCGCTATTGGAAGTGCAGGCGGTGCGGTCTCATCGAAGATATAGAAGAATCCTGTGTACAGTCCGGGCTTCGTCTCAGGAGGTGCCATGAAGAATATGTCAACATCCATATCATCGCCCGGATCGATCGATTTCTCCGGTATATCGATCATTATCATATCCTTCGCGTCTCCACCCACAGAGGTGGCTCTTATCTTCGATACCGGCTCATCGCCTGTGTTTGTGAGGGTCAGGGTCTTGTGTATGACCTCTCCAGGATGGATCTCGATATCGAAACGCTCCCGATCTGGCTTCAGCTGGGCGGAAGCGATACCGCTCAGAAGCAGCACGATGAGTATGAGGTAAATGGGCTTCATCAGGATCACACAGAGGCAAATGAATCGTTTTTGGTTCACTCTTTACATCAAGGTATAAAACAGTATCTGGAGTCGAGGATACCCTGAAGATTTGTGTCATGTGGCTGCAACCATAGTCCAACGCCTGAGCAGCCCCGGATGTTCCAGGGCCCCGCTCCCCAAACGAAGAGATTATCTAGTGGGACGCCAACCTGCATGTTTCAAAGGATTGAATCGAGGGGAGAAAAGGTCGTAGTCATGATTTCGAAAGAGGAGATTTTGGAGATACTGAATGGGTATGATCTGAAGAACATAACCATAGCCACAGTCTGCTCACACAGCAGCCTCCAGATATTTCACGGCGCGAAACAGGAGGGCTTCAGGACTCTTGGCATATGCATAGGACCGCCTCCCAGGTTCTATGATGCCTTCCCTCTCGCAAAGCCGGATGCGTTTCTGTCACTGGACAGCTATAAGGGCATGCTGGATGAGAGCGATCGTCTGATCGATGAGAATGCCATAATAATACCACACGGCTCGATGGTCGAGTATCTCGGCATCCAGAACTTCGAGGCACTGCCTGTCCCGACCTTCGGGAATCGAAGATGCCTCGCCTGGGAGAGCGACCGCGAGATGGAGCGGGAGTGGCTTCTCAGGGCTGGTGTGAACGTCCCCAGGAGGTTCGAGAGCGCAGAGCTGATAGACAGGCCTGTCATAGTCAAGTACCACGGCGCAAAGGGCGGAAAGGGGTTCTTCATAGCCAAGAACAAGGAGGAGTTCCAGTCAAAGATCCAGAGGGGACAGAAATACACAATACAGGAGTTCATCCTGGGGACGAGATACTACATTCATTTCTTCTACTCCCCCATACGGGAGAAGGGCTACCGTCTGCGAAGAGGCACGCTCGACATGCTCGGGATCGACAGGCGTGTGGAATCCAATGCTGACGAGATATTCAGGATAGGATCCGTGAACGAGCTCGAGGCCGCGGGGATATACCCGAGCTTTGTGGTGACAGGGAATTTGCCGCTTGTTCTGAGGGAGTCGCTCCTTCCTAAGGTCTTCGACCTCGGCGAGAGGGTCGTCGAGACGTCGATAGAGCTCTTCGGCGGCATGATAGGCCCGTTCAGCCTGGAGACGATAGTAACGGACGACCTCGACTTCAAGGTCTTTGAGATATCTGCAAGAATCGTCGCCGGCACGAACCTCTTCATAAGCGGCTCGCCGTATTCCGATCTAATAGAGAAGGGTCTCTCCACAGGGAGGAGAATCGCCCAGGAGATCGCGCTCGCGAGAAGCATGGGTGCTCTGGGAGAGGTTATAAGCTGAGCTCCCTCGAAACGAGGACAGATCCATTGCAGGCACGTGCAGGATGCAGAGCAGGCGGCCAGAGATGCATTTGCCTTTGCTCTGCATCTCGTTGCACTGACACAAATGTAAAACGCCAGCAGGCGTCGGCCTGCAGTGCCCATGCGGCTGAGATACAGCATCGGTCCTGCGTATCTCCAAATGCTGATAACTGCTCGAGGCCTGCTGCCCTGCATTTCATTTCATTTGACTCCTGGGCGCAGGAAAAGCTTATCTTCAGACATCCCAATAGCAAGATCCATCATGTCTGGCCTGTTCGAGATATTCCGGGAGGCAACACTGCTGCAGTGCGGGTTCCTGGATAAGCTGCTCCGCCTCGATATGTCAGAGGTCGCTGCATTCTCTGAGTCGCTGGCATCTTTTCTTAGCGATACCGAGAGAAACAAGTTCGTATACGGGCTTGCTGCTGGTCGAAGTGCTCTCTCTCTCTACAGCTTCCTTCAGCTCCTTCAGAACCACTTCGATAACGTATTCCCGTGCACTCTGGAGGATCCAGTCCAGAGGCACTTCAATCCGAGGAAGATGAATCTGGGCATAGCTGTCTCGGGCTCTGGAGAAACCCCATCCGTGAACAAGTACATCGAGGATGTCATAGGGCAGGGGGGAGAGATCAAGCTGATCACAGCCAACAGAAACGGCACCGCATACAGGCTCGTGGAGGATTACGAGAACGGCACCATACTCGTGATAGAGGGAAGGACGAAGTACAGCACCGATAAGGAACGACGCTCCCGGCTATCGCCGCTTGGCACCGAGTTCGAGCTCGAGGTCCTGGCGTTCCTCAATGCCCTCTTCAAGGACATCCAGGCAAGGCTGGATGGTCACCATGATGACAGATGTCCTGAGTACTGCTCCACAATAAAGGACTTCGAGGAGAACGGCAGGCTCATAGCCGATATGGACCAGGAGCATCTCGAGAGATGGTTCGGCAGGCTATTTCCCAGATCGGGGCGTTATGTCATAGGCGGAGTTGGAAGATCCGGGCTCGTCGCAAGGGCGTTCGAGATGAGGTTCACGCATCTGAACAAGATAAGCTACTGGGAGCGTGACTTCAACACGCCGAGCTTCCAGATAGGGGATGTGTACATACCGATAACAGGCGGGGGCAACACCTACGAAGCGCTTGAGGGCGCGAGGAACGCGTTCAGGAACGGCGCGGACGTGATGCCGATTACAGCGAACAGGGAGTCGAACCTGATGGCGCTTGTGAGGGAAAAGGGCAGGCTCGATGATGTTGTTTTCATACCTGTGAAGCAGGATTATGAGAGTCTTTTCAGAGGCAACAGAAGCACCACAAGCTGGCTGGTCTCTGAGTTCACCAAGTACAGATACCCGATATTCGAGATAAACACATCCATATTCACAAACAGCGTTGTTGCAGTCGGTGCCGAGTTCCTGGGCATAGTCGAGGCCGGGATGCGCAGGCTTCATGTTTAGCCATCGATCTTAAGTCATCATCACCTGTATGTGGAATTCATGCTGGAGGGCATCATGAAGATACTCCTGATATCTGATACGCATCTCGATCGCATCCCCAAGGACCTCCTGGAGATCCTCACCGGATACGACATGATACTCCATGCGGGCGATCTCATCAGCATGGATGTGTACACCGACCTTAAAACTCTTGGGGAGCTGCATGCCGTTGCGGGAAACTCAGATCATCCTGATGTCAGGAGAGCCCTCCCGGAGCGTCTGAAGATTGATGTTGAGGGGCTGCGGGTGGGCATCATACACAGACCCGCCCACTCGCCCGATTCCCCTGGTGTGGCCCTGATGGCCAGAGAGATGGATGTGGATCTGCTCGTCTTCGGCCACTTTCACAAGCCGATCTTCGAGCGCGATGGGAGCCGGATGATGGTGTGCCCAGGAAGCCCCACATCGCCCAGGCTCTCTCCACCATCAGCAGCAGAGCTTATTATCGCGGAAGGGAGGGCATCGCTCAGGATAGTGCCCGTGGGAAGGCCGGTGTGCAGCTACCTCCAGTTTGCCGAGATGCTTTATCTTAACGGCCCGAAGGAGGTTGCATGAGGGATAGGTGCAAAACAAAAGCTGCTTCGTGAAATCGAATCGAAACCGCAGATCGACTGGATGCGCGATCCCGTGCAGATCAACTCTGCGAAGTTGTACCTCTCCCGCACCAGACACCAAAATATTTATCAGCGATCAGTTTGGTACCATCACTGCGGTGGTTTTATGGATACAGCTACGGCTCTGGAATACCTGCAGTCTCTGATCGTGCTGGCGATATTCATACTCATAGTGGCAGCTGGCTTCAAGGTATGGAGATGGAACTACGTGGTTCCTCCAAAGTGATCTTTCTCTTTTTGACGAACCTGAGGATTGATTTGGGGGAATCAGGCTCCACAGATCTCTTATCCGGAACTGACTCGAGCTGATCGTTTCTGCGCGGTTGAGTCTGTTGTGCAGCTGGTCTCTGTGCGGGGTTCCTGGCATAGAAGACCGGAATCGGGTCACCATACACATCGCTCCGGGCCGGTGAAACATTTTTAACCGCATCCGCGCACCGGTACCACATGCCAGATGCTGTGATCCTTTGCGACAGGTCGTTTCTCTACGAGAAGCTCTTCGAGGAGGCAGGTGCTGATGTCCAGTTCATCAAGCCTGAGATGCTATGCAGCCCGTTCCTCCCCAGGTTCAGGGCTCTGATCATTCCGACGGGATTCGCAAACCAGCAGTACTCCAGGGCCCTGAAGCACCTGAGAGCCTGCAGGGATGGTATAAAGAATTTCGTGCGCTCCGGTGGTGTCATTGTGGTCTTCGGCCCGCTGGTTCCTGAGCACGATTACGACTGGCTGCCGCTCGCGATAAGATACAGGGGTGAGTACACAGAGGGAGCACAGATAAAGTTCTCATGCAACGAGGCGCCACTCTGCGGCGGGTCGGGGGACTGCGATGGGTACCTGGAGCCCGGCGAGGGGGTCGAGGTGCTCGCCAGGGATCCTGCCGGCCGACCGGTCCTCTGCGCGGGCAGATACGGTGAGGGCATGATATTCGTCACATCAATCCATGAGTTTCCATCAGCGGATTTTGTTAGATACGTGATCTCGAAGGGGAAGCCATCGAAGATCATGTGACGACCTGCAGAGCAGAGATTCAGACTGCAACAAGAACCGCTGTAAGATCATGCCAGTGGAGGGATGCGATGTACAGAAAGCGCAGCCGGCTCAGGGATGAGATCGAGTCGCTAAATGTTAAGCCTGATGCAGGTGTTCTCCTTGTGAACCTCAGCACCGGAGAGCGCTGGAGCTTTGATTCATACCATGATGCGATCGAGTTCATGAAGGGGAAAAAGGGAAGATGGTATCTTACAGCAAATATAAATAAAAAATGAAGCTACAGATGGAACTCTATGTGGAACGGTATGTAGAATATCCACACGAAGTAGAGGACCATCAGTATCAGGCCGAGCGGTACGCCAAGCCTTGCCCATTCCTTGCTCGTGATGTTGAGCTTGCCTGCTGATATGATGTTCGGGATGTTACCGGGGATCAGCATGCCTCCGGATATCAGCAGTCCCATCAGCACTGCCTGGATCTGAGTTATCTCCATCGACGGGCTCAGCTCAGCTGCGGTCAGCGTGGCGTTGTCGAGGATCGCCGAGATCATGTTCACCCAGAACAGGATCTGAGGCGGAACTGTGAGCAGATACTTGTCGATAACAGTCTTCATACCCGAGCCGAGAAGGAGCAGCGCCATGACGAAGATGTACACCTTGATGGCTCTGACAAAGACATCCCTCAGGCCTCCTGCCTCCTCAACAGCTGCAAGACATACCTCCTTCGCCTTCTTTCCTGTGAAGAACATCGCGAGCAGTCCCATTGCCACGCAGCCTGGGATTATGTATATTGCCAGCCTGTTGAAGAGGAAGAAGAACCCAGCATGGTATGGCGGGCCCTGAAGCTTGGTGATCGCTATCGTCGAGAGCGGCTCACCGACTGGCGTGAGCACAGCGCCAAGGCCTATCGAGAAGCACGCGATTATCACCACATTGATCTTCGTCTGTCTGTCAAGAGGCATGCAGTTCACGAGTTCGACGAGGAGAAGAGACGCGATGATCGCTGTTATTATGCTGGATGCAAGTCCGAGCACCACTACAATCAGGAAGACTATGACCTTCAGGGGGACGACCTCAAGAATCCTGGTCATGGCTTTCTGTGCTGCAGATCTTCCATAATAGAACAGCAAACCTGCAACCAGCACAGCTGGCACTATGCCCTTTATGATCGGCTCCTTTATGGCTTCTATTACAAGCTCCATATGCCAGCCGATTGTTTCTATCTTCTCAGGATCGCTGGCGTAAATCTGAGCGAGAATCTCCTTGTTCTCAAAGCCTGCAAGGGTCACTGCGAGCACGCCCATTACAAAAAGAAACGCCTCAAGGTTGTGCTCAATCTTTTTCACCATGAAAGGACCCACTAGCACCATCAGAACTATCACAAATAGCCCAATATCAACGGGCGTCGGCTGTAATGCCATTGAATCACCTCTTTATTCTACACCCACAAGACTGAAAGTCTGTTGCCAAATGGTTTTTATCTATTAAATGGTTTTGGTTTTCGAAAGCCAATGCTCGATTTCATAGATGGCTCATCTCCGCAAATTATCGGAGATCTGTGCTGTGTTGGATAAGTCTTTAAAATCCGCAAGCAGAAGACGATTCCAGGAATGCGTGGAGGTTAGATCAGAATCAATAGCTAGAGACGTTATCACAAAAGGTTATCCAACACAGCATTATGAGACCACTCCACCAGCAAGTTGGCTAAACCAGAACCAAAATATAATACATTTTTTATATATTTATATCATAAGCGAAAACAATAAAGAGGTGGTTGTGGATACGCTGATTTTGTTGTCGAAATATATCGTGGGTGGGGATGGTGAACGGGAAAAACAAGCAGCTGACCC
>NZ_JAOAKP010000037.1 GCF_026419855.1 Methanothrix sp.
GAGCTCCTGTTGAACGCATCGGGGCTGTGTAACATGTCAAAAGAGCTGATCCTCGATATCGAGACGATCCCTGCAGACCAGGAAGCGCTGGACAGGTACTGCTCGCTCTTTCCGAACAAGAAGAAGCCGCGCGAGTCCCCAGGACTCCATCCGTGCACCGCTCGCATCATAGCGGTCGGTCTGAAGCTGCTTGGAGACGAGCCGGTTGTGTTCATCAACACCGAGCGCGAGGTGCTGGAGAGCACGAAGCTGTACATCGAATCGGTGAGACCGACGCGGTTCATCACCTTCAACGGCACGTCATTCGATTTCCCCATGCTCCGGCTCCGTGCAGCCGCTCTCGGTGTGAGAGGTCTCGGTCGACTGCTACCGGCATCGAGGAGTCCCCCGGAACTTCGATCTCTACCATTTCTTCAAATGGGACATGCCTCTCACACTCTCCGAGCTCTCGATGCTGGTTCTCGGTCGACCCAAGGAGCTCTCCGGTGCGGATATCGCTGAGCTCTACAAACAGGGGGACCTTGATGCCATACGCGATTACAATATCCACGACTTGGAGATCATCGAGGCTCTGTATCTGATCAGGGAGGATCTGTTTGGGTCGAGTGTTCCGTGACCGAGAGATCGATGCAGCCGGATTTCAGGCTACGCAGCTCTGGTACTGGATGCTTCAGACCAGAGCTTACTGGCGTCTCGAGGAAGTGTTTGGGTACAGCATGGACGACTGGGCGCTCGGTGTGAGATGGTAGTTTCACCACAACACCGTAAATTTTTCTATACAATTGACGATAGGTTTAACATCAATGCGACACATAAACTCACACAGACGATGAATCCAGCGCGACCGGAGCCGCCGCAAAGCTCCGAAGGCCCCCGCTCTCGCAGATGGAGAGCGGTACTGGGCGACAGCAGACTAGATGTTATCGACTATGTCTGTCCTTCTTGTCGCCGGATAATCCTGTGGAGGCATCGGAGCTGGTCGTTCTGTCCGTGGTGCGGACTGTTTATGCACCAGAGACCTTCTGACGACACACGGCGGAAATGGTTGCGGTTTGCGTATCGAAACCGTCTTGCTGACAGCAGATAGCGGGTCGGGCGCTGTTTTCATCCTGCTCATGGACGTATCGTGTCCCCCGACCCTACCGTCCCGATGTGATTCTCGCATGAGCACCACAAATGTGTATCAGTCCGTCCGTTCACCAGTTGGGAAGATTGTGCGGATCCGGTGTCCTGAGTGTTCTGGCAGGTGCATAGTGGACTCTCGCTGTGAGGTCGTGTGTGAGATGTGTGGACTGGTAATCTGCACGAGGGAGCTGCCATGATCAGATTCAGCGATCTGGACTGGCGAGAGGTGCTCAACGACTGGAGCGAGTACGAGATCGAGTGCCTGCTGGATATATGCGAGGAAAAGCTGTCGTGGCTCCGATATGTGAGAATTAAAGCGGATTCACGAAAATAATTTAAAAATAACTCAAAATTTCCGCGATTATAGCTCAAAATCAGTGTGTGAATTCTAAGAATTTCAGGAATATTTCAAATTCGGTAATTATGGAGGGAATGTTATCTGGGTAGAAAATGTCTTGTCTGCGTCCATGATCAGCGAGACGAGATCGATAGACGACTGGTGTGTGGAGAGAACATTCCTGAACTTTCCCGTGTTTTTCATTTGCCATACAGTTCGTTACGCAGACATAAAGAGATGCACATCCCCTCCAGCATGGTTCCATCTCATTCAGTCGAGCAGATTGCAAAAGCAGACTCCCTTCTGGCTGAACTGCTGGCGATACGTGAACGCACTATAAGGTTGCTCGATATTGCCGAGAAAGCAGGCGATACCAGGTCCTGGCCCGGATTCCTCCGTGAGCTTCGTGAGCAGATCAAGCTCCTGGCTGAGCTCGAGGGCCGGATATCATCTCAGCCACAGGTCAATGTGTTGATCAACAATCCTGAGTGGGTCCAGATACGAACTGAAATCATCAATGCTCTCGACCCGTATCCGGAAGCCAGAGAGGCTGTGATCAATGCCATCTCAAGATCTCAGAAACGATCTGATATACTCGCTGGATCCGGTCAGATGGTCAATCGATATACTAGGGTTCAGTCCGGATCCATGGCAGGTAGCGGTTCTGAGATCTAGTGCCAGGCGGTTG
The DNA here is from genome assembly GCF_026419855.1 of Methanothrix sp. Lineage (GTDB taxonomy): Archaea > Halobacteriota > Methanosarcinia > Methanotrichales > Methanotrichaceae > Methanothrix_B. The sequence goes on from NZ_JAOAKP010000037.1 coordinate 2,151, forward strand.
ATGCTGAACTGTTCGCGCCAATCGGGCAAATCCACGGTGACGTCCTTGCTGGCGCTTCATACAGCGATATACCGGCCCGGGAGTCTGATTCTGTGTCTGTCTCCCACACTGCGTCAGTCATCCGAACTGTTCCGGACCGTGGCGCGGTTCTATCACATGAGCACCGCGGAAATGGTTCCGGCCGAGGCCGAATCAGCGCTTCGGCTTGAACTTGAGAACAGGTCACGAATCATATCACTGCCAGGTAAAGAGCAGACGATACGCGGGTTTTCATCCGCATCCTTGCTCCTGATCGATGAAGCCGCACGAGTTCCGGACGAGCTCTACTACTCCGTCAGGCCGATGCTCGCGGTTTCCAAAGGACGGCTGGTGCTGCTCTCGACTCCGTTCGGAAAACGCGGTTTCTTCTACGATATCTGGACATCCGGAGAGGGCTGGGAGAAGATAATGATCACCGCGGACGACTGCCCGCGAATCTCGAAGGACTTCCTGCGTGAGGAGGAGAGAAGCATGCCGCGAGCATGGTTCATGCAGGAGTATTATTGCCAGTTCGTGGATACTGAGGACCAGGTCTTCTCATCAGACGAGATCGAGGCCATGTTTGATGACTCCACACCACACATCGAAATCTAGCTCGTTACCGGCGTTTATGGCCGGACCTCGGTCCGTTATCGGAGTCGATCTGGGCCAGAAGGAGGATTATACCGCCATCGCTGTGATCAATACACGCCATGATCAGGATCAGGTCTGCGAGATCGTGGCGCTGAAGCGGCTGCCGGTAGGCACCACGTATACGACTGTGGTCGAGACGCTGCTGGAGATCAAGAAGAATCCACAGCTCCGGTCCGCCGATCTCGTGGTGGATGCGACAGGTGTGGGCCGGCCGGTGGTCGATTTCCTATGGAATGCCGGCCTCTGTCCCGTGGCCGTGTCGATACACGGCGGCGATTCGGTGAGCTCCAGCCGTGACCGGTACCTGGAGCTTCGAGTTCCGAAACGTGACCTGATAGCGAACCTGCAGGTGCTGGTCCAGAACCGGCTGATCCGGATCAATCCAAAGACTCAGAACGCCAGGCTGCTGGCGAACGAGCTGCAGAACATCCGTGTCAGGATCGATCCGCGTACGGCTCATGACTCGTATGGCGCCTGGCGGGAAGGTGAGCATGATGACCTCGTGCTGGCGGTCGCCATAGCGGCCTGGTATGCACGGTACATCCAGAGCCTGCACATCCGGTCCGACTCGCTGGCGTCCGAGTACTGGAAGGTGAGATACTTCGTGGCAGGTGTTTGAATGCGAGAAGTCAGAGTCCCGATGAGAGCACACACGTCCGGCACATCGGTACTCAGCGCTGTGATATCCGACCTGAAGAAGCTGGTCGCCACCGAGTTCACGTATTCGACCAGGTGGGAAGTGCTGCAGCGACTGTATGAGCTGGATCCGGAGATTCAGGCCGGGATAGATCTCATAGCTCACATGATACACGCCATGTACGCCGGACCGGCCATGTCGCGGCTCGGCACGGACCAGCCAGGCGAGATGCCGGAACAGTTTCAGCGAGAGTTCCTGGAACGTGTTGACTCGATACTGGACGAGCTCCGGTTCTCTCAGCGGCTGCCTACTATCATCAAGCTCCTGTTGCGAGATGGAAATGCGATATTCCGAATTCACCGGCGAGACGGCCGTATTCATGATCTCGAGCTGCTGCCGGTGTCCGTGGTCACCATCCTGTCCAGAGATCGTGACGCGGATGTGATCCGAGATCGTGATTATTACGCGATCAATGAGAAGAGCCCGTGGGTCGCGTCTGAGATCATACCATCCAGCGAGATACTGCACTTCTCGCTGAACGCTGACGGCAACCTGGTCCAGGACCGGCTCGGCCGCTGGACGTTCTCCGTATGGGGCCGGTCGCCGCTGGAATCGCTGGTATTCATCGTGAAACGCAAGGCTCAGACGCTTTTAGATTACTTCAGGTGGTCCAGGGTCTCGATGCCACGGCTGGAGGCGGTGCTGGACATCTCTGTGGTCGGAAATCCGGACAATTACACCGGTACGCCCGAAGAGCGGGTCATGAAGGCTCAGGATGCGGTCAAACAGGTGTTCCGCGACGTCGAACGAGCGCTCTACTACAAAGATACAGATCCGAGCTCTCCGACATTCGGCAAGGAGCTGCCGATCGAGCCTGACCATATATTCGCACACTCGAACGAGATCGAGATGCGCCGGCTCGAGGGCTCGAGCCCGTACCCTGAAGTGACCGGCTCCATCCAGGACTGCAACAGATCGATCGCAGCGCGGCTCGGGATACCTCTCTCCGCGCTCGGTTACGAGGAAGGCTCGACTAGAGCGATCGGCGAGGTCACGCGATACTACATGCACACGTCCGGAAACGGCCTGCTGAGGTCGCTGGAGTCCGATCTGGAGCGGTTCTTCAGACTCGAATTCGAGTCACGCGGCTGGCCGGTGGATGACGGACTCATCGCTGATTTCTATCTCAAAACCGAGTTCTCGGATCCGGATGCCGAGCGAGCGAGAGCAGAGATGGAGCGTGTGAAATACGATACAGCGCTGGCCGCGTACCGGTCTCAGATTCTGACGAAGAACGAAGCCAGGAAGATGCTAGGCCTCTCGGAAGTGCAGGGCGGCGATGTGTTCTACATCCCGACCAGCGTCATGAAGGCCGCGTCGCTGACCGCATCTGATGCGTCACGTGCTCGTGACTCAGATCCGACCATCGATTCGCTGGCCGATGAGGTCAGGAAGGCGTACGAATCCGAGACGAAGTGGTTGATCAACGAGATTCTGAAGGGAGCATGATGGCGGACAGTCTGGCGCTCACATTCGTATCCAGGATCACGGAACATCTGGCGAAAGCTCTGATCGCCGCGTATGCAGCCGGCGCTCGTGACGCCGCGTACGAGATCGGTACTGCCAGAGGGGTCGAGCTCGGTCCGGCCGAGAAATCGAGGCTGATCGCCAGAGCTCAGGAGCTGCTGAGACCGACAAGAGAATGGAACGAAGCTTTCGCGACCAGAATCGAAGACGAGATCCGGTCGATGATCGAAGCTGGTGCGGCTCCAGCCGAGATCCGGAAACGACTCGAAACCATCATTCCGGAGCTCATCGATGATCCGGTCCAGATCCAGCGGCCAGGCCGTCAGGCGGTCTCACTGAGCGCTGATAGATATGCCGAGACGTTCGCCAGAACAGCCGCAGCCGCGATACGAAACGAAGCGTATCTCCAGCATTACGAGAAGATGAACGCGGCGGACGGCTGGACGATATTCACCATGGGCGACGAACGGGTTTGCCCGATCTGTGCGCCGTACCATAACGTGATATTCCGACTCGGTGAGGGTCCAACTCTACCGCTGCATCCCAACTGTCGGTGCAGACCACGAGCAGTGGTGCTCTCTGAGTAGCCTGGAGGAGGCCTTTCCCATGGATAACAACACTCTCGAATCCAGACTGTCACGTATCGACGAACGAACGCTGAGCATTCAGTCGATGCTCGAGATGATCATGAGAGATCTCAGAGCGCATGACGAACGGCTCGATCGGCTCGAGCAGTGGCAGAACCGGATCATCGGGGCAATCGGGATACTGGCGTTTGTCGTGAGCCTGGTGGCAACATGTGTCAAGTTCCGGATATGACCTGCAACATGTTCCGGATGATACTCGGAGCGCCTCAGATACAGTGGTGGGTCCAGGATTTTGTCCACCACGAGGAGATGCTGGCGGAATTCAATCAGAACGTGGCGATCGGGGTGAAATTCTGCAACCTTGATCATTACTTCAGAACGCGTGGATGGTGGACCGGGAATCGCCATTTAACGAATGGTTATTCGAACACTGGAGAGATCTTTATGAGCGAAATCATGCCGGAGCCCGAGCCAGGTGCCCGGGCTGAAAAAAGTGAGGTGGATGTGAATGGTGGATGTGAAGCTGAAACCAGCCAGCCAGCAGCGTGTCGGGAGGATAACGCTGGCTGGAGGTGTGATCGACGATATCCAGAGGACTATTTCGACGCTGCAGAGCACTTTATCGACGCTTCAGACGAACCTCAACACTGGCTGGTCGCTGTGATCGGAACCGTGCAGCCAGTCGGCCAGAACGATACCGTGGGCGAGATTCTCGCAAACCACGAGTCGAGGATAGCCGCTCTGGAGTCGTGATGATATGGCCAAACCTATCACGCTGTCAAGAACGTTCTGGCTGAATGTCATCGCGCTTGTAGCCATCGTTTTACAGGACACGTTTGGATTCGTGATAACTCCAGAGGAGCAGATGGCGATCCTGGCCGTCGTGAACATCTTTGTCAGGCTCCTGACAAAGGAGGAGATCAGGCTGTGTTGCTGAAATGCCATAACTGCGGGTCGGAGGCCGATTTCAAGATCATGCCGAAGGAGTTCGTGTGCTCGGTATGTGGAGCGGTGAATGTGGTTCCGCAGATTTCTGAGGCAGCCGATGAACCTCTCAGCTGTCTCGCACCAACTGGATTCGAGTGGCAGCTTCCTGCAGGAAAGATCGGTAACCCGGTCTTCGGCTTCAAATACATCACAGCTCAGGGCACACAGATGACACGTGAGGAGTATCTAGCGACGTTCAAGATCGATCCCGAGGTTGCGTTGCAGTTTATGAGATCTCACAGAGGCGTGAAGTTCGGGAGGAACATGTAATGGACCTCCGAAAGACCAGCTCGTGGCGGTACGATCCGCGTAATGGATGGGTCCGTCCGACCGTGCTGGACGACGAACCGTGCAAACCGTGCCGGAAACGCCGAAAGATCTGATATGCTGGAGCTGACGAGACCTGCGTATCGAGGTTATGAGGTATCCGATATCTCGAAGCTCGACTGGAACGAGGTGGTCATAGAAGCCAAATTCGATGGCATGCGAATCCAGATCGAGCACGACGGCCGCGAGGTTGAGTTTTACAGCGACGAAGGAAAGAGGAAACACGACCGGCTCCCTTATCAGGCCGAAGAGGCGATGAGGCTCGGTCATGAGCCGTTCGTGCTGGACAGCGAGTGCATCGTGGTCAAAGATGGAAAGGCCAGGCACCGGACCGAGGCGAACGCTCTCCTGAACGGGAAGTTCGATCCGAGTGAAGCCGCGAAACACGCGTATCTGATGGTCTTCGACGTCCTGAAGTTCGAGGGCGATGATGTTCGAAGCCATCCGTACCACGAGAGGATCGAGCTGCTCGGACAGTTCCGGGACACAGAACATCTCAAGTTCATGCGACCGACTCGCGATCTCGACGCGGAATCGTATTCGTATATCGTCCGAATAGATGATCCACGGCTCCAGGAGATCGTGAACAGAGTCTCACATATCTAGATCACCATGCTGTTCCGAGGTTGCTCTGAAGGTGTGATGGTGAAGGATCTCAACCATCACTACGAGTCGCCGCAGAATCACGGCTGGATGAAGATCAAGAACCAGTACGAGATCGATGGTATAGTCGTTCAGCGGAACGAGACCAAGACCTCAGGCGTTTACAATTACTGGATCGCGGCCGGTCCTATCACGAGAGAGCACGCGAACGCCATCAAGCCGAAGTATGTCTGGGAGTGGCGGGGCCTCCTGTTCATGATTCTGGGGAAGACCGACTCGACGAACCTGAAGTTGCCACGTGGTGCCATACTCAGAGTCGCGGCCGAGGAAGTTCTGGAGCACGATACCGATAACCCGAAGTTCAAGCGATACTCGGTCTACGTCGCCCGGGTCATCGAGGCTGTGCCGGAGAAATCCGTACCGGACGGCCTGGATGTGCTCGCCAGGCTCGCGGCTCTGTCATCGGCTCCGAGAGAATCGCAGACAGATCGATCGGATCAGTCGTCTCGAGAGAGCATCAGAACCGGCTCCGGTGATCCACGAATCCGAGAGTCGCTCAGCCAGGACGAGTACGAGAAAATTCGGAAAGAAGGCGAACCACTGCCTGCGAAGTACTACGTCGATCAGAAGAGTGGCGTGTTCTGGTCGCAGTTCCACTGGCGAGGGATTCCCGAGAAAGGCGGCAACCTGCTCCATCACAGCGTGCACTGCGACGTCCGGATGGATCTCGGGCTCGGTTTCTTAGTTCAGTGGGTCCTCACCGGCCGTCTCAGAAAGCTGAAACGAGCGATACTCGGTGAGAAGAATCCGGCAACAGACCGGCTCGAGTCCGCTGAAGCGATCGTCAAACCATCAGCTGAACCTCCGGAGGAGCTCCTGCGAGAGAACAGCGGACCAGCACACGGCGGCTCTGTGGTCACCGGCTCGGTGGAGCTCCTCCATCACGATGATCCGGACGAACCGGACTCCGAGGCGGAGTGTCATGAGTGGGAGATCCGGTCTGGCTCGTACTGGATCGCTCCTGGCCAGGTCGGTGCCACGAACGATACCTGGGCCTACATGATGCTGATCGACGAAGGCGAGGTGGTCGAGGGCATCCAGCGACGGGACGCTCATGAGTACTTCTTCAGCGGTAAAAGGTTCAAAGGCCGGTACATACTCAGAAAGTTACGCGGGTCCCGTGAAGGCGGCGGTGAGTACTGGTTGTTCTTCAGACCAACTGATCAGTATCCGGCCAACCCGACCGAACATGATGATGAAGGTTATCATTTCCCGATAAAACCGCGAGGCGATTCGGTGGTAGTTCTCATAACACAGATGCAGCGAGATCGTGCGAACGCCATAATCGACGAGACTGACGACGTTCTGAAGGTCTCAGCGATCGTGACGCGCGAGGGTGTGTTCAAAGGAGTCTATCGACCCGCCGAGGTCCTGGAGAAATCGTACCGGTGGCTGCTCGGAGTTCCGGTCACGGTTTCGCATCCTCAGGACGGAGTCTGCTTCGATGAGGAGGCAGTAGGTCAGGTCATGGAAGTCTCATGGGAGCCTCCGAACGTCCGTGTCGTCGCTGAGCTCTGGAAGGACCGGCTGCCTCCTGCGATACTCCAGCGCATAAGGAACGGCGAACCGGTCGATGTCTCCGTAGGATACTATCCGATCGAGGAGGCTCGAGAGGGCGAGTTCCAGGGCGAAAAATACGACCGGATAGAGACATCGCTGTTCTTCGACCACGTGGCCATAGTGCCTCAGGGCGCGTGCTCCTGGGAGGACGGCTGCGGTATTCGAAAGCACGAAGAGGTGATAGACCTTGATCAGTTCGATTTTGGCAGCCTCTCGGATGTGCAGCTCCAGGACTACTACCGTAAAGCGTTCGCGTGGTGGTGCTCCAGAAAGAGAGGAATCGAGATCAAGTTCACCGAGGACCAGATCAAACGATTCCTGACGAGACTGCTCGAGGAGAACAAACGACGCGGGAATGTGTTCGAACCACATCCGGAGCGGCTCGAGGATTGCGCGCGAGAGCTGTGGGATGAGATCAGGACACACGAGCTCGTGCTGTACCCAAGCGCTGACACAACCGGCATCGAGCCAGCTCTGAAGCTCGAGGACGTGCTGAGCCGCATCAACGACTCGGCAACCATCCGAGCCGGTATCGTGCATCTTGTCGGTGGACTTGCTGCTAACGGTGTGTCGAACAACGATGCGGATTTCCTGATCAAGTTCCATTCCTTAAGAGAGTCGAACTGGGATGGGTTGTGTGATCTCGTGGCGAGATCGTCGGCTCCCGATAACGAGAAATCGATGATCAATGAGCGTATCCGACAGATCCAGCAGGAGATTCTCGATGAGATCGTATTTCCGATCGAGCACCGGATCAGACGAGCATTCCCGCCGGAGATGCAGAGACGCATCTCGATATTTCTTGATGAGTATAACGGGCCGTTCACTCGGTCGATCCCGATCTGGGATCTGGTGTGCGTGCCCGCAGGAGGTGCTGAAATGGCAGAGAATGCAGTTCAGACTCAGCAGCCGACCGCTGAACAGACGGACGCTCAGTCATCTGAGCCGGCGGCTCATGCTGAGATCATGACCGTGGAGGATCTCGAGAAGGTGATGGGCGAGATCGAGAAGGTCGAGGATGAGAAGAAGAAAGCAGAAGCACTGATGGACGTGCTGAAGACGTTAGTGGATCAGGCAAAATCCGGTACCGGACTGTTCGCCGGACCGACGATGTATCCGTATCCGAAGTATCCGTACCCTAAGTATCCGTATCCGCATGACGACACAGCGACGCTCGAATGGGATACCGCAGACGATCCGGAGACGGCTAAATCGAAGATCGCCGAAGGTATACAGCAGCTCTTGAAATTGCATGCTGAGGCTGTGAGAAAGATCCACCAGGATTACGAAGCCCGGGAGAAATCGGAGCTGATCGACCGGATCTCCAGGATCGCCGGTCACTCCAGCGATATCTACCGCGACTTCGACGTATCGGCTCTGAGAACGCTGGCACAGGATTTCGAGCGGATATCGACTCAGTCCGCCAGGACTCAGTTCAAGATCGACGATTCCAGCACGAAGCGTGACGTGAAGAGCGTGCTGGATGAGTTCGAAAAGAGAAGGAAACGCTCATGAGGTGGTTTTAGATGGCACTGACTGGAACTGTCGCAGGTGATTTCGGACTCGGGATGCCCATGACCGTGCTGCTCGACGAGGGCGCGATCACGGTCTCCGAGGGGCTGAGCCCGACCGGCAGGACGCAGAAGAACTATGCATTCGCCGCACCGGTCAAGGTGGGCGATATCGTGGAGCTGTTCAACAACACTGCTCTAACGTACGAGAACACAGGCGGTCTGCCCGTGATGAGAAAGCCGCGAGACGACGGCAACAGCGCTGGCGTCTATGGTCGGATCGTGATGATAGACGTCCCGAAGCGTGTGCCGGCGGAGGGCGAGGACACGACCGCTCTCGCTGACAGGCTCACAAAGGGATACCTCAGGCTCGCTACCGTCGAGATCCTGGGTCTCAAAGGAGCGAACGCCTTCGAGGTCAAGCAGAATTCAAGCAACGCTCTCGCGGTTGGAGCCGCTGGAAAGCTCTCGCCCGAGTTCGCATCTGGCGTGGCGACCGGATATATCAAGGTCGTCGGATCCGGCGGGACGTTGCCCATGCGGTCGTTCCACTACATCGCTGCGGGTGCAGGATCCCAGCCAGCGCTGCTCGGTGTGTTCTGAACCAGTTCGTTTTCTGGAGGTGATTTCAGATGGTTAAGGTCACTCTACCTAACGATCAGTTTCTGAATCCGGATTTCGTGGAGACCAAGGTGCTCGAGCTGCTGAAACCGAAGCTCATATGGCTGCCATACCTGGCTCGCGTGGAGGTTGATGCGAAGGGTATCAGGTATCGTAAGGAGAAGGCATCGCCGGCTGGCGATCCTGAGATGAGAGCGCCGCGGCCGGTGACGCCTGGCGCGAAGTTCCCGACTGTGAGCATATCGCAGCTCGAGGAGGATGCCGCGAGGATCGGCCGGCGCGGGTTCGAGGTGAGGATCTCTGAGGACGCCAGAGAGGCTCCGGAGGGTATCGACGAGATCGCCAGAGCGTACGAACGCGTGGCGTTCTATCTCGCCATGGCCGTGAACATGGATATCGGCCAGACGCTCTACGCAGATGTCAGACAGGCCAGTTCGATACCGAACTTCCAGTTCCCGATCGGCGATCCGTGGAGCGATCCGGAGGACGCCAAACCGATCGAGGATCTCCTGGCTCTGGCTGGCGCCATGGAGCAAGCGTACATGCCCTACCAGCTGACGGATGTGTTTGTGCACTTGGAGAACTACCGCGAGCTCGCCAGGTACCTGCTCAACCTGAACGTGGACCAGGACGCTAAAGAGCAGATGTGGGGCGTACCGTCATTCACCGAGGATAACATCAAGATACCGGTGCTCGGTTTGACCGTTCACAGAGTACCGAAGGACGCGGCTGCGATCGGTGGTATCCAGGAAGGCAAGATTCTCGGTCTGGACAGGAACTTCCCCGCGGCGACGTATTATTACACCAGGTCGAAGGTCTACGAGTCGAGGACGGAGAACGATATCGGCTTCTCGCTTCACCACTACACGGACGATGAGACCCATGATGAGGTCTTCCAGATGTGGGTCGATTACGTCGTCGTGGTAAAGGAGCCTGGAGCCGGTATAGCAGCGAGCGGAATCTGATCACCCTATTTTGAGATCGCTATGGAGATACCGCTCGGTTTTCTGGAAGGCGACGAGAGCGGCTGGGCGGCACAGATGGCGAGTGTGCCGGCCGCTCAGAACAATATCCTGGCCGTGAGGCGAGTGGTCGATATTCCAGATCCTGCCGAGCTGGCTGATGAGGTCGTACTGTCAGCGATGCAGCGTGCGGCTCAGGACGTGCTCTCACGGCGGACGTCCAGCGCTGATACGAATAACGTCCGGCTGGCAATACTCCAGCTCGCCGCGTATCTGGCGTACCAGAGCTACTCGGATCGAGTCACACACCAGCTCCCGGGTTCATTTGACCAGTCCGGTGTGTGGAATCCGGTGGCATCGGTGGTCGTCCGCGAGACTCAGGCGAAGTTGCGAGAGCTCAAAGAGATCGCAGACCGAGCCGTTCGAGCGGTCACCACCGTTCCGGATCGATATCCGGGTTTCGCAGTGTTGATGCCATTTCGATGAGAGGTGGTGATGCTCTGTGGTGTTGACCCCGAGACTGGGGCTGCAGAAGTCGCGTCTCGATACTACATTGCTGGAACGTGATGCCAACGAAGCTGCTAACGTCGATTATCTTGACTCGTACGTGGTCGTGTTCCTGAATGGAGCGCTGATCGATCGCCCCTCGCCTGGGGTCCCGGGTCGAATCTTCTTCGCAACGGATCAGGGACGTTTGTTCTGGGATTCGGGTTCACAGTGGTTCGAGCTGAGAGCTATTGAAATGTTCGAGGGGGGGTGGTGGCTATAGGGCTCACGACATTCTTTTGTCTCGATCCGTCGAGGTCTTTTCGGCAGATCGGTCTAGGTGCCAGCTATCTCTCCCTCATATCGGGGTGTGATGGCGCGCCTTATCTGGGAGGCATAATCATAGCCGGACCCCGGTACAGGCTCAGACGAAATCTCTCGACTCAGTTGGTGAGCGGGGACAATGCGTGATCTGGCACAATCGATGGAGAAGATCGGTGTTCTGCTCGAGAACGCCATCATCGAGCGGATCAGGGCGCACATTCCGCCGCCGCTCAAACCTGAGACCGTGAGGCGGAAAGGGTCGAGCACTCCGCTCATCGACACCGGTCAGCTCATCGGCTCGATCACGCACCAGATCCGAGCTGAGCCGGATCGAGTCACGCTCTACGTCGGGATATTCGATCCCGCCGTGCTCGAGTATGCTGGTACTCACGAGTATGGCGATCCGACCAGGAACATACCAGAGCGGTCGTTCCTGCGATCCACGTTCGACGAAGAGAAAGAGAAGCTCATCAAGATCGTTTCTGACGATTTGAAAAAACTGGAGGTGATATGAAATGCCGGCTACGGTTAACGTTGAGGAGGGAAATGGATCTCCGGCGGTGTGGACCGCGATCACCACAACTCGATACTGCACTGCAGATCAGTATAACCCGGGCCTGAACTATCCATGTGTGGTTCCAGGGTCTGGTTACAACTACAGCTACTGGAAGCATTTCAGGATAGCATTTAGCGGATCGTTCACGAAGATATCGAACATACGCTGGTACACAACCGGCGACATCAAGAGCTCCTGGAACCTGGGTACTGGCGGAATGCTCATGGTCGCACTAAGAGACTCCGGCGACCACGGTTGCCCGACTGCGAGCTATGCTCAGGCGACAGGTCAGCTCGGCGAGACGGGCCATTATTTCAAGGATTCGACTAACGGGCATCCGTATTACAAAAACCAGACCGCGGGACCGGCGGACGCTGATCAGTACACATCATCGAACCCGCTGCTGGTGGACAGCACGGAGTACACCAGCGCAGGAGCGTCGAAATCGGTTGTGTCGCAGGTCCGGCTGGCGGCTGATGCAGTTCAGGGAGAGAAACCGAACAAGACATTCACGTTCCGGTACGACGAGATATGAGGCCCGTGCTGTACCAGTACTGGCTGAAGATCCAGAGCGGGAAAGAGATTCCTCAGTTCGATCCGGAGACGGGTAAAGAGCGAGGATGGCTCGAAGACCCGGGTATACCTGAGAAGGTATACCTGCTGCCATTCTCGCCTTACATGGCTCAGAAGGTGCAGGAGACGGAACAGACGCCGGTGGTCGCAGACGACGGCACCAGCGAGATCGGGATACCTGAATGGGAGATAGATCCGAACGGGCACGAGATCAAGGTGTTTCGACGCGGATACTACACGTGCTTCGATTATTACGTCTGTCCATGTGGTACCGCGTTCCAGTGGTTCGGTCAAGGTCCGCTTCAGTGTCCCAACTGCGGCACGAAGAACGAGTGGTACTGTGATGTCTGCGATCGGACCGTCGATGACCCGATCTTCTTGAAGAACGGCGAGGTGCGGTGTCCGGTATGTGAGGTGAACGGAGCTCCGAGAGGACTGCTGAAGATCGAGAGGCTGATGCTGGTTGAAGATCACGATCTCAGAGCGAATCAGGTCATCCACGTGCCTGGAAAGTTCGAGATCGAGGTGGGGCCCGAGTACGTTCGAGTGAAGGTGCTGTGACATGGTCTACATGTACGTTCTCTGGTCTAGCGCGGGTGATCCACCATCACCGTGGCAGAAGATCGCTACATGGGACGGCCGGTTCCTGAGGTTTCACCAGTCCAACCCGGGCTCGACGGGCGGTAACAGCTCACACACTCATTCCGCTACGAACTACTCATGCGGCCCGCCTGGCATAAGATCCGCACCAAATCCGTACTGGTGGCAGAGAGTCCAGGATACACATACACATTCATCCACGCCTTCGATCGGTTCTGCCAACAATGACCCTCCATCATTCACGCTTTCAATCATCCGAATAGACGCCGATGTCTGGATGAACTCGATCAGGGTGATGCCGGTTAATGCTGTGGTTCCATCAACTGCAGCGATATCTGACAGCGCATGCGAGCGTTACTCGGCACCGGATGGCAGGTTGATCAAGCTCGGGTCGCCTGGCCAGACCGGTGGAGTATCGTCACATTCTCATAGCATCTCAGGAACGTTGGCTGCCGCGAGCGATACTAACTACTGTAACAATGGTTGCTGGGAGCCATACGATTGTTATGACTATACTATGGAGACGAATGCCAGCCACACCCATTCGTACTCCGGTGCCAGCCAGGCTTCGAATGCTATACCGTCCTATATCCAGACCAGACTGTACCGATTCATCCAGTCAGCGCTCAAGACACCACAGTATACGGTGGCGATGTTCGACGGCACGCCACCATCTCCCTGGGTGGTGCTGAACTGGGATGGACGGCTGCTGATGTCCGGAAACTCGGATCCGACAACTGGAGGATCATCGACTCACAGCCACGGGTCGTTCTCGAGTCAGAGCAGCACACCATCTCCTAATCTACGATTCAATATCCAGAACTACACTGAGGTTTGGGAGATGACCACCACCGTCCTCGACCACCGCCACCAGGTGAGCTTCAATTTAGCGGATGCCGACCACACGCCTCCATACGTCTCGCTGATACCGGCGTATCTCCCCCAGGACCTCTGGTCGTGGACCACGTATACCAAGACATACTCAGGGAGCGTAACGCTCGCCTCCAGAAACACCAGAAACGCTGCATTCGGGATATACCTGATCCGGCCTGGGTTCAGGTCGCTGAACTCGGATCTGGCTGTACGAAATCGGTTTACCAGGAATTACAGCGCGACCACGGTGAACCTGAAACGGTATCATAAACCGTTTTCAGTCGGAGCGTTTTTCTTCAAGACTCTCAGGATGATATACGCGGCCGGCATCATGCTGAATCCGCCGCCGCTGATCGGCAGAACGTACGCCGCCGGAATCCGGATCGTGAATCCGAACCTGATATCGCCACCCAACGTTACCGTCATCGATACGCTGCTGAAATCATTCATCCACCAGTTCGATAAGGTCCAGCAGCAGCTGCAGCTCATGCATTTGAGGCACAGGCTCGATCTGGCTACGTGCCGTCAGCTGGATAGTGTATGGGGCCAGGCGTTTCAGCTGCCACGGTACGCCGACGAGCCGGACGATGTATACAGGAAACGGCTCATGCTCCACACGCTGACTATTATAGCGTGTGGCACCAGACAAGGATGCGAGGAGGTTCTCGGCTACCTGGTCGAGGATCCTGGCTCGGTTCGGGTCGAGACCGAGTGGCCTGCGACCGTGAGGGTGCATTTCGACTCGGACAAAGCGGTACGGAACGCGGATTACTACCGCGGTATGCTCGAATACCTCCGCACAAGACTGTTCGCAGCTGGGGTCGATGTAGTATACCATATCACGTACAAAGATCTCATCGCAGGTATCCGGATTCGAGGCACGTGTCAAGTATCATATCGCGGAAATGTACTGTTGGGTCGGAGGTATCTGCGTTCGTATACCAGCAGCTCGATTTTAACACGTCGCCGATTGGCCGCAATCAACGCTAGAGTAGCCACCAAACAAAGACTGACCCGGCAGCTGATATCACAGCTAGCGGCTCGCAAAGCACTTAGTGTCTATATCACCGGCAAATATTCAGCTCGCAGAACTATCGAGATAGGATATAGTTCGAATAGTGTAATGAGGAAAACCTGTCAAGTGCAGTCATTGGTGATGACGCGTATTGCCCGTAAGAATATCGAGGCCAGCGTCGTATCACGTACTGTGCTGCTCAGGAAACACATATCACCATTCTTCGGTGCGATACGTCTCGAACTTCGCGGCGGCACCCAGTACGGTGCAGGAATTCGGATCGTGAGGATGTAGACCATGACGGTCGAACGAGTCATGTTGGTGCTCCCGAACCTCAATATCATAGCTGGAAGTGACGACACCGAGAAGTTCGAGGAGTGGTGGCTCTCAGAACCGCTACCGGTCCGTGAAATTATCGAGCTGGAATGGGCTGGTGGAGATATCGGGCTCGCTATATGCTCACTGGATAGCGGTCGGCATGCAATCTTCAGATCAGAGGGCGGCCGGCGATGGTCCGAAGTGTTCCGGCTCCCAGAAGGGGTCGCCGCGTTCGCATTCGCCAGAATCGATTACGGCTGGATACTTCTGATGACCACCGATGGATGGTATGAGACCACGAATTCCGGTTTGAACTGGCAGAAGATATCCAGCGATGCACCAGGATGCCGGAGAGCTATCCGGATCTCGGACTCGACGCTGCTGGCTCATGATGGCTCGAAAGTGTGGCGATCGCTCAATCTCGGCAGAACATGGCAGATCTCGCTGGACTGCGAGAGCGTGGCCGGTGGCTCGCTTGTGTATCCAGCGCTGGGCGGCATCTACGATCTTGTCCTCGCAGGAGCCGGCTCGAAGGTCATGGTCTCAGGGAATCAGGGCACCAGCTGGAACGTGGATCACACGCTACCAGCGCATGTATCCGTGGCGAACATACTCTGTATGGACCGGCTGGGAGACGAGCTGCCGGAGTTCATCATGGAGACGCTGGATCACGCCACCGGCTACTTCAGAGTCTATTACAGAGACGGCCGCTCGGCCTGGATTCCGAGGATGGACCAGAGAGCGATCGCAGATATCAGAAACTTAGGAACGGTGAGAGTCCAGCGGCCTGGTTCCACCATGCTGAGGACGCTATGCTTCTCCACTGCCACGCGCTGGAACTCGACGCGGCGGACTTACGAGCCGAGTATGTATTATTCGACCGATGGCGGACTGACATGGCGCTGGATCGATATCCAGAAGACACACACATCACCAGGCACGCCGTTCGTGATCGAGAAATTCACCTACAAGGTCCAGGTCTGGGCGTCGTGCCATAACTACTGGCGGTGGGAGGAGCGGTACGGGTACCGCAAAGGACTGAGCTGGGATGCAAGCGCCACTGTCAGGCGAACGATTCCGAACTCATGTTCTTTCGGTGTGGTAGTATCTAGGAGATTCACACGCTCCGTTCAGGCCGGACCAGTACTGGCGGCCAGGCGTGTGCAATCGTGTACGATGCGGGCAGCGATTAGGAAGACGATCTTTATAATAGCAAATTCTCGGCTTGCGGCTCGTAGAACCTTCAGCGTATCTACCAGCTGCAGAACAGCGATCGCGTGGAGGCTCACTCGGAGCTACGGCGCCAGCACCGTAACCAGAAGAACGCAGCGAGAACCGATGTGGGCCACAATGTATCTGAAGGGCACTGCGGAGAACTCGGCTCAGGCCGGTATCATAATAGTGGCGTCGAAGTTCGAGGAGATCGAGAGCGATGTGGAGCGAGATTTCCCGCAGGCATGGGACATAACATGCACCCGCCGGATGAGGTCGCTGGAGGGTGTCTAGATGACGCTCAGCATCCAGCAGAAACAGAAAGTGATAACGAGGTTGCCGCTATCGATACCGAAGACCGAGTTCAACCAGTACGTGAACTTTCCGGCGATACCATGCGTCGTTTTTTCGTTGATCTCAGAAGGCGCCAGGACACACTACTTCAGAGACCTGATCCGGAGCCGGCGGAACGCTGGATTCGAGTATGACGACTGGATCGGTCATATCTCCAGAGCCACGCTCTCGCTGACGATACTTTCGTTCGATCCACTCGAGTCGCGAGAACTCGCACACCAGATGGAGCTCGAGCTCTGGCAGAACCGACTCGGTCTGGTCAAGCCGGACGATGGTATCTGGATGACACGGGTTCTGAGATCAGCTGAGCTGCCTGCAATCCGGTCCGAGCTGCATAAAAAGCTGCTCCATCGCTGGAACATCGATATCGAGCTCGAGTACGAGGTCTCGTGGAAGCTCATCGCTCCGACCATCAAGGCGTTCGGTGTGGATGTGGATGGTTTGAAGCTAGAGCTCACAGCGCCAGGCTGCTACGGCGCTTCGATTGTTATCAAAAAATGAGGTGGTGTAATGAAGGTATATGTTCGTCTGTATGACGCTATGAGGCGAGGTCTGATCTCCGTCGAGGAGTATCAGAAGCATCTCCGCGACGGCAGATCGCTCGCTGACAGGATTGAGGTCGAAGCTTCTTCTGAATTTTGAATCTTTTGAGGTGATGCGTAATGGTCGTTTATGGAGATCCATCTTCTCTGGTGGGGCTCACTATCGAGCTGACAACGATCGGGCCGGTGCCCGTGACGGTTGGTCGCGGGATAGTAGGTCTGGTCGGATACGCTTCTCGTGGTCCGGCCAGTGAAGCTGTAGGTTTAGGCAGTCCGATGGATGCCAGAGCGCTGTACTACTCAGGTGACCTGAAGGAAGCGATAGAGCTCGCATTCGCTCAGGGTGCGCCGGTGGTATACGCAGTAAGAGTGCTCGGCGTCGGAAACAAGAAAGCCAGCGCGGTCGCCAAAGATGGCGGCAACCGGAACGTTGTCACGTTCAAAGCGGTCTCTGAGGGGATATGGGGTAATTCGCTGACCGTGCGGATCCTGGATGGTGATTTCAAGGGCACCGATGTCGAGATATTCCCTGGCGATGGTACTGTTGGACCGTACTATCTCAAGATGTGGGATCTGCTGCAGGACGCCTCGAACAGAGTCTACGTTAACAATTCACCGAAGACTCTGGTATACAGACAGGA
>NZ_JAOAKP010000038.1:0-5155 GCF_026419855.1 Methanothrix sp.
AACGTTCGGGGAAGCATCGCATCACCACACGTCGTTATAGTTTCAGTTCCCTTTTCATCGGGATTGGCATTGCAACGGACGTCTGTGACCATCTGTGTCGTGGCCATCTCGATCGTTTCAGTTCCCTTTTCATCGGGATTGGCATTGCAACCTTGTATGCATTTTCGATGATCTCCTGCTCCAGCTCCCTATTTCAGTTCCCTTTTCATCGGGATTGGCATTGCAACAGCCTTTATGGTGGGTCTATTTTGGATAAATCTTTTGCCACATGGTTCTGGCTGGGAGGGTTAGTTTCGCCAGGTACCAGGATGCAATGTGGTATATAAACTCTGGCGAAGATCCTTTAAGACCGTTGACGCTGCCAGAAACGAAGAACCAGGATGCATGCTGACTCTCGATAAATCGGCATGCTCAACTGCAATTGGTTCTATGTCGTTCATGGTTAAAGTGACATAGAACTGTGTGCTGGGAAGATCACGCTGATGCATGCGTTTTTTCACGCCAGACTGAGGAGAGCTGCCACATGCTCGAACCGAGAGCATCTTTCGTCTCATCTACCAGACCGAGCGATTTCAGGTAGCCGAGACGTTCCAGAATCACATACGGGTAGCTGCACAGATTGATCGATATGTCGATTGTGCACCCGGGTCGTGTCTGCAGCTCTCTGAGTATTCGCATGTCCAGCTCTGAGAGCTCCCCGCGCCGGTGGAGCTCGGAGATCAAAGCGTCAAAATCAGCCTCCAACACGGATACCTCCATCCACCGCCAGAGATCACGTCACCTGGTGACAATTGCGCTTTCGGTGCCGTGCCGTGGGGTGTGGTATGATGCACTGGAATGGCCGATCATAATCAGCTTTCCTCCATCCTGCATGGTCTCACAACACAGTCCTGAGCGCCCTCAAGCACTCTAAGGAATGTGTATGCGAGACCGTCGCAACTGCGTTGCGATGCGTTCTGTTGAGTTGAGTTGAGTTGCGTTACGTTGAGATATGTTCAGTTGCGACTGTTTTTTTGCTTCATCTTCACTGGGTTGGGTGAGTCCCGGCTCAATGTGGCTATCGCATATCATCACCCGACTCGTCGGTCCCTGCGCGAGCACGCCACGGTGCGGATTGAGCCCCGCCTCCACACTGCGTGTGGGCGGGCGAACGGCAGCACTTAGCGGCGCTGGGAGCGCGCGCATTAACAAGATCAAGACATCGACCAATGGGGAGCTGAACCGCTCCCCTCAACCACCACTCGAGCGATGTGACTGAAGTAACACTGAATGATCATCAAAAACTCATGAAAATATACGTGCCGAAGGTCGTGGTAATGCAGCTGAGATTTGAGAGGGGCACGATTCGAATTGCAGGAAACTTGAGGGTCCCATGCTCTGTATGGGACGAGCGGTCCAGGACGTTCAGAGCGATGGCCCTCCATTACAGGGATATCATCGAATTCTTGAGATCATCAGGCATCGACTTCAAGGATGAGGTCATGGACCTCCTCCCGTGCCCCAGGCTGCAGAGCAGAATCGTGCTGAGAGATTACCAGAGAGAGGCGCTCGATGCTTGGGTTGCGAACGGGAAACGTGGCGTGATCGTGCTCCCAACAGGGAGCGGGAAGACCCTCCTCGGAATCAAGGCCATAGAGATGCTGAACACCCCGACGATCGTGGTGGCTCCGACGATCGATCTGGTCATGCAGTGGCGATCCAGACTTAGAGAGGAGTTCGGGGCAGATGTTGGTGTTCTGGGCGGTGGGCTGAGAGATGTAAAGGCGCTCACAGTATCCACATACGATTCTGCGTACATCCATGCGGAGCATCTCGGGAACAGGTTTGGGTTCATAATATTCGATGAGGTCCATCACCTCCCAGCCGCTGGGTACAGGAGCATAGCAGAGATGTTCGCATCGCCCTGGCGGATGGGGTTGACCGCTACATACGAGCGTGAGGACGGCCTGCACGAGGAGCTGAACCGGCTTGTCGGGGGCAGGGTCTTCGAAAAGAGGGTGAAGGAGCTCACAGGAACCCACCTCGCTCCGTTCCGCATAGAGAGGATCGTGGTCGAGATGAACGATCAAGAACGTGAGGAGTATGAGGCAAACCAGAGGATATTCCTGAACTACCTCGCAGGGGCCAACCTCAAAATGAGAGGCCCGGCTGACTTCCAGAAGCTGGTCATGAGAAGCGGCAGGGATCCAAACGCCAGGAGAGCCCTGCTCGCAAAGAACCGTGCCAGGGATATAGCATACAACAGCAGCTCCAAGCTGGATGCTTTAGCCGAGATACTGAAGAAGCACAGCAGCAGCAGGATATTCATATTCACAGAGCACAACAGGCTTGTCCACCAGATCTCGAGGAGGTTCCTCATACCCGCTATAACGCACAGAACCCCAGGCAAGGAGCGGAGCGAGATCCTGGAGAGGTTCAGCTCAGGCGTGTACAGGGCAGTGGTAACCTCAAGGGTCCTGGATGAGGGTATCGATGTCACAGATGCCGATGTCGGGATAATCCTGAGCGGGACCGGCAGCAGGAGGGCTTTCGTCCAGAGGCTGGGCAGGATTCTCAGGAAGAGGGATGGCAAGGAGGCGGTGCTCTACGAGATCGTATCCGCGGATACCAACGAGATCCGCACGTCGCACCGGCGGAAACAGGCGCTGAAGATCCAGACCGATTGATTGATTCTGATTCGAGGAGAGATGCTGACCAGCGACCTTCTCGTCACGAGGATCTCCGGCGGGAAGATAGAACCTGCATATGCACGTATTGAGCAGGGCAACATCGAGATCGCCAGATCGATCATCGAGACGTTTCAGGACCATGTCGGGAGGAGGTACGGAGAGCTCCTCGAGGCTCTTGAGGCCCTCGAGGGGTTCAACTACCGCATGGTCAGGGGTCTCGCCCAGATACTCGAGAGAAGGTGCGTCATAGAAGCAGACTCGGTGATAGATCCGCTTATCGCAAGAAGGATGGTATTCGAGGAATCCAGAGGGTTCGTCACAGATGCAGAATCCAGGGCAGATGTCATCGAGAATGTCTCCAGGCGGATCTTTGTCGAACCTGAAGAGCTCGAACGCGCTCTCTGGTCCGACCACGAGGAGAACCTTATCCTGAAGGAGTTCAGAGGTGTGGATCCCGAATCCCTCCTCAGGATGTACAACCTGTCACTCACCCAGACGCTTCTGTTCAAGGCGACCGGGATGGACATCTCCATCGAGGATGGATACCAGGAGGTCTTCAGAAAGATCAAGCAGCTGGGCCTGATGTACTCGATCCAGGGCGATCGAATATGGATCGAGGGGCCTGTATCCATATTCAGGCTGACCGAGAGGTACGGCACGGCAATTGCAAAACTGCTGCCCACGATCGTCAAATCGAGCCGGTGGAGGTTGAGTGCCAGCATACTGAGAAAAACGTTCCGAGGAGCCCGAGTGTACGAGTTCGCACTGGATCACACCAAACGAGATCTCCTCTCTCTTTCCGGTCCGGACAACAAGAGCTCATCCGAGTGTGAGTTCGACAGCCAGATCGAGCATGAGTTCTCCCGTCTGAGCTTCCCGGGATGGACGCTGCGCAGAGAGCCAGGGGTGCTGAAGGCAGGGCCCTATGTGTTCATACCCGACTTCGCGCTCGAGCGCAGGGGCGACAGGGTCTATGTCGAGATCGTGGGGTTCTGGACGCCCGAATACCTGAGAAACAAGATCCAGAAGCTGAGGATGATCGAGGAGATGCATAAGGAGAACCTCATACTGATCGTGAACAGGAACCTCTCATGCTCTGCCCCTGAGTTCCAGATGAAAAACGTCCTCTTTTTTGATAGAAGGATACCGCATCTCGAGATCATAAAGATCCTGAGACGATATGAGGAAAAGCAGCGATCGGAAGATATGATGAAGCTGAGGGATGAGGATCTCGTTCTTGATGGCGATGTTATTGACCTGAACGGGCTCGCTCAGAGATATGGCGTCAGTACAGATGCCCTGAAGGAAGTGATATCATCTAAAAATGTACCCTATATGCTGCTGGGCGATCAGCTTGTTAGCGACCGCATTTTGGACAGGGTCAGGGTGGACATTAAAGGTGTGACCAGATACAGCGACTCGATCAAGATTCTCGATCACTACGGGATAAAGGCGCATGGTGAGGCTCTGAGGGTTCTCGGTTACAGAGTGAGATGGACCGGTCTGGATCCGGACAGTGCAGAGATAGAGCATACAGGGGCTCCCTCGCCACCTGGCTGCTGAGATCTCCAGGAACGAACAGAAACATCGCCTTTTCTGGCAGGTCATTGAGAGCTAAGGGGATATCACCGTTATCCCGAGCCGATCCCTTATGAGGTCTCTTTTGTTGATGATATCCCCATCGAGGGTAACGAACTTGTCCGCGCCAATTGAACGGCATGCAGATACATGCAGCAGATCCAGCGTCCTCAACTTGAGTTCAGGTGCGGTTCTGAATGCGATCCTCATCACATGATCGAATCTGAGATCGAAAATCCTGGCCCTGACTGATTCGATCGAGTACAAAGCCAGCTCCAGCGGCCTGTCGAGATCTGCACGAGAGTAGACTGAGGAGAGCTCGAGCAGAACAAGTGAACTCACAGCCCGCTCCTCTGAACCCATCCTCTCGATTATATCGAGCGCCCTGGAGTGATTCGAGTCCCTCTCATCTATGAATGATATCACGAGGCTGGTATCGATATATATCAACGCTCGTCTCGCCCCTCTTCAAGAAGCGCGCTCAGACCGCCATGCTCGACTTTCAGCCCCTTCCTCCTCATCTGATTCACATTCTCGTGAAGCTCTTCCCAGAACCGCACCTCATCCTGCCTGACCCTCATGCCCTCCTCTAACAGCAGATTGAACGCATGGGACCTGCTCCTGGCCATCCCGTATTTTACCATCTTATCAGCCAGATCCACAAGCTCCGGTCTTGTTCTTATGGTAACTGCTACGGACAACCTGAACACCTGTGTGTACGTTGTGTACAATGTTGATAAGTGTATCTCGTGCTCTGGTTGCACAGGAGCACAGCACAGTATTCGTCTACTGCCTGGAGGTTGAACCAGAGGAATGGCAAACCTGTATTATCGCGCTCAGGAATCTCTTTATAACCGGTGAAAATATGGCGCTGGATAATGATTTTCGTGCAAGGGTATTTCTCCTGA
>NZ_JAOAKP010000038.1:5165-19434 GCF_026419855.1 Methanothrix sp.
CATATATATACTTCGGCCATTAGTATTAAGCAACACATATGTAATGCACCGATTACTGGAGTATCGAGTTCATTAGCAGGAGTGCATTGCCAAACTTGGAATCTATGCACGCAGGTTGGGTAATCTACGCGCAATGATTCGCGAACGCTTCGCGGAATGCGTCTCAGTGCTACTGGCGGATCACTGCGGCAGAGCACAGTGAGAGAATCCACAACCGAATACGCTCTTGTGTGTTCAGCAACTTAGAGTGCAAGCAAGCCGGTTGCTGGAAGCATCCATTCGTGAGAGGTCATGACCAATGCGTGATGATGGGAATACCTTACATGGATCTTCATTTGGTCTCATTGAGTACCATTCTGCATTCATATGCGCTTCTCTCATCAGACCTTGCGTTCATCTCGCGGATTATGCCACGGATTTTGCGATACTCGCGTTCTCAGATGCATAAATGGACATACGCTCTTATCCATTTGATGGCTGCTTTGAGAGGCACTGTTCCCGCTATGTGCTCCTGGCGAATGAATGAGTGCATCCAGCAACCAGTATGTGTGCTCTCTAAGTTGCTAAACACACAAGAGCGACCGAGAATCGCAAGAGGTCCAATTCAGCTGAATTAGCGGATTGGCAAAGATGACGGAAAAAGATCTAACAGGTCCCCGAAGTTCCACCTCAATTCAGATCTCCGATAATTCGCGGAGATGAGTTTTGCTAGGATATTGTGCAAAAAATAGTATACCTCTACTTTATGCTTCAGCAGGCAGAGGGAACTTGATATCTTGCAGAGGTTTATGCAGCTCAATCACAGTGTACCTGTCAGAGAAGCTGCCCTCCATTTCCTCAAGAGTGCCCTCCCACCCATGCTGCATAAACTCTGCTTTTGCGATGCCCCTTACTTTCTCATCTGGATACCACATAGTGTCGATTGTGATATTGTTGCCCTCTATCTTTACCAGACGATAAGCTAGCGGATATGTGCTGGTCGCAGGGCAGGATATATCGTAAAGACCATCCTCTTCAGCAATGTCTGTTATGTGGAGGTGCCCTGTGAACACGATCTGAACACCATACTTGCGGAGAATATCTTTGACTGTATTCCTGTTGCCGATATACCAGTTCGACTCGTTCTTTCCGGTATGATTTATCAGAGCATGATGAGACATCACTATGATTGTCTTATCCTGGCTCTGGTTCAGGTCGCTCTCAAGCCACGAAAGCTGCTCCTTGGAGATGTTCCCACCCCATGTATCTGAAAGGCTCGGGTCCGAAGCTGAATCCAAGGCCACAAGATGCAGGCCAGGAACTGGATCAACGCTGTACCATGACCTCTCTCCCTGGTATCCGTGGCCTTCGTAGATCTTAACGAAGTCTTCGATTCCCTTCTTCATGCCCTTGACGTAGGTTTTGTTAACGTCGTGGTTTCCAGGAACCACAAAGTAGGGCACATCAAGAGTGTCCAGAAGATCCTTGGCAAGAACGTGGTTAATGGGCTCAGAGTCTTTAGTTATGTCTCCCAGAACCAGAACGAAGTCGATATCATTCATAGCATTGATCTCCTTTATGACCCACATCAGAACGTCCTGATTATAGTGGAACATCTTGTTGGTGTTGCTCAACTCCCCCATGCCGATGTGCGGATCGCTGATCACCGCGAAGGTTACCTCGTTCTCTTCTGATTGCATAGACACACTCTGCTGTGTTGTCCCCGCTCCTGTTAGAGTTATGCTTACGACCAACAGTAATGCAAAGAGGATGCATTTCATTTTCTGCCTCCATTTACTGATTTATGTAATGAGATGGTATACGAATGGTAATAGTATAATTTTCCTTCATAGAAAATATAATATCAGAAATTCCTATATTTGGACATGTTTCTATATTCTCAGATGTATTTGGGCTGTGTTTTTATCTCTTGATCAAAAGTGAAGCCTGTATTTAGATCTGAGTGTATGAACATCGCAAAAATACAACTAATTTGTGACTATATTAAACCAAAAGATTGCAATTTTGACAACAAGAATCTACACGCATCGACGGAAAATATATATCTCAATAAGATACTGTTTCTTCAGGCGGTGAGATATCTCAGCGGTGTTACACCTCCCAAATCCGGTATGCTACGACGACTCGATGCATCCCCCGCATACATAAAGATAAACTTGATACGATCATGGCACATGCGGGGGAGGCACCGGGTCGCGTTTGCGTCTGGGCGTCGTCCAGTCGCAATTACATACATCCCAGTGTATTATAGATCCCGATGAACGCAATGAAGGACTCATAAAATTACAGCAATTCCGAAACACTATACTTATTTTGAGATGGATTCCCGTATGAAACTCACCAATCTCGAAGAGTTCTCAGCCAGACCAGAGAGGCGATCAATAAAATAAGTGCCAGCGCGAATCCGGAGTGAGGGGGCTCAACATCCATCATCTCGATGGGATTGTCTATCGAAACCAAAGAGGTTTCTGTGCTGTTATTCCTACTCATGTTCACGATTTTCTGCGATCTTTTCTCAAGCTTCAAGGGAGGGACCTCACAGCGAAACATATTGTTCTCGGAGTCAAAATAGATCAGATCTAATGATGGAAGCTCGCAGGAGCCATTCAAGCAGCGAATTGACCAGCAAATAGCTCTGGACGAACCAGCAGCAAGACCAAAGCTGAGGTCATTATTGCCGCTCAAAACCTCGATCCAATTTGGAAATATTCTGTAAGCTCGTATACCTGCGTAACGGTTGCCGCTGTTTTTAACGTTCATGCATATCTGGAATACATCCGGATCTCGTTCATTTATCTCGTACCAACTCGCCTCGATCTTCGGTCCGATTACATCAACCACAGGACTCTCAGAGATAACGCTGTAAGTGCTGCCTGCCACCGAGTATGTGCATTCAGCAGGTGGCAGAACCAGACCTTCACCGGGTCGCCTAGCCATCACAGCGTAGCTCACAATCCTTGTCTCACCAGGAATAAGGTCAAAATTCTCCTCAGGCAGAGTATCACACTGAAACTCCTCACCAACAGCATCCCTGAAGCTCAGATTCAGGCGAATATCTCCTGTGTTTCTGATCGTATCTATTACGTAGTAAGTTCTGCCAAAGGTCTGTATCTCATGCACATGCTTGTGCAGCTCCACCGGCCCTGCCACTTTTACGGGAAGGGCACATTCAGATCTGTAAAGGTTGCCGTCTGCATCCAGATATTCTGCTGTCGCCACGAGCTCGATGCTTCCTGTCTCTGGAAGGCCAGGTGCCCTAAGACTGACCCTTTCCTTCCACAACTCTCCCGACCTCAGAAGCGATCTGCGCATAATTTTGCTGAATACTCTCTGCGGACCGGTCGGATTTGATTGAAACTTACTGAGATCGAGATGCAGGCGGATGCTCTCTGCATCTCCATCCCCTCTGTTCTCCACGAATACATCTACCTTGATCTGATCTCCAATGTGGTAAACATCCCTCTCAGAAGACATACTGATTACTATCTCAGGTCGCGATTTCATACTGATTCCCAGAACTGCCCACGATTCGTTTGAGAGATAATCCGCCCTTGATACCTCTTTCAACTTGATTCCAAGCTTCTCCCTGTTACGCTCATCCCTCAGAACGAAAACCTCCCCTTCATTCACGACCGCTGAGGATACGCTGTACTTGTCATAAATTTTGAGAAGAACTGCGGGATTGCTGGGCACAACAGAGATATCGAAGAGCTCTATCGAATACCCATTGGCCTCGATTCTCTCTCCTGGGCGGAGCTCTGCCTGGATGCTCTCCTCCCAGCTTAATGGCGCTGGCATCAATAGAAGAGCGTAGATAAGGAGCGCAACGACATATCTAACTCCTGAAGAGGAGATAAACTGCAAGGGATATGATAAACGCATATAGATACATCTGCTCGTTCAAAATGTGATGCGGTTCCTCTGCAATCCTCTCAGCGGCCTGTTTAGGCGTTCTGAGATCACTCACCTCGCCGGTCTTTGGAGCAGTATTCAAAGAGCGGTTATCAGTTCTGTTATCGGATGCATTGCCAGCAGGATCTTTTTTCGTCGAGCTTTGGGATGTCTTAGAAGACTCGATAGAGTTCTCAGGCTTCTGAGCTTTGCTGTGGCTCAACTCCTTTTTTAACGATACCCCTTTTGGAGCATAGATCACCACAGCATCATCCCCAGTCAGATCCACACGCCTGATCTTACGGTACTCGATCTCTGTCTCAGGGTCTTTCCAGCGGACGGATATGTTGTGCATACCCCTCTCGAGTTTGATCTTGTCGGCTTCAGTCATCGAGCTCTTCTTGGCGATTGTGCATCGCTCAAACTTATCGTCGATGTAGAGGCAAACATCGAGATCCTTATCGTTCTCATTCTTAACAAGAACTGTCAGGTAAAACTTATCCGGTGCATCGTTCTTTTCTGTGTAGAGGACCACTGGCATATCATGCTCAACAGTCGCAGTGGCTGATGTCTCGTAGCTTTTTCGCGTATCGTCATCCCACCAGGTTATTGTGAACCTGTGCTCGCCTTTGTTCAGGTAATATGTGCCGAATTCAGCCTCACTCTCGGATGAAACTTCCAGCGAATCGATGAGGATACTATCTATGAACAGGGATATCCGAAGACGATCATCATCTCTGTTGAACACATAGACATGTGCTGCACTCGTCACCTCTCCACTGGAATTGCCGTAGCTCTCAAGGTAAGATGCATGAGCCGCATCGCTCAAAAGAACCATACAGACGAGCAGAGGATGAAACGGATTTTTCTTACCCATTTATAAAATCTTATGTCTTAGTTATGATTAAAAATCTATTCTTTCTATTCAGTGTCACTATTAATACTAATAATATATTTTAATTCATGTAACTGAAAGATTATATACTGCGTCGTCCACATACAAACGTGGGATCTTGAACGACTGGATTCTCGGCCTGCTGATCGCAGAGGGCATACCTCTTCTGGCGCTTGTTTACTACCTGGAGCACAAGAGGAGAATGTATCTGCTTGAGAGGGGGTGTGTAATCGTTGATTCTCATGAGAGATGGGCAGAGAGGAAATTGTGCAACGGCCTGTTTCTAATGCTTGCCGGAGCTTTTGTTCTATCAATGCATGCTCTCGCGAGCATCTTCGGAATCGATGTGAGACCCACCCTTGAGCAGATCCTCACAGGGTTTCTGATCTTATCTGCCGGACTCTCGCTGCTCCTGGGCACGATCCTTCTCCAGAGGGCACGAAAGTCTTCCAGCCGCCTTGAAAACTACGAGACTCATTCCGTTTCTGAGACTGGCAAGGGGGTAACATGGAAATGATCCTAGACCAATATTTGAGATCATGTTCGAGCATCAACTGGGATATGCATGCTGTCCAGAGACCCTACGGCTCGAGGCACCCATTTTTCTACAGGCCCTGTGAAGACAACCCTGCCAGTATGCAGCTCGCAGACAGAATCTGACATGAATCTCATCACAGCAGGATGGTGCGAGATGTAGAGGTATCCTATGCCCCTTCTACGCTGTATATCCTTCAGCAGATTAAGGATCTGTGCCTGGACCGAGACGTCCAGCGAAGCTGTGGGTTCGTCCAGTATAAGTATCCTGGGATCCAGCAGTAGAGCTCTGGCGAGCGCGATCCTCTGGTTCTGACCGCCCGAGAGCTGTCTCGGAAAGCGACATAGCACCTCCCCGGAGAGACCCACGCCCTCCAGCGCATCCATCATGATACGTGACTGCTTATCTCTGGGTATCTTCAGCAGATCGAGCACCTCTCTGAGAGACCTCCCGATGGTCTTCATGGGGTTCAGCGAGGATTCCGGGTCCTGAAAGACCATCTGCACAGATCTTCTGAATGCTGTGTACTCCTGAGATCTCAAATTGCGCAGGTATCTGCCGCTGAAGATCACATCTCCTGATGAGGGGTGCTCGAGCCCTGCAAGTATCCTCGCCAGAGTTGTCTTGCCAGATCCGGATGGGCCGAACAGCCCCAATGTATGACCCTCCTCGATCTCAACCGTGACATCCCTGAGCACACATCGCTCTCTTCGGAATAACAATCCCTCATGGTATACCTTGCTGACGTTCTGAGCCCTCAGATACACCTCCAGCACCTCACGGATCTCTCGCATGAATTGTTGAGAGGTGGCCTTTCACGCGAGCAGATGTTCATCTTAAAAGCACACCTGGGATGGAACCTGCATCCAGCTGGAGGACTGACCATCGATGGTGTGTTTCCAGGTATTGGTCTGAACCCGCGATCAGGCATGCTCTCACGAAGCGCTTCTGTATAGGGATGCGCCGGGTCGCCCAGCACATCCTCTGTTTTGCCCATCTCAACGATCTCGCCGCAGTACATCACAGCGATTCTATCTGAGCTCGAAAGGGCAACGTCGAGGTCGTGTGTGATCAAGATAAGAGATGCACCACTCTCATCTCTTACCGACCTTATCAGCTCAAGTGCAGCATTCACCATGCCATGGTCAAGGCCCTTGGTTGGCTCATCCGCTATCAGTAACCTGGGCCTCAGAATTGAGGAGCAAGCGATCATCGCCCTCTGGTTCATTCCGCCGGACAGCTGAAATGGGTACAACCGCCCGGCTCCGTTCAGTCCGAGCGCACAGAGGATACCCTCAGCCTCATCAATGGCACTGTGTTTTGAGATACCGAGATGGATCAGCAGCGGTTCCGAGATCTGATCAAGGATTCTGTGAACAGGATTAAACGCTGCAGATGGGTTCTGGAATATGATCGAGATCTCCCTGCCCCGGATGCGAGCCATTTCCCGCTCACTCAGCTTCAGAAGATCCATCCCGCGGTAAATCACGCTGCCCGTAATACTGGCATTCTCCGGAAGAAGTCTCATGATGGCATTTGCAATCACCGATTTGCCGCATCCAGTCTCGCCCACAATCGCCAGCGTCTCGTGTTCTTCAAGCGACATTGCAACATCTGATGCAGCCTTCACAAATCCGGAAGGGGTGCTGAATGTCACTGACAGGCTCCGCAGCTCAAGAAGTGACATGCTCACTCACCTGATCCCTCTCAAGCAGCAAACTCATGCTCACAAGCGAGAGAACCGAGAGCGTTATGCATATCCCGGGCGGCATGTACCACCACCAGTATCCATTTAAAAAACCGCCTCTGGAGAACGCGAAATTTATTATCATCCCCCAGCTCTTCGCGTTGGGATCACCCAGCCCCAGAAACGACAACGATGCCTCGGCAATCATCGCTGAGGCGACAGTCAGCATGAACTTCGGCATTATCACATGAATCGTGTTTGGTAGAACGTCTGTGAGTATGATGTGTCTGTCTGAGAAACCTATAACCCTTGCAGCCCCCACAAACGCCATCTCCCTGACCTGGAGCACCCTTGACCGCACTATCCTGGCGAGGGAGGGCCACCACAGAAGGCCCATTATCAGCGTGATCATGATTGGGCTTGGTTTCAGGAATGCAGCGACAACAATCACCAGAGGTATCTGGGGGATCATGAGAAATATGTCCGTTATCCCCATCAGCATATCATCCACCCAGCCTCTGAAGTAGCCTGCAGACGCACCAATGATGGTACCTATCAGGGTGGAGATGATTGCAGATCCCAGACCGACGCTGAGAGAGACCCTAGAGCCGAAGATGATCTCAGAGAGTATGTCATTGCCCATGTCGTTCGTGCCCAGAGGATGGATCCAGCTCGGGCCCAGATACGGCTCATACCGCTTCCACGGATCATGTGGTGCGATGTACGGGGCGAGAACTGCCATGAGTAGAAATGTGAGAAAGATCAGAGCTCCCGGGATATATCGCGGCGATCTTTTGGGTGCTGAGATGTTACAGCTCATCTGCCCCTCACCCTCGGATCCAGAATTCCATATATCACATCTGCGACCACGTTCGCTGTTATCACCATCAAGGTTATTACGAGAAATGAGCCCTGAAGCACCGGGTAATCCCTGTACAGGAGCGCGCTGTATATGAGATTCCCCATACCGCGCATCGAGAAGACCATCTCTATGAACAGCGCCCCGCTGAATATAAAGCCGAAGTCCAGTGCGACCAGCGTTATTATCGGGAGAGCAGCGTTTCTGAATACATGCCTGAACAGGATCTGGCTGTCATAGAGCCCCTTTGCCCTCGCATACAACACATACAGCATCTGCCTCTCCTGGATCACGCTGCCCCTCATGATCATGTAGTTACGGGAGGCTGAGAAGAGGCTCATCAGGACCACGGGAAGTATGATATGATGAATTATGTTCCCGGCAGAACCTGTGGTGTAAAACCCCTTCATAGGAACCCAGCCGAGCTGAAAACCAAATATGTAGAGAGACATCAGCGCAAGAAAGTAAGGCGGTGTGGAGTAGATGATGAGAAAGATTAAGGTCTGGAGACGAGACCGCATGCTCTCCCTCCAGCCAGCAAGCGCCCCAAGCAGCGTCCCCAGCACAGCTCCAACGATCAGGGGAGGTGCTGAGATCAGCAGGGTCCACTTCATTCTCTCAAGAACCAGCGGCAGAACCGGAGAGTGGAAGTGGTAGGAGTAGCCCAGATTAAGATGCATTATGTCCTTCCAGTACATGAGATACTGTTCTCGTAGGGGCAGGTCCAGGCCCATCTCCCTTCTGATCTCCTGCACCAGGGTATCGTCCAGGATCACATCCTCTCCGAGGAGGTTTGTCATGGTATCGCCAGGCATGGCCCGTGGTATGGCGAAGTTCAGCGATAGTATGACGAAAAGTGATATCACATACCTGGCGAGGTTCATCCTCAGCTCTCCACGTGCCTGAGGGTGTAAAGAAGGGCATCACAGCTGTGGAAGCCGACAGTCATACTCTCGTCAAGCCTGCCCGTGATGCGAAGATAATCAGTTAACTCCTCCGGAGATCTCTCTGAGTATCTGTATTGCTTCAACACATAACTGATGGGGAGCCTGTAATCCCTGGGAAAGAGTTCGACATCAAAATTGTGACCCATCTCTCTCAGAATGCTGTGCAGGAATCTGTAATCGACATGTGGTTTAGGGCCGTATGCGAAATCGTTCAGAGGATCAGCAGGTTCGGCCCTGAAGACTATGAAGACTCCTGAATGCGAGACCTCGATCATCCTGCGAAGGAAGGTCTCTATGTCCTCATGGAAGAGACTGTAAGCGGCAAGCGTGTAATCGATTCTATCCCGGATCTCCGCATCAGGCCACGCATCGCATACGGTTTTGATGTTATCTATTCCTCTGGCCTTTCTCATCAGAACATTCAGCTGGTGCTCTGATGGGTCCAGAGCAATGATTCTTCCTGCAAACCTGGATAGAGGTATGGCGAAAGCTCCAGTGCCAGCGCCTATATCGAGAAGCGTGGAGCCGGGATGGATCAGGGAGGAGATCCTATCAATGATCCTCCCAGGATAGCCCATCAGCCCCAGGATATCATCGTAGATCTCATACTCCCTCCAGAACTGGTCGTTCGATATGCCTCTCTCTCTCAGATGGCGTATGTAGCTTGTTTTCTGGATGAACTCCCTCCACTGATCCGTCCAAACGCTCATGCCACCCTCTTTACGTTCAGGAAGTTGTCCAGGTTGTATATGCCATAAAGCGGGTCCGAGATCCAGCCACTCCATTTCTTGTTGTACGGTGTGAACACTTTGTTCCAGTACAGCGCAATTCCGGGTAGGTTCTCAGCATAGTAATCCTGTACGCTGTGCGCATACCTCTTCAGCTCCTCATCGCTTCTGGCAGCGAGAATGTCATCGCAGAGCTTCTGGAACTCGGGATCGCTCAGCACGTGAAGCACACCCTCTCCAGTCCTCCGTGAGTCGAAGTATCCGGTTCCCCAGTTCGCATGCATCATCATCCCCCAGGGCGTCGTCCTGGTGATGGTGAGGTCGTACTGATACTCATCCTTCAGCTTCATCCATGTCGTATCGTCGACTACCTTGAGCTCGACACCGATACCTACAGCTGATAGATACTCCTTCACCAGCTCTCCAACCCTCTGGAACCTTGAACGTGCAAGCAGGAGGAGCTTCATGTCATTGCCATCTGCATCTTCCAGGATTCCGTTATTGTTCCCATCCCTGTAGCCTGCCCTGGCCAGAAGCTCCCTGGCTCTTTCAGGATTGTACTCGAGAGCTGGTGTCTCCTTGAAGTGGGCCATGCTCGGCGGGACGAAACCGCGGTTCGGAACAGAGCCATATCCGAGAGCGTCGATCTTGAGGATCTCCGTGTAGTTTATGGCGTAGGATATTGCTTCCCTGAACTGGAGATCGGACATGGGCTCCTTGTTAAGATTCAATCCCAGGAAGACCAAGCCCACGTTGTCCTTCTCCACAAAGTCGAAGTTTCCGGTATCCTCCAGCTTTTTAATGCCTGTATATGGATATGTGCCAGCGTACTTGTAGTATGCGTCGACGTCCCCCTTCTCGAGTGCCATTGACAGAACATCGGCGTTATCATACATGTGCAGCTCTATTGAGTCAATATTCGGCTCCTTTCCCTTCCAGTATGGGTTTCTCTTGAAGTATATCACACCAGCCCCGAGGTCTGTCTTATTGATGACAAAAGGACCGCAACCTACCATGGGGCCTTCATTTGTGTATTCTGTCGGCTTGTCTATCGTCTCCCACACATGCTTCGGTAGTATGTTGTATGTGGTGAACTCGAGGTTCAGGCGTGAATATGGCTTTTTGAGTTTGAAGACAACCGCATTGCCATCAACGGATATCTCATCCACTGTATTTTTAATCCAGCCGGCTGGTGGATACTTATCAGCGATGTACTCGAATGTGAACTTCACATCCTCTGGTGTGAGCTTTGTGCCATCGCTCCAGTATAGGTTATCATCTATCTCAAACCTCCAGGTCTTTCCATCATCCGAGACAGAATAGCTCTTCGCGGTCTGGCCACTGAGTGTGCCATCAGGGTTCATCTTCATCAGGGGCGGATTTGAGAGATGTGCGAAGACCCCCATGTTGGAATCACCAAGGATGCTGGCGGATTTGACCACATCCTGTGTGCCTATCCTGAGAACAGCCTCATCCGCAGAGCTGCATTGCATCAGTGCTGCCGTCACTAAAATTAAAGTCAATATAGTGACTTTTTTATGCATGTTTATAATCAAAATATTACCTCCATTGCTACAAAAATTTGATATTTACATAAATGTTCCGGTAGTGGATCAACAAGTGGCTCATACATGTGAACAAGCTGGTTGCTGGAATCTCACGTTCATTCTCCCAGAACGCACAACAGGACCAGTGCCTCTTCTGGCAAATCACCATAT
Organism: Methanothrix sp.; assembly: GCF_026419855.1. Lineage (GTDB taxonomy): Archaea > Halobacteriota > Methanosarcinia > Methanotrichales > Methanotrichaceae > Methanothrix_B. The sequence goes on from NZ_JAOAKP010000038.1 coordinate 16,426, forward strand.
GGATAAGAGCGAAGGATGTCTATCTCGAAGAATGCGATACTGATGATCTACGAAGAACGCTCATCTGAAAACATGTATTATAGATGCGCGCTCAGGAATCTCTTTATAACCGGTGAAAATATGGCGCTGGATAATGATTTTCGTGCAAGGGTATTTCTCCTGAGAGGTCGTATGGGTATACATGCGCGAGCTGTTCAGATCGATCCCAGCGGGCCGCCGGGACCCTGCCAGGGACAGGTGCCCGCATCACATCCTCATGGAGCTCAAGACCGCGAAGGAGATGCTGGCCGAGTATCTTGACGTCCGGCCATCAGAGGTCGACGCGATGATCCGCGAACGCATCGCGGAGAGGGTATCGGTGCTGATACCGAATGAAATTTAGACATCAACCCCAGAAACGCCACCAGCTCTTCTTTTTGATCTCTTCCTCTCCCGGCTTCAACGACAACTGCGAGATGCTCTGCGTCAGCTGTGATACGTGCGCACGCAGAAACGCAACTTCATCCTCCTTCGCCTTCAACGCGGCCTCGTATCCAGCAAGCTCCTCGCGAGCTTTCATAACCTGAATAAAGCTGATTAACACGTGATTCAAGCTGCATAATCTCTTCAGATCTCGATTCTATTATACGATCCTTCTCCAGCAGCTGATTCTCAAGTTTCGATATCCTGCGGTTAAGCTGCATAACCTCTGTCTGGCATTTATTCAGCTCCAGTTTGGTGTTATGCAGCTCTGAATCAGCATCCTGATGCCCTGTGATGTACGACTCAATAGCCTTCGCAACGTACTCCGATCGCGTTATTCCAGCTTTATGCGCCTCTTCATCAATGTTATGCAGCATTGAATCAGCAACAGAAACCGTAACTCTGGCCATATGTTATGCATGTGTTATGCAGGTATTAAGAACACACCACAGGGAAGGCTCAGAAAAGTATGCAGCGAGAATACGAGAAGAGAATGGTTGATCTGTGAGGTGCTGATGGTCACCACCAGCACCCCTGATCTCCCCCTCCGTACGTTCATCATTCAGTCAGTGATAAGTTTTTTATCTCTTGTGCACACTGACTGAATTTGACCAGAGATGAACGGAGATGAGGTTGGACTTAGTGGCATATCAAGTTTTTCATATGCCAATAGTGTACAGACCGACGAGCAGACACTTGTTCTGACACCAAGCCAGCTGCAGGCGATTATCGAACAGGCGATCAGAGCAGCCACAGAACCGCTTATTGCTGAAATCGAGCTGCTCAAGCACCGGCTCGATTCTATAACGAAGAATCATAGCGAATTGAATCGTACATCAACTATCCAGCATGCGGAGCCATCAACGCCCGTCGCGAAGATTTCCCCCGACAAAGGGGAAATCATGGATGGAGAGGAAGTTCCAGAGAAAAGGGAAATCATAGAGACGCCTCCGGCTCAAACGCTGATTTCACCCCCCATACCACATCACATAATCACCACCCAGCAACTCGATGAGATTCGTTCTGAGCTATTCGCGAAGCTTGATGAGATCTACGTCGACCTGCAGCTCGAGATCGCACAGGATCGCCAGCGCATAACGAAGCTCGAGAGACCATCATACGGCAAGAGGTCATACGCACGCGTTGACGAGCTGCATCGCGCGATGAAGAAGAACGGCCTGAAGCAGGTCACGTTCACACAGGCCGCGAAACTACTCGGAATCACGTACCGTCGCGCAAAACAGCTGCGCGCATTGATCGAAGAGGACACGCGGTTCATGGTCGTCAACGACCCGCATCACAAGACCCGCCGTTTGATCAGGCTGACCGACGTCAGAAATGGAGGGAGATGAAAGGGGAAATTTCCCTTTTCCTGTCTGAAGGAATGAACCGATAGCAGTCAAAATTCGGTCGTCTTGACTGCGACGTTCAGTCAAGAAAAACATCATGTGTTAGTGTGGGAAAGGGAAAGAATAAAGGGCGATGTATATAAATGACACCGACTTCTGTGAAGTCCTGTCATGAAGTGCAGAGAGAGGAAAAGGGAAATTTCCCCTTTGACTTCACGAGTTTATGGAGGTTGTGGAGATCATTTTTATTTTCCTCCTACTTGGGTAGTCTACCTTCGTTGAGTTGATCTTTGGATCTCTCTGCAACGCTGCGATCCTGTTGTCGCAGCTAGCGGAAGGGGGGCTTCAATCCCTTTTATCGGGGACTATCTCTGCAACGTTGGATCAGATTCGTGGAAGAATGCACCGAAGTAGCGCTTCAAATCGGTAATGTCACCCCCTTCAACACCGACAAGGCTGACCGTCATCGATGTGTTCCCGGAATACTCATCGATCTTCTCGTGCATGAAATCGAGGGCTTCTGAAAACGCGTCATCGTCGAACGAGTGGATTTCACGCACCTTTCCTGTTTTGAGATCATATACAAGAACGAAGTTCATAGACTCATCCTCACCATCTGACTAGCTTCAGTTCCCTTTTCCTCGGGATTGGCATTGCAACTCGGAACACTGAAGCCCCTGACATCCGACTGCGGTTGCCCTCCACTTTCTGGACATCTGAACGAGTCCGGCTCAACCGTACCCCTCGGACACTTATAATTCACCTTCACAGTTCTCATGCCATCGGTCAGACCAGATGCAAGTATGGTATCAAGAACCTGCCGCGTTATCGCGTACAGAATCGACATCCTGATGTCCCCCGTCCTGACTCCTCTTCTTTTTGAGGAGCTTCAGTATCTGTTCGTTGAACTCGCGGGACTGTAAATCCCACCTGTCATATATTGACGACATATCACTTCCCCTCCGTGATATATTCGAGTTTCAGTTCCCTTTTCCTCGGGATTGGCATTGCAACTGAGTGCGGTTATGTAATACGTGATAGCAGTTATTACGTATTTCAGTTCCCTTTTCATCGGGATTGGCATTGCAACGTGTAAGCACTTGATTCTGGTCTGGGATATAGATTAGATTTCAGGGGGGGGGGGGTCGGGATTGGCATTGCAACGAAAAGCTCGCTTTGGAGCTATTCACGATAGATC
>NZ_JAOAKP010000039.1 GCF_026419855.1 Methanothrix sp.
TATTTGTGGGTAATGGCACAGTTATCTTCCAGGAAAAGCAGCATCATTCGCCACATTCCCGTCTCACCTCGCCTAAATGATGAGGAACTCAGGATGGATAAGAGCGAACACATTTTGGGAAGCCAGCCCATTTGGGTAGTCTACCTACGACGTGTGGATAAGTGCAAAAGCAATAGCTACAGAGGAATCATGGCCATCAACCGCGTCTAGGGCGTCGGAAAGTATTAACAGGTCCAGGATGTCGATTTTCATGCTGTCAGCGTTCAACATAAACACCTCTCAGGGAGCCGGCCAATCAAGATCAACTCAACGAAGGTAGACTACCTGGCATTGAGATCCGTATCAATTGAGATTATGCAGTGTGGCCGGTCGAATTCTGATTCATGCGTTTGAAAATTAACGAAGCTGCCGGCGTCTCATGCCCATCACAACGCAGGAGCTTTTGCGATCAGGTAGTTCCACAACATTCACAGATCCCGGTGGGGTATTAGATCGCAGCCTGTGCACGGGTAGCACATTGTTCGCGGCGCATCCCCTCTGAGTCCGTTCCTGTCCAGAGCCCTCCTCAGACGCTCTGCGAGTCTTAGTATTCTTTCAGGGGACGGCCGGTGCATCTCCAGATCCGCCAGGCGGAGTGGGTGCGGGTAGACCGCGCGAAGCACGGGCATTACTCCCATTTCTGTGAGCTCATCTATTCCCTCCAGGAGGACCCTGTCAGACTCTCCCAGTCCAACTATCACATTCGTGAAGACGCTGTTTCTGCCGAAGACGCCCACGGCTTCTGCGAGAGCGCGCTTTATGCCCTCAAATGAAAGCCCCGGGCATACAGCCTGGAATATATCAGGATCAAGTGTCTCGAGGTTGTACTTGACCTCGATGGCGCCTGCTCTCCTCAAGATCTCGTTTGAGCGCTCCGTCGGGCAGACGGAGATGCCGATGGGAACGCCGAATGTTTTTAGGGATTGCGCTATATCCGCGATCCTCTCGACCTCATGATCCGGAGATACCTCAACCCCGCTCGTCAGCGATATCGCATTGAGCTTGCCGGTCATGGCCGCGCGCCTGACCATCTCGATGATCTTTTCCTTGGACTTCGTCGGGCCCATGAGCTTCGGGACCGCGCAGAACCTGCAGTCATAAATGCAGCTCTCCGATACGGTTATGTAAGCCTGATCCGGGCAGTGGAGCAGCGGCTCGACGAGATGGCCACGGGCCACAACTCTGTCTCCTTCGAGTATGACATGCTCCTCTCCTTCACGCACGAGCCTCAGGGGGCTCGGGGCGACCGTCAGCCTGACCATCCTTCCGCCAGATCTGAAGAAGACCGAACCCTCGCCCGCGCTCGGTCCAGCTGTGGATGCAGGACCCTGAGGCGCCAAGCCCTGAAGCTCCACAGTCCCCACGGATATCAGGTAAGCTTTGGTGGCTGGATCCATCAACAGTGCTTCAGCGATGTGTTCGTATATAAATCCGGATGCATCAGATGCGGTGCAATATATAGCTTGACATTGTCGATTTAGAAAATAAATCAGCAACGTATAGGCATAAACAGTATAAATTTAAAATAAAAATATACAAAAATCTGACGACGTTTATTTATAAATAGGTAAATAATGTCAAGATAGGATGTTGCTAGGAGGTTGCGCATATCCATCTTATACTCCCGCCACGCCCCTGAACAGGCAGCAATTTAATAGGATGAAATCTGTGTGTCAAGCATGTACGAGGAAATCGGAGCGATTATAGGGAGGGGGTTTTCCATCTGGAGACACAACCTCAGCATATGCGTCCCCTTTGTGCTCGATGTTATCGCTATTGGATTACTGGCCATGGTGCTGCTCGTCTCAATCATCGGAACCGTGCCGGAAGCCTTCGCGAACATCGAGAACGTACCTCCGGAGGACGTTATTCAAGCGTTCGAGCAGAAAGGAGTGGTCATAGGAGTGTACATCGTATTGTTCTTTGTGCTTGCGGTGCTTGTCAGCTCATTCTTCACGGCAGGAGCAACCGGCATGGCAAGGAGCGCGAACGCAACCGGCTTCTCTACTCTTGGGGAGATGTGGGCAGCGGGAAAGAAATACTGCATCAGGCTCTTCTCAGCATCCCTGCTGAGCGTGATCATCTATGCCATTGGAGTTCTGGCGGTCAGCGCGCTCTTCGTGCCGTTCGTCTCCGTTGAGTCCCTCTCAGACATCACTCAGAGCCCTGAGCAGGTAGACCCGGGGCTTGTAGCTCTCATGATCGCCTGGATCCTGGCGGTGTGCCTGATACTCATAGTGATCTCTCTGGCCCTCGCAGTTCTCTCTCCCGCAATTGTGGTCGATTCCCTCAGCGCGATTTCAGGGATCAGGGCGAGCATGCGATTCTTCAGAGAGAACATCTTCGATGTATTCCTTCTATGGCTTGTGACCCTGGGAGTATCGATGGCGTTCAGCATAATCGGGATGTTCTTTGAGAGCACCGGTCTTGAGGGATTGTGGTCCACAGCCGGCGGCATATTCAGTGTTCTCGTCATAGCACCCCTGACGACGATCTGGTGGACTAGGCTTTATATGAGCAGAACCGGAAAGGACCTTCACAGATATGATAGAGCATATGCTGTTTAGGTTCAGGGCGATGAGCCTCCCGTTTCAGACCCTGCTGATCGGAGCGGTCTTCTTCACCATCTACGATCTGTTCACATACTTCGGCCATGGGCTTGGTGCAGTCGAATCCGCGATCGAAGCATTAGTCGCGGCGCTGATATTCATGACCGCATACTACTTCACGTCAGTTGCATTGAGATCGAGGAGCTCCGAAAGGCGCGGAAAGGGCCTGCGGAAGAAGCGTTAGTACAGGGGCTATAGTAAAATATCCGCAACCGATAAGTCGGTGATTTAGATCTATGGAATGGTGATCGAAATGGAGCTGAAGACTGTGAGGATGGAGATACCCGACGGCTCAAACCTCATACTGGGTCAGAGCCACTTCATAAAGACAGCTGAGGATCTATACGAGGCGATCGCGGGGAGCGTGCCAGGCGCGAGGTTCGGAATAGCATTCTCAGAGGCGAGCGGCGACTGTCTGGTAAGGCTGGAGGGGAACGATGATGCTCTGAAGGACGCTGCCAGGAGAAACTCGCTCGCGCTCGGATGTGGGCACACATTTGTCATCCTGATACAGGGCGCATTCCCGATAAACGTTCTCAACGCCATCAAGAGCGTCCAGGAGGTCTGCAGCATATTCTGCGCCACGGCCAATCCGGTGGAGGTAGTGGTGGCGACGACAGAGCAGGGCAGCGGCATACTCGGGGTGATAGACGGAAGCTCACCAAAGGGTGTTGAGGGGCCTGAGAAGGTCGCGGAGCGGCGGAGCCTTCTCAGGAGATTCGGATACAAGCTCTGATAGAGAGCAGCAAGGCACAAACTCCGGCCCTCAGGCCGGGAGGAATGTCACCAGGACGGACTCCGGTGCTGGAGAATGCTGCATGATGGACCTTCTGATAAAAGACGGCAGGGTTTACACCGGTGGCAGGCTGCTGAGCACAGACATATGGATTAAGGACGGAAGGATCGCAGCCCTCGGAGGATACAACAAGGCCGCGGAGAGGATCGATGCCAGCGGCATGATCATAATACCGGGGGCCATCGACATGCACGTCCACTTCAGAGAGCCGGGGTACACGCACAAGGAGGACTGGGAGAGCGGCTCGATATCCGCAGCTGCTGGAGGCGTGACGACTGTGGTCGATCAGCCCAACACCGATCCACCGGTCATGGACTCGGAGTCTTACAGGGAGAAGCTGAGCCTGGCGAAGCGCAGCTCTGTTGTGGACTTCTGCCTGAACGGCGGGCCAGGCGATGTAGAGTCCCTCATCAGGGCAGGGGCATCTGCGATCGGCGAGATCTTCATGTACGAGATAAGCGAGGAGCGGCTTGCCAGAGTTCTTGAGGAGGTCAAGCGGCTCGGCGCGCTCGCGACGGTGCACGCGGAGGATGGAGAGGTCATAAGGAGATACTCGGAGCCGCTGAGGAATAGCAGTGATCCTGATGTTCATTCCAGGGCAAGACCGCCGATCGCAGAGGTCTCGGCGATAGACAGGGCTCTGAGCATATCCAGATGCAGGCTCCATATCTGTCACATCTCGACGGCCGATGGGCTGGAGCTCGTGCGGAGGAGAAGGAACAGGAGGGTCAGCTGTGAGGTTGCTCCGCATCACCTCTTTCTGAGCAGAAAGGACTACAGGAGGCTCGGGACCTTTCTCAAGACGAACCCTCCCCTGCGTAACACAGCTGACTGTGATGCCCTCTGGGATGGCCTGAGAAGAGGAGATATAGATATCATCGCCTCGGATCACGCGCCACATCTCCCTGAGGAGAAGAGGGATGATGTATGGCATGCGCCTCCCGGCGTCCCGGGAGTTGAGACAATGCTCCCCCTCATGCTGTACGCTGTGAAGAGCAACATGATAACTCTGGAGAGAACTGTGGACGCGCTCTCATCAAGGCCCGCATCCATACTCGGATTGGGATCGAAGGGGGAGATCGCAGTCGGAAAGGATGCGGATCTTGTGATATTCGATCCGAAGAGGCAGGAGCGGATCGATGTGCAGAGGCTTCACAGCAGGGCGGACTGGACGCCTTATGAGGGGAAGAAGGCGATCTTTCCAGTGATGACCCTGGTCAGAGGGAGCGTTGTGTTCGATGGGGATATCGAGGTGAGCCCCGGATACGGCAGAAATATCGAGGTTCGCATGGATGCACGACTGGAGGAGCACTCTGATTAGCTGTCCTATGCGGATCTGTCACATGGATTTATCCAGTGTGTCATCAGTTAACATTTAAGTAATCCCATTCGCTCTTATCCATTTGATGACTTGCTCTGAGAGGCACTGTTCCCGATATGTGCTCCTGCGAATGAATGAGTGCATCCAGTAACCAGTATGCTTGCCCCCTAAGTTGCTGAACACAAAAGAGCGATCCCATTAACCTCCTGTTTGATGATCTGCGCATGTCGCTGCATGCTTCTATCAAAGCATATTTATATCAAAAAGCTGGATTTTCAGGGGTCCTCATTCGTCTGTGGGTTTTTTACTTGAATCACTGAATGGAACTTCAGGAGGCTCATTCAGCTGAATTAGCGGACTGGCAGGGAATATGACGGATAAGAGACCTCACACATCCCCGAAATTCCGGTTCAATTCAGATCTCCGATAATTCGCGGAGATGAGCCTCACCCAAAATCGCCTGGTCTTTCGGATACGACCCCAGGACCTTGACCATGTTCGCGGCCTTTTCGATTCCCTCCAGCGCCTCCCGCACAGCATCGTCCTCTACGTGACCCTCAAGGTCTATGAAGAAGTAGTAATCCCCCAGCTCCCTTCTGCTGGGCCGCGACTCTATCCTGGTGAGGTTGATGTTTCTGACCGCGAATTCTCTTAGGATAGAGAAGAGTGCTCCCGGCCTGTCCTTCTCCAGATAAACAGCTATCGATGTCCTGTCATCACCTGTCCTCCTCGCCATCTCTCTTGATAGAACAACAAACCTTGTCACATTGTTCTTAGAGTCCTGTATGTCCCTGTCGAGCACCTTGAGCCCGTATCTCTTCGCAGCCTCAAGGTTCGCTATCGCGGCCATCTCCGGGAACTCCTGCGCCAGCCTGGCTGCGTGGCTTGTTGATCCTGTTGTCCTCAGCTCGACACCAGGATACCTGCGCCTTATGTACTGCCTGCACTGGGCGAGCGCCTGGGGATGCGAGAGTATGATTCTGACGCTGTCGGGATCACCTCTTCCAAGAAGACAGTGCCGTATCGGGATCACAACCTCCCCGCATACGAAGAGTGATCTCCTGAGAAGAAGATCCAGCGTCAGAGCCACCGAGCCCTCCAGGCTGTTCTCCAGCGGAACAACTCCCATATCCGCATCACAGCGCTCCACAGCATCGAATATGTCCTCTATATCATCAAAGTAAACCAGCTCTGCATCCGGAAAGCGCCTAGATGCGGCCATCTCCGAGTATGAGCCCCTCGGGCCCAGAACGCCTATCCTCAAGAGGAACCACCCAGCTCTCTGAGAAGCTCAGACGCACGCTCTATGTTTATCCTCCGCTCGGACGCCATTCTCTCAGCGATGATCTCCACCAGTTCTCCCCTCGCTCCGGCCTGGAGCGCGATGTTTCTCGCGTGCAGCGACATGTGACCGCGCTGGATGCCCTCTGTGGCAAGAGCTCTCAGAGCAGCGAAGTTCTGGGCGAGGCCGACAGCTGCTATCACCCTGCTGAGTTCGTCAGCTGATCTCACTCCGAGTATCCTCACAGCCGCCCTGGCCACGGGGTGCACACGCGTGGCCCCACCCACAAGCCCAACCGCCACAGGAAGCTCTATCGTGCCGACGAGATCACCATTGCTGTCGATCTCGTATCTGGATAGCGATGCGTACTGCCCGGATCTGGCGGCGTATGCATGCGCCCCCGCCTCGACTGCGCGGGTATCATTGCCTGTTGCTAGAACAACAGCTGTAACACCGTTCATGATCCCCTTGTTGTGCGTGGCAGCCCTGTACGGATCCACTTCGGCGAGCGCAGCGGCCTTGAAGACCGCGGAGACGACCTCAGTTCCCCCTATTGCATCTGCTTTGAAAACCGCCCGCGCCCTAGCGAGACGCATGTCTGCTAGATTCGATATTATCCGGAGGTGGACCCTTCCGCCGGTAAGCAGCTCGATCTCAGGGGCCACGGCCTCTGCCATTGTGTTAACAGCGTTCGCGCCCATCGCATCCCTGCAGTCGACCAGGAGATGCGTGACAACCATCGGGCCGGCTCTGGAATCGATGACTTGAACCTCCAGGCCCACAGCCCCTCCGCCGAGCCTGACGAGCATCGGGTCGACCTCGTTTGCAATTCTTTTTATTTCAGACGCGTGCTCCAGGATCCTGCACCTTGCTCCATACGGATCCTTCAGATCAACAGCCTGTATCTGGGCTCTCATCACCGGTCCTGTTGAGCTTGTGAAGAATCCTCCTCCATCGCGCGCCATCCTGGCCCCATTGCTGGCCGCTGCTATGACAGATGGCTCCTCGGTCGCCATCGGCACCAGCACTTCGCGCCCGTCTATTATGAAGTTTGTAGCGATCCCGAGCGGAACCTGGAAGAGACCTATCACGTTCTCCACCATCTTGTCTGCCTGGTCAAGGCTCAGACCGCTCTTCACCATCTCCTTTATCTCAGCATCACCGCATACCTCGACGATCTTTCCAAGCCGCTCATCAGGAGGCAGCTTGTAGAATCCCGGGAGTCTTGAACTCGTCATCTCAATGCCCCATCCAGCCAGGATTCAGAAAGGGAAAAACTTTATTCTATTCTCTCAGATCCCATAAACATGTCCTTTGCCTTTCCTGTGGCCCAGGAGATAGCGAAGCTCGAGAGGATCGTGGGCAGGCTCAGTCCTGTGCAGAAGATGCTTCTCGGGACCGACGGCTCTGTGACGAGCCTGCTGGAGGTGATCACAGGCTCGCCTGTTGGGATCGAGACGCTGGAGCAGAAGGTGGTGCCCGCGACCGATGACGTCGCCAGGGAGCTCAACATAGAGGTCGGGGAGGAAGTCAACTACCGTGTTGTCAGGCTGAAGAACGCCCGCACAGGAGAGACGCTGATACATGCGGTCTCATACACCCCGCTGAAGAGGCTGGAGCCCGGGTTCATGAACGACCTGATGCGCGCTGACATCCCAATAGGCCAGATACTCCACAAGCACCGCATAGAGTCGCGGAGGGATATAACGAAGACAGAGTGCGAGCAGGCGGACGAGAGGATGAGCCAGCTCTTCAACATCTTTCCCAGGGAGCTGATGCTATCAAGGAGATACAAGATCATAAGAAAGGGAGAGCCGCTGATCGCCATAAGGGAGACGTTTCCCTACAACATGTTCCAGGACACGCGAAGGGTGATCATAGAGACTCCTGCAAGGATACACATGACGCTCACAGACCTCTGCGGCGAGGCCGGGCGGGTCGATGGCGGAGTGGGGATAGCGCTCGATAAGCCGAACATAGTCGTGGAGGGAGAGATCGACAGGGATCTATCGGTTGAGGGAGAGCAGGCGGAGAGGGCGCTGGACGCGGCGAAAAAGGTCGCCGAGAGATTCGGCCTTGGAGGGGCGCGCATATCTGTCAGAAGCTGCTACAGGACGCATGTGGGTCTGGGCAGTGGGACACAGCTCGCTGTGGCAGTCGGAAAGACGCTCTGCGAGCTTTACGGCAAGAGGGTGAGCATCAGAGAGATCGCGTCTGCGGTGAGCCGCGGCGGAACCAGTGGAATAGGAGTTGCGGCATTTGAGATGGGTGGGTTCATCGTGGATGGTGGGCACACATTCGGCCCGGGCAGGGAGAAATCAGACTTCAGGCCGTCCTCTGCCAGCGCTGGGGTGAGACCACCTCCCGTGATAGCGCGCCATGATTTTCCTGAGAGCTGGAAGATAGTACTTGCTGTTCCTAACATAGAGAAGGGCGCGTACGGTCAGCGGGAGGTCGATATATTCAGGGAGTACTGCCCGGTTCCGCTCTCAGATGTCCAGGAGCTCTGCTACCAGATAATGGTAAGGATGTTACCGTCAGTTATTGAGGAGGACCTTGATACATTTGGTATGGCCGTTAACAGAATACAGCAGCTCGGCTTCAAGCGCGTGGAGGTCGAGCTGCAGCATCCGATGATCAAAATGCTGATGCAGGAGATGGTCTCAGCAGGAGCAGCATGCTCCGGCCTGAGCTCCTTCGGACCCACGGTGTATGCGATAACCGACACGAACACCAGGGACATAGAGTCAGCTGCCCGCGATGTGATGGGCGATATTGGCGGAGAGATTATTATAACAAGATCGAGGAACGAGGGTGCCAGGATAAGAACTGCGTAGATAGGAGGATCTGGATGAGATCTTTGCTCGAGAGGCTCAGCAACGCCCATGGAATCTCGGGGAGAGAGAGAAGCGTGATGCAGATCATAAGAGATGAGCTCGCTCCCCACGTCGATGAGGTTCAGACGGACACGCTGGGAAACCTGGTCGCTACCAGGAGGGGCAAGAGGCCGTCTGTAATGATAGCAGCACACGCCGATGAGATCGGTCTGATGGTCAAGTTTGTCGACGAGAAGGGCTTCGTGTACTTCGTGAAGATCGGCGGATGGTTTGACCAGACGCTTCTGAACCAAAGGGTCATACTTCACACAAAGAGCGGCCCTGTCTTCGGCGTCATAGGCTCCAAGCCGCCACATGTGATGAAGGAGGAGGACAGGAAGAAGCCTGTTGAGTCCAGAGATATGTTCATAGACGTCGGGGCGAGGGATCAGAACGAAGCGAGGGAGATGGGGATCGTTCCTGGGGTGCCCATAACTGTTGACAGATTGTTTGTTCCACTCAGAGGCGACAGGGTTACAGGAAAGGCGTTTGATAACCGCGCCGGCGTGGTGATGATGATAGAGGCGATGAAGAGAACCAAGACTGAGTGCACAGTATATGCGGTCAGCACAGTGATGGAGGAGGTCGGCCTTAAGGGTGCGAAGACATGCGCATTCGGCATCAAGCCCGATCTTGCAATAGTCACGGACACGACAATTCCAGGGGACCATCCTGGAATTGATAAGAAGGATTCTGCTCTGGAAATGGGCAAGGGGCCGGTCATAACGGTCGTGGACGCATCCGGGCGGGGGCTGATAGCAGATCAGGATGTGCTCGACTGGCTGCAGGAGACCGCCAAGGAGTTCAACATACCCGTGCAGCTTGATGTCTCAGGCGGTGGCACAACGGATGCAACCGCGATCCAGCTTTCAAGAGAAGGCGTCAAGACCGGTGTTGTGAGCATTGCCACACGGTACATCCACTCCCCTGTGGAGGTCCTTAGCCTGGAGGATCTTGATAAGGGAGCGGAGCTGATCGCCAGGGCGCTTGAGACTGCTCCTAGGTACTTCAGAAGGGGAGGTTAATCCCATACGAAAGCGATCTGCGCTTATGAAGCGGCTCGAACCGGTTTCCCATATGGGCAGATGGCGCTACAGCACGAAGATCTGCCGGGCACCGCTCTTTTCGAGAAAAGAGATACTCTATTCGCTCTTATCCATTTGATGACTTGCTTGGAGAGGCACTTTTCCTGCTATGTGCTCCTGGCGATTGAATTAGTGCATCCAGCAACCAGTATGCGTGCCCTCTAAGTTGCTGAACACACAAGAGCGACTCTATTTTTGCAGTGTGGTATTTCGCCCAAAAGCGATCCTAAGCCGTTCCTCGATCTCACCTAGGCTCAGCTCCTCCTGAGAGCCTCTCACCATATCCCTGAGAACGAGCTTGCCAGAGTCTAGCTCCTTCCTCCCTACGATTATGACGTGCTCGGCGTTGATCGAAGATGCTGATTTCAGCTGAGCGCTCAGGGAGCGTCCCATGACATCTATGACAACAGGAGCGACATTCCTGAGATGCTTCGCGATCCTGATGGCATCAATCTTCACATCAGGGGTAAACGCAAGAACCACAGGGGGCTTTGGTCGATCAACCTCGCCGATGACCTCCATTATCCGGTCGAACCCGATGCCAAAGCCTGTGGAGAACGTCTCTGACCCGCCGAAGAGGCTGGCGAGCTCGTACGATCCGCCGCCGCATATCTGGTTCTGGGCTCCCAGGCCGGAGGTGTAGATCTCAAAGACGGTGCCGGTATAGTACTCGAGACCGCGCACTATTTCGAAGTCGACAGTCGCCTCTACACCGTACGCATCCAGAAGCTCCAGCATCTCCCTGAAATCCCCCAGGTTCATCTCAGACTCCGGAGATCTGCCGGCTCTCGCAGAGGCGCGTGCGCCCTCTCTGCCGGCCGCACCAGTTACCTCCTCCACAGAAGAATGCGCGGTGCTGGCGCCCTCTGTTGAGATATCGATCGATGAAAGCTCAGAGATCAGCTCCTCGGCTCTGTCGAGCGCTCCCCTACCCTTCAGACTGATCAGCTCCATGATACCGAGATCCTCAGCTCCTATGCTCTGGAGCAGCTCACTGAGCGCATCCCTCTCCTTCTTGTCGATGAGCCTCATTATGCTCTGTCTGTGTGCCTCAGGGACCATCTTCAGCATCGATCTTATCAGTCCCAGATAACCGATGTGGATATCCCCTCTGATTCCAACTGTTTTCAAGACTTCATCAGCCATCGCTATGACCTCGGCCTCGGAGTCGGAGCGTCTGCCACCGATGAGCTCGCAGCCGAGCTGCCAGAACTCCCTGAACCTGCCCTTCTGCGGCCTCTCATACCTGAAGCAGTTGGCGAAGTAGTAGAGCCTTAGTGGTTTCGGGGCGCTGTGAAGCTCGCTGACGTACATTCTCATCACAGGCGCTGTTAGCTCCGGCCTGAGGGCGATATCCCTGCCGCCCTTGTCCTTGAAGCTGTATATCTCCTCTATGACCCCCTCACCCGATTTGAGCGTGAAGAGCTCGAGATGCTCGAAGGTCGGGGTCGCGACCTCGCGGTAGCCCCATCTCTCCATCACATCGATCATCTTCTCTCTGACTGCACGCCTTCTGTGGGCCTCCTCAGGCGGGAAGTCCCTGGTCCCTCTGGGTCTCTGGATCATCACCCACGAATTCGCAAAAATGCCTTTATATCTTGCGGCTATACTGTGAATGGATGCTCCGTCTGATCGGTTGGTCTCTGATAATGATCGGGATTCTCATCACAATCCTGTCGCTCCTCTCCATCGATCGTGTGGAAAGCGAGTTCGGGGGAGTGCTTCTCATAGGCCCGATACCGATCGTCTTCGGCTCCACGCCAGGCATGGCATTTGCAGCCATGCTTCTCGCGATAGCGCTCATGCTGATCTCCACGGCGCTCTGGAGGAGGTAGACTTGCTGCTTCTTGGGATCCTCATGATCATCTCTGGAATCATGCTTCTGATGATTGAGGGCATGATGCGTGAGCAGAGATACGAGGAGATTGAAAGGAGAGAAGACCGCAGGGGAGAGATCCGGGGCGGAGCGGTTGTCATGATCGGACCTCTACCAGTGGTGATAGGCTCGGATCAAAGAATGGCGGTGATTCTGATGATCCTGACCATCGCCATCATGGCGATATGGCTGATATCTGCGTATCTGGGACATTTCACAGCACCTTAGTTGGTGCATTCAGGTGTGCATGCAGATGCCCCAGGAGATACTGTTTCTGCACTCCTGCATGGTGACGCAAAGCAAACTCCTGTCTTGGAGCCTAAGCTCCCCATAATTTGGGCATATGGGTCCGCGGCATAATGATTATTTGTGGGTAATGGTGCTGTGTTGGATAACCTTTTGTGATAATGTCTCTAGCTATTGATTCTGATCTACTCTCCACGCATTCCTGGAATCGTCTTCTGCTTGCGGATTTTAAAGACTTATCCAACACAGCAGGTAATGGCACAGTTATCTTCTAAGAAAAGCAGCATCATTCGCCACATTTCCGTCTCATTTTGCCTAAATGATGAGGAGGTCGGGTTGGAGAGGATGCCACCATTATGCACAGTGGATCGAATAGAGTGGCTCGTGATGTTTCTGCTTTCTGGGCGCTGAGCGCGGAGAGGGTGATGATGGAAGAGCTAGGTACGGGACCAGATGGTCTGACAGAGGATGAAGCCGCGGAGAAGCTGAGGAAGTACGGCTCTAACATTCCCAGACAGATGAGAAAGCCCAGAGATCTGATTCTGCTGTTCTCCCAGTTCAGAAGAGGCTGGTTCATTGAGTCTGTGATATCCGCCTCGATGGTTGTTCTGGTTATACGCACAAGGCGGTCGTTATCATATCTATGCCCAGCAGATACCTCATCACATCAACCCTGGCAGTGGGAGCGGCCGCATTTCTGCTGCCCTACACGCCGCTGGGAGGGTTTTCATGTTCATGCCGCTTCCCATGAGTTTTCCGGCTGTAATCGTCGTGATTGTGGCCGTATATGTTATTGCGGCAGAGATGGCGAAGAGTCTGTTCTGCAGAAGATCGAAAACATTTGCACGACGCAGAGACTTGAAGCGATGAACTTGGGGTGACGCGATCTCGCAAAAGACCGGGCACATCAGAGACCGCATAAAGGCTAAATAGAGCATCGCCAAATGGTCGAGCTGTTTTACTGGAGGACTGGGTGTGATCGTCGAGGTTCCAGGACAGTACAACCCCAAGAATGTCGAGGATGAAGTCAGAGAGTTCTGGCATAGAGAGGATGTCTACCACAAGGTCAGGAGACAGAGGTCGGGTGGAAGGCGGTTCTTCTTCGTCGACGGCCCGCCATACACAACCGGCAGGATCCACCTCGGCACAGCCTGGAACAAGGTGATCAAGGACTCCATTCTCAGATACATGTCCATGAGGGGGTATGCGCTCAAGGATCGGGCCGGCTGGGACATGCACGGCCTGCCAATAGAGGTCAAGGTCGAGGAGCACCTCGGATTCAGGAGCAAGAGGGATATCGAGACATATGGGGTGGACAGGTTCATCGAGCAGTGCAAGAGCTTCGCATTGAGACAGAAGGACGAGATGACTGAGCAGTTCAAGTCCCTCGGAGTATGGCTCGATTGGGACAACCCGTACATGACGCTTAAGAACGAGTACATCGAGGCAGCATGGTGGACGCTGAAGAAAGCACATGAGAAAGGGCTGCTCGAAAGAGGTTTGAGGGTGGTGAACTGGTGCCCGAGGTGCCAGACAGCCATCGCTGATTCCGAGGTCGAGTACTGGGATGAGAGAGACCCATCGATATACGTCAAGTTCCCCGTTGAGGGCGAGGAGAACACATACATCGTGATATGGACCACAACACCCTGGACAATTCCAGCGAATGTTGCCGTCGCTGTTCATAAAGACTTCATGTACTCCAAGGTCAGAGCATGGCGCAGGGATGGCACATACGAGATCCTCATAATGGCAACAGACCTCATCGAGAATGTCCTGAAGCAGGGGAGGTACGTGGACTACGAGATACTGGAAAGCATGCGGGGAGAGGACCTGCTTTCGCTGACATACAAAAACCCCCTCGAAGACCTGGTCCCACCTCAGAGGGATTTCGTCCATGGGGTTCATCTTGCTGATTTTGTAACCGCTGAGAACACGGGAATCGTGCACATAGCCCCGGGCCACGGCCTCGAGGATTACGAGCTCGGCCTCGAGAAGAAACTTCCGATATTCTGTCCGGTCGGGGAGGACGGGAGATACACATCGGAGGCCGGCAAGAAGTATGAGGGGAAGTACGTCAGGGATGCAAACACAGAGATAGTGGAGGATCTCACAGAGAGGGGCGCGCTACTCGCGAGTGGGGAGCTGGTGCATAGATACGGCCACTGCTGGAGGTGCAAGACACCGATAATATTCATAGCCACAAGGCAGTGGTTCATCAGGATATCCGACCTCAGAGATCAGATGCTGCAGGAGATCGAGAGGGTATCATGGTACCCGGATTGGGCAGGATCCGCAAGATTCAGGGACTGGATATCGAACGCACGCGACTGGTGCATCTCGAGGCAGCGATACTGGGGGATACCCCTGCCGATCTGGATCTGCAGGAGCTGCGGCGCCATGGATGTCATCGGCACAGCCGCGGAGCTAGAGACGCGGACTGGCAAACCTGTGGATGATCTGCACCGGCCCGCTGTGGATGATGTGTGGCTGAGATGCAGCTGCGGCGGCCAGATGGAGCGAGTGCCGGATGTCTTCGATGTGTGGTTTGACAGCGCTGTAGCGTCATGGGCCACGCTGAACTTCCCGAGAGAGGAGGATGAGTTCAGAGTCTGGTGGCCTGCTGACTTCATAACAGAGGGTCATGACCAGACAAGAGGCTGGTTCTACTCGCAGCTCGGCGCGAGCATGGTTGCATTCGGAAGAGCTCCGTACAGGAGCGTCCTGATGCACGGTTTCACGCTCGACGAGCAGGGCAGGAAGATGTCAAAGAGCATAGGGAATGTCGTGCATCCAGAGGATGTCGTTGGAAGATACGGAGCCGACACCCTTCGCTTCTACGTCCTTTCATCGAATGCCCCCTGGGAGGATCTTCACTTCAGCTGGGAGGGGGCTATGAATGTCAACCGCATGCTCAACATTCTCTGGAACGCCTACCGCTTCCCCCTGCCCTACATGATACTGGACAAATTCGACATATCTAAGGCTGATACAGGCAGATACAATCTCAGGCCGGAGGACCGCTGGATCATCTCAAGGGTGAACTCGCTCGCAAAGGAGATCGAGGAGAACATGGCAGGGTACATGCTCCACAGGGTGACGAGATCGCTGCAGGATTTCATTCTTGAAGATTTATCGAGATGGTACATTCAGCTCGTGCGCCCCAGGACCTGGATCGAGACAGATGACCCGGACAAGCTAGCAGCTTATGCGACCCTCTACAGTGTTATGTCGACTCTGGTGAAGCTCCTTGCGCCGTTCACGCCGTTCCTGGCTGAGAGCATCTACCAGAACCTTGTGAGGGGTCTGGATCCATCTGCTCCGGAGTCGGTTCACATGTGTGACTGGCCCGGCTACAGGGAGGATCTGATAGATAAAAGGCTCGAGGAGAGCATGAGCTATGTCAGGGAGATCTCGGAGGCGGTCTCCAATGCAAGGCAGAAGGGCGGAAGAAAGCTCCGCTGGCCGGTCTCCAGAATAATAATCTCATCTGATGAGCACCTTGATCTCAGGGATCTCGTCCATGTTCTCAGGACGCAGACCAACTCCAAGGAGGTGATCGTCCTGCCTCCGGGAGAGAAGCCTGAGATGAACCTGGAGATCTCTGTCGTACAGAAAAAGATAGGGCCTGTATTCAAGGGCGAGTCAAAGGATGTGGTCGAGGCTCTCACATCCATGGATCCAAGGGATGTAAAGAGGATCGTCGAGAGCGGAGAGCCTCTGGAGTGGAAGGGCAGGAGCTACATGATCACAAGAGAGATGGTCGAGTTCAGGGAGATACCTCCTGCGAGCCTCATACCGGCCGAGTTCTCGAAGGGCATGGTGTACGTGGATGTAACACTGACGGACGAACTCAGAGCAGAGGGATACGCGCGCGAGATCATACGGAGGATACAGGACATGAGGAAGGATCTGGATCTGAAGGTGGACGAGATGATCCGGGTCTCCGTCGCGCTGGACAGCAATGATGTCATCGATCTCGTATCAGGCTGGAGGGACCACATAAGCAGCGAGGTCAGGGCGACTCTTTTAAGAATAGGAAATGATTTAGATCTAGAGGGAGAACTTACTAAGGACTGGGAGGTGGATGGCGTAAATATAAGGGTCTCAGTGGCAAGAGCCTGAAACCCGCATGCGAGGTCCCCCTTCTTGGAGAGGAAGTCAAATGTCAGATGAAATCTATGAGGATGCTGGTGAGGATAGCGTTGTGCCTGTGCGCGTGAAGGGTGTTTACATAGCCGAGACGCTTGGTGGAGCCCCCTCACCTGTGGTCCTCCTGGAGGACGAGAGGTCGCGGATAGTGCCGATATTCGTCGGGCTCTCAGAGGCGATATCCATCCACAACGCCCTCTCCGGGGAGGTCTCGCCCAGGCCGATGACCCACGATCTCTTCATATCAGTCCTGGAGTGCCTTGAGGCGACGATCTCAGATGTGCTCATAGATGACCTCGAGGGAGGAATATACTATGCCAGGCTCTCGCTCGTGCACGGCTCCAAGAGGAGCGAGCTCGATGCAAGGCCGAGCGACTGTCTGGCGCTGGCGATAAGGGCCAAGGCGCCGATCCACATTCAGGAGAGGATCATAGAGATCTCTGGTATGGACAGGAGTGAGATGGAAGGTCTCAGGCGGCTTGACAGCTACATGCACTGATGCGATGGTGATCTTTTGCTCCAGGTCATCTTTTTAGGTACAGCTGGCTCTCTGCCCACGCCTGAGAGGAGCCTGCCTGCCATTCTTGTGAACCGTGAGGGAGATCTTATTCTCTTTGACTGCGGCGAAGGCACTCAGAGGCAGATGATGATCGCGAGGACCGGCATGATGCGGTTGAGCCACATATTTTTGACTCATCTCCATGCGGACCACATACTTGGTATACCCGGGCTTCTGGAGACGATGGCCTTCCAGGGGAGGAAGGATCCGCTCGTGATAGCCGGACCTCCGCGCACTGCTAGGATGGTGAGCATCCTGAACGGCCTCGGATGCTGCGCGCGGGAATTCGAGGTTAGAGCGCTGGAGCTGAGGCCGGGGGATGCTGTGCGAATGAACGGCTACACTGTGAAGGCGATCGCAACCCAGCACAGTGTGCCAAGCCTGGGGTACATGCTCCTGGAGGACATGCGGCCCGGAAGGTTCAACAGGGAGCGAGCGATAGAGCTCGGTGTTCCTGTTGGGCCCATGTTCGGGAGGCTCCAGAGGGGGGAGAGCGTGGAGATCGATGGGAGGGTTGTGAGACCGGAGGATGTGCTGGGTGCTCCCAGACCTGGGAGGAAGGTCGTGTACAGCGGGGACACCAGGCCGACCCGGGAAATCGAGGATGCGAGCAGGAACGCGGACCTGCTCATACACGATGGCGCGCTGGCCGATGATATGCTCGATTGGGCGGTGGAGACGAAGCACACAACCGCAGGAGAGGCTGCTGCGCTCGCTGCAAGGGCCGGTGTGAGAAGGCTTGTTCTGACACACATAAGCTCCAGGTACTCTGAGGACACAGCACCGCTTCTGAACGATGCCCGGAAGGTGTTCCCGGAGACGCTCATAGCATCGGATCTGATGAGGCTCGATGTGCCGCTCAGAGACGAGTAGTTGCCTGCTGAAGCACATATCTATGGTATGCTTTGCGAACAAATGCGATTGCCCAGTCCTCTATGCATGCGCTTTGGAAACCGGGGCTACAACTCACACCGCATAGAGATCTTCAGCATCAACGTTGCAGGAACCCTTATAGTATCCCATCACAATCTCCTCGCAGATGATCAAACGAATTCCCTCAGGATGCAAGAGCATCGATGAGCTCCTCGGTGGCGGATTCGAGGCGGGGATAATAACCCAGATATACGGCGAATCCGGCACCGGAAAGACCAACATAGTGATACAGCTATCGGTGCAGACCGTGAGGCTCGGATCGCGTGTGATCTTCATAGATACCGAGGGATTCTCTCCCGATCGATTCGTCCAGATCGCGGGGGAGAACGCTAAGGAGATCGCCTCGAAGATCGTGGTATTCCAGCCGCTCAGCCTCGAGCAGCAGCACATGGCGATAAGGGATGCGTCCAGGATCGTCGGGCAGGGCTTCGGACTCATTGTTCTTGATTCCGCGACATCGCTTTACAGAGCTGCTCTTGAAGCAAATGATAACCGTCATATAAAGAGATCTTTGACAGCACAGCTCTCAGAGCTCCAGGAGATCGCCAGAAAACACAGCGTACCTGTGGTTATAACAAATCAGGTGTACATGGATGTCGACACGGGAGTCCTCAGACCTGTTGGAGGAACATCGATGGAGCATCTCTGTAAGGCGATACTTGCGCTGGAGAGACTGGGCGAGGGAAGGAGAAGAATGCGTGTGGTGAAGCACAGGTCGCAGCCTGAGGGTGAGGTGGCAGAGTTTCTGATAACATCAAGCGGTCTGATCTGATATGGCAGCAGGACGCAAACTCCTGTCTTCAGACCCGGAGCGGAAGTCACGTCAACCCGTCATGTTCAGACGCATTAAGCGGCAGGCGCTACTCTCGGTATGCTGTGTTGGATAACCTTTTGTGATAACGTCTCCAGCTATTGATTCTGATCTACTCTCCACGCATTCCTGGAATCGTCCTCTGCTTGCGGATTTTAAAGACTTATCCAACA
>NZ_JAOAKP010000040.1 GCF_026419855.1 Methanothrix sp.
GAAGATAACTGTGCCATTACCCACAAATAATCAGTATGCTGCGGATCCATATGCCTGAATATGGGGAGCTTAGGAGCTACCTTTTTCGATCGCATCTCCTGAGGATCTGTCTGACCGAGAATATCGCAATCAGTCCAGCTAGAACTGGTGCAGACGGGCTGCTCTTGCTCGGAGTGCTCTCGTTTGATCCTCTCCGGACGACAGGCTCTGCCTCTATCACGCTCTCCCGGAGATCGACCACGGCTCCGCTGCTGTTCAGTAGCATCACCTTGAGGTGGTAGATGCCAGGATCGAGCGTTCTGTTCCACGAGATCTCCACGGTCTCATCATCGCCCTCAAGCAGCACCGGTGTTTTCTTCTCGATAACCTCCACCTCTGTGCCATTGTTCAGAACGAACCTGAGGCTCCCCATGAATGGAACTCTTGATGTTCCAAGAACTGTCGCGGATGCGCCCATCTCATCCTCATATGTCTCGGTGATCCTGGCGTTCTCCAAAGCGACGAATCTGTTCATGAAGGCGCGCGTCTGGCCTGTGGAGAGCTCGACTATCTTTGCCCTCCCTGTGTACGTCTCTCCAGCATCCAGCAGCACAGGCCACTTCCACTCCACGAGCGTGGGCACACCTCTGCCGCCCGTGATCTTCACAGATCTGTCTCTGTAGACATAAACAGCTTTGTTTCCTGATATGAGCATGTAATATATATCAACAATCGCAGGATCCGCTGCATATATGACCATATGTATGCCGGACGAGTCTGCCAGAAAATCCCTGACATCGAATCTGACAGGGACCTCTCCCCCGTGGTAGAAGCTGTAGCATCTCCTCTCCAGTACTGTCCCATTTCTGATCACGCTGGCACATGCCACGTAAGCCCCCTCATCCGGATCGCTCAGGTTCCAGCTGATCATCAGAGTGCCGGGAGCATCCAGTGGGAGCACACGGCTGCTCAAGATAACACCGGAGCGAATGAGGTCTGCCTGAATGTAACATCCAGAGAGATCGCCGGATACAGTCACATCACATGAATCGATATTGGAGAAGATATCATCCACCTTATGTGATATTGCAGACCCCTGGATAAAGAGCAGAACTGAGAGGAGGGCGAGCAAAGATCTCATATCGCAGATCTCCAGGAACACATCTGCTTTATAGATATCGCACCGGGCATCCAACCGATGGAGAGCACAGTGCTCAGACTCCGGTCTTAGGGCAGGAGAGGAGGTCGCGAAAGCGGATCAATACTGCTCCATATGTCATCGGTTAAGGCCGTTTGGTGAAAGAATCACTCAACAATTTTTACATTGATATTATCTTGAAGTTATTCGTTGTGACTATTGCTATCGATGTCATCAAGCGGTACGATACCTGTAGTTGCAAATTGTTAAGTACACATCGTATTATCTTGCATGCTATTCCTTAACCGGTGACCAATGAATACTGCTCACAGGAAAACAATCTCAACCCAGATCATTGATAACCCGGAGTTTCCGATCGCATGAGAGTTGCAGCATATCGGGCGGTCTTTTTTGGCGAGCTGCGAGGCCGTGTCCTCGTAGCAGCGCACCGGCAATATTCTAATACAATAAGCCCAAACCCGCGGCGATTGATCTCACGAGCGGTATTGACATGGACGAGATATGCCTTACGATCGACGGTGTTGAGGTGAGGGTCCCAAGAGGGACAACGATCCTGAATGCAGCACGGAAGGCCGGAATCTACATCCCGGCGCTATGCGATCACCCGGATCTGAAGCCTATAGGCATCTGCAAGCTCTGCATAGTCGAGATCGCGGGATGGGAGACGTATCCGACGTCCTGCACAACGTTTGTGGAAAACGGGATGGTCGTCCGCACCGATACCTCTCAGATACGGGAGATGAGGAGAAACACTCTGGAGCTCCTGCTTGCGATCACCAGTCACCCTGTGAGCTGCCTGATCTGTGAGCGCAAACGCGACTGCTCTGAGCTCAAGGAGTGCATGCGCAAGTTTCCCGCCACCGTGGGATGCAAGTACTGCCCGAAGGACGGGGAGTGCGAGATTCAGAGGGTCACGGAGTATCTCGGTCTTGAGAGAATCAGATACCCCGTCTCATACAAGGGACTGCCGGTGCTCAGGGAGCCCTTTTTCGACCGCGATTACAATCTCTGCATAATGTGCGGCAGATGCGCCAGGATATGCTCTGAGATCAGGGGCGAGGATGTTCTGCACATGATCGCGGACTATCACAGAAGCAGCCGGATCGGCCCAGAGTCGCTGATCGAGAGCAACTGCAAGTTCTGCGGGGCATGTGTCGATGCCTGCCCCACTGGCGCTCTCTACGCAAGAATCGAGAAGTGGGAGCGGGCTGAGAGGAGCACAGTGACGACCTGTCCATTCTGTGCTGTCGGATGCCAGATGGAAGTCGGTGCAAGAAACAACCACATCGTGAGGGTCAGGGGCCACAGGGGCGGAGCAAATGAGGGGCAGCTCTGCGTGAAGGGCAGGTTCGGGCTGGAGTTCGCAGAGAGCCCGGACCGTCTCAGAACCCCGATGATCAGAAAAAACAACGTGCTCGTGAGCGCCACCTGGGATGAGGCGCTGGATCTGATCGCAGAGCGTCTCAGATCATTCAGAGGCGATGAGTTCGGGATGGTTGCATCTGCGAAGTGCACCAACGAGGAGGTGTATCTAGCTCAGAAATTCGCCAGGGTCGTAATGGGCACGAACAATATAGATAATTGCGCAAGGCTCTGCCACGCCTCGACGATCTCAGGGCTGTCAATTGCGATAGGCAGCGGAGCGATGACCAATTCCATAAAGGATATCAGGAGCGCTAGATGCATACTTGTAATAGGATCCAACACCACAGAGCAGCATCCAGTAATAGGTCTCAGGATAAAGGAGGCGAAGCGGAAGGGCGCCAGGATCATCGTGGTAAATCCGCGCAGGATCGAGCTGTGCGATATCGCAGACATCTGGCTTCGCAACCATCCGGGGACAGATCTGCCTCTCATTCTCGGGATGTGCAAATCCATAAAGGACGCCGGGCTCGCCGACATGAGATTCATCAGGGATCGCACCGAGGGCTTTGAGGATTTTGCCAGATCACTTGATGAGCTTCAGATGGATGTCATATCCAGAATCACAGGTGTCGATGAATCGCTCATCAGAGAGGCCGCGCTGCTCTACGCAAGCGTCAGGCCATCATCCATTGTATACTCGATGGGCATAACACAGCATGTCTGTGGAACTGATAATGTGCTAGCGCTTGCGAATCTTGCGATGATGACTGGCAACGTGGGCGTGCCCGGCGGTGGGATAAATCCGCTCCGCGGGCAGAACAATGTCCAGGGCGCGTGTGATATGGGAGCACTTCCAAACATGCTTCCTGGATATCAGAGTGTGATGAGCGCCGAGGCCAGGGCCATGATCGAGGGCATCTGGGGGATGAGGATACCTGAGCGCCCCGGGCTCACGCTAGTTGAGATGTTCGATGCAGCGAGAAGCGGCAGAATAAAAGCGATGTACATCATGGGGGAGAACCCGGTGCTGAGCGAGCCGGATGCAGGGCATGTCGTAGAGGCGCTGAGAAATCTGGAGTTTCTTGTCGTCCAGGACATATTCCTCACAGAGACAGCGCAGCTAGCAGATGTTGTTCTTCCAGCTGCGTGCTCCCTCGAGAAGGACGGGACATTCACATCCACAGAGCGAAGGGTCCAGATGGTTCGCAGGATCCTGGATCCGCCAGGGGATGCTAGGCCTGACTGGTGGATTCTCCAGGAGCTCGCGCTCAGAATGGGCTACAGAAAGGGATTCTCGTTCAGCTCCACCGCAGAGATAATGCTCGAGATCTCCAGGGTCGCGAGGATATACGGCGGTATATCCCACGAGAGGCTTGAGAGCGGAGGGATACAGTGGCCGTGCCCCGATTTCAAACACCCGGGAACACCTTATCTGCACAGGGATGGCTTTGCAAACGGCAGAGGCAGATTCAGAGTCCTGAGATACAGACCCCCTGAGGAGCTTCCGGATAGCGAGTATCCGATGGTGCTTATCACCGGTAGGATCCTTTACCATTACCACACAGGCACGATGACCAGAAGGGTCCATGATCTGGAGTACCTTCGCGGCGAGGAGGTCGTCGAGATAAACCCGGAGGACGGAGCGAAGCTGGGATTGAACGAGGGGGATCCTGTAGAGATTACATCAAGGCGCGGATCTGTCAGAGCGAGGGCCAGGCTCACAGACAGGTCTCCCAGAGGGACGGCGTTCATGACGTTCCACTTCTCTGAGACCCCAGCAAATGTATTAACATCCAGGTTCCTAGATCCTGCAGCAAAGATACCAGAGCTCAAGTTCTGCGCGGTTCGCATAAAAAAGATCCAGGGGTTGCAGCATGTACAGAATATGTGAGAAGGAGGTTCTTGCGCCCAACATAATCCACATGCGCTTTGAGGCGCCGCGGATCGCTGAGGCTGCCCATCCGGGGCAGTTTCTCATAATCAGAGTGGATGAGCGTGGTGAGAGGCTGCCCCTGAGCCTGGCCGGATGGGATCCGGACGGGGGCACTGTTGATGTTGTGTTTTATGTTCTCGGCACGAGCACGATGAAGCTCGCATCCCTGAATGTGGGGGACCACGTGCTCAATCTGGCAGGGCCTCTGGGTGAGCCGACGGAGATCTCACACTTCGGCAATGTGATATGCGCCTGTGGTTGCTTCGGGATCGGGCCGACAATCCCTCTTGTCAAGGCCCTGAAGGAAAGAGGCAACTATGTTGTGACAGTTGTGGAGGGGCGCGGCAGAAGTTTCATCTTCTGGGAGGAGATGCTCAGGGGTCTGAGTGACGAGCTGCATGTTGTTTTGGGCGATGGGAGCTGCAGCGAGCCTGGCTGGGCCAATGAGTTCATCTCCAGATATCTGGAGGAGGGCAACAGGGCTGACAGGATCTTCGTTCACGGCTGCCCCTTCATGATGATGGTCGTCTCAGAGGCGTCGCGGCCATTCGGTGTGAAGACCGTGGTCAGCCTCACTCCCCTCATGGTCGATGGAACAGGGATGTGCGGGGCATGCAGGGTCGAGGTGGGAGGAGAGACCAGATTTGCATGCGTGGACGGGCCAGATTTCGATGGTCACCTTGTTAATTGGAGAACGCTCACAAACAGAATGAGACAGATGGTCGACGAGGAGGACCTCTCCCAGCGGCTGTGGGAGAGGCGGAACTGGCACAGGCTTGTGCAAATTCAAACGAACTGCAGTATGAACGGTCGGTGTTACAGGTGATCGGAATCTTCCATATGATGATGTCCGAGCATACATGGTGATGGCTTTGGATGCGATAGAGACGACCTGCGTCTACTGCGGCTGCGGCTGCGGCATTTACCTTCATGTAGATAACAATAGAGTCAATGCTGTCACACCATCCCTGAAGCCACCCGCCAGGGGAAGGCTCTGCGCAAAGGGCTGGCTCCTTCCTGACTTCGTGGGCCATCCGGACAGGCTCAGAGAGCCAATGATGCGAAAGGGGGATCGTTATGTTCAAACATCCTGGAGCGAGGCGCTCTCCTTCATAGCGAAATCGCTCGCTGAGATTAAGAGAGATTCAGGACCTGATGCCCTCGCGGTTCTCACATCAGCAAAGGCCACGAACGAGGAGAACTATCTACTAATGAAGCTCGGCCGCGCAGCACTCGGAACCAACAATATCGACAACGTCGCGCGGCTCTGCCATGCGCCCACGCTTTTTGCACTGGGCGCATCTCTCGGCAGCGGCTCGATGACGAACCCAATCGAAAGCCTTCTCCACTCCGATGTGATAATGATCATCGGATCGAACACCACGGAGCAGCATCCTGCGGTCGCTCTTCACATCATGGAGGCCAGGAGAAACGGTGCCAAAATCATAGTTGTGGATCCGAGAAGGACACAGATTGCAGAGATCGCGGATCTGCATCTGCAGATAAGGCCTGGCACAGATATTGCTCTTTTAAATGCGATCCTGAACATCGTGATCCGTGAGGGTATGATCGATGAGGATTTCATACGCTCCAGGACGGATGGTTTCGATGCTGTGCGTGACCGCATCGCAGAATACACTCCTGAGGCCGCAGAGCGGATATGCGGTGTGCCAGCAGAGCGCATACACGATGCTGCTGTGATGTATGGATCTGCAGGTACTGCTGCTATCGTGTACGCGATGGGCATAACCCAGCATGCACACGGCACAGACAACGTTCAGGCGATTGCCAATCTTGCTCTCGCAACCGGAAATCTGGGGAGGGACGGGGCCGGCATATATCCGCTTCGAGGCCACCATAACGTGCAGGGCGCATGCGATATGGGCGCGCTTCCCGATTACTACACCGGATATCAGAGGGTGTCTGAGTTCAGAGAGAAGTTCGAGGCCGCATGGAACGTGGAGCTTCCCGAATCTCATGGCAGGACAGCAGTCGAGATCATGGGCTCCGCTGGATCTGAGA
This sequence comes from Methanothrix sp., assembly GCF_026419855.1. Classification (GTDB taxonomy): domain Archaea; phylum Halobacteriota; class Methanosarcinia; order Methanotrichales; family Methanotrichaceae; genus Methanothrix_B. Next base: position 6,459 of record NZ_JAOAKP010000040.1, read on the forward strand.
TCAGAGGAATGTACATCTCAGGAGAAAACCCGGCTCTCAGCTACCCAAACGGCTCAAGGATCAGGAAGGCGCTGGAGTCTCTCGATCTCCTGGTGGTTGCAGACATATTCCCAACAGAGACTACAAGAATGGCGGATGTTGTTCTTCCCATTGCATCATTTGCGGAGAAGTACGGCACAGTGACATCAACAGAGAGAAAGGTACAGCTCATTAGAAAGGCGATCGATCCTCCAGGGAGTGCGCTGCCTGAGTGGATTGTGGCTGCGAAGCTTCTCGAAATCTTCGGTATCCCCGCAGGTTACGATTCCTCGGCTGATGTGATGAGGGAGATCGCGGCACTGACTCCAAGCTACGGCGGCATCACACACGAGCGCCTAGAGCGCGGCGGCATCCACTGGCCGTGTCCGACAGAGACGCATCCTGGAACGCCCGTTCTTTACAGGGATGGTTTTCCGCGCGGGCGTGCCTTGTTCAGGCATGTTGATCAGCGCAGGTGTGAGAAGGAGATGTTCACGCTCATCATAGGCAGGAGCCAGTACCACTTCCACACAGGGAGCATGACCAGAAGGGTATGCATTCTGGAGCGCGAGGTGCCTGAGGCTTTTGTTGATATAAATCCAGAGGATGCTGCTGCTCTTGGGATCAGAAACGGTACAGGTGTGATACTGGAGTCGGGGAGCGGCACCATAAGGGCGAGGGCCAGGCTGAGCGATAGCGTCAACAGTGGCACACTTTTCATGCCCTTCCATTTCAGGGAATCGCCTGCAAATATGCTCACCGGATGGCAGCTCGATCCACACTCGAAGGTTCCGGCTCTGAAGATCACATCCGTCAGCATCAGGAGGGAGGGCGCATGATGTTTTTCCTCGAAAAGAAAGATCTTCCTGAGCTGCTCAGAAGAGCGAGCGCATTCTTCGAGATCATAGCACCTGTTCTCGTGAATGAAGAGCCGCAGCTAGTATCGTGGAGGGGAGAGGATCTGGCGCTCAGAGCTCCGAATCCTCTCTTGCCGCCAACACGGCTGTTTCTCCCGCCACGTGAGACGCTCTTCACATACCTTCAGGAGAGCGGCCTTTACACCTTTCAGGTTCCGCAGGTCAAAGAGAGGTTAATCGTCGGGGTGAGGCCATGCGATCTCCGTGCTCTCTCCCTGCTTGACAGAATAATGCTCTCTGAGCCTGCTGATGAGCTTTACTCAAAACGCAGAAGATCAACTGCGATCATCGCTCTGAACTGCACTGAGCCTTCTGAGGGCTGCTTCTGTGCGCAGATGGGAGCAGGTCCTGAGGCAGACGAGGGCTTCGATCTCCTTCTCACAGATCTGGGTGATCAATACCTCCTGGAGACAGGGTCGCCGGAGGGCATAATGCTCACAAGGGTCTCAGAGGAACTTCTTGAGAGCGGGACTGACGCGGAGAGGGTGTTGATGAGAAAAATGGATCTGATGAGAGAAATCCGCGACAGGATCATGAATGCCCGGCCCTGGCTCTCTCATGACCGCATGAGATCCAGGCTCAGAGAGATCAACTGGAAATCCCTGTCGAAGGAATGCATCTCCTGCGGCGGGTGCAGTTTTGTATGCCCCACATGCCACTGCTTCACAATTGCAGATCTCGGACTGCCAGATGGGGAGAGGATCAGATGCGCAGACTCCTGCATCCTCTCAGGGTTTCACAGAATGGCATCCGGGGCAAACCCGAAGGCTAACCCCGAGGACAGGCTCCTCTCATGGTACATGGAGAAGCTGGAATACATGCTCTCACGCGCTGGAATATCAGGATGCGTTGGATGCGGGAGGTGCGGCAGGGTTTGCTTCTCCGGTCTCCACAAAACAGATCTCTTCAGGTGAGCTCTGGAAGGATTCAAAGCACAGCCCATCAGGCTGTCATCATTCTGCACACATTTCCTTTGCGTTTTTAGAGATTGCAGTTGCTGTGTGGAGAGTCCGAATCGCTCTCTGACGTCATGGTAAACAGCTTTTTGAATCTCGATCTTGTTTGCCTTCCCGAGGGAATTACGCCATTCCAGCGATGCAATTGCAGGCCTCGTTGAAACTGTGCATCGTCTCCAGGAGGATCCTGTAGTGATAATCGTCTGGATCGAGCCTGACCATCAGAGCCCTGAAGCGTTGTATTGAATTGAGCGTTCAGCTGTCATACAGTTTTTGGTATCGCTTGACGTGATGCGTACCCATATTCCTCCCCTGAAGGGGAGTTCTCCTTGGTGATATGTTATTCGCTCTTGGGTGTTCAGCAACTTAGAGGGCACGCATACTGGTTGCTGGGCGCACTCATTCATTCGCCAGGAGCACATAGCGGGAACAGTGCCTCTCCAAGCAAGTCATCAAATGGATAAGAGCGATGTTATTTTGTGCCTGCCCATATCAACTCAAGGATGGCAGACTATCCACTACATCATGTGCGTCATTAAGAGATGGCCTGGAAGGGGCCATCCTCACATGCTTATCGTCCTCGCACTCAGAACGCCTGAAACGCTCAGTATCCTCTTCAGGGTCTCGTCATCGACAGGGGTATCCACGTTCAGGACCATCAGCTGCGGCTGCCCTGGTGAGATCCTGCCGACATGCATGCTTCCGATGTTTATATTCGCCTCGCCAAGAACCACGCACACCGGACCTATTATGTTCGGCCTGTCCTCATGGAGAACCACAACAAGATTGCCCTCAGTCGGAACATGAACTCTGTAATCGTTGATCTGAACGATCCTCCTGTCGTCAGGCCTGTAAACAGTGCCGTGAACTGCGAATGTCTCTGATGCGGTTTTAAGGCGCATGGTTATGAGGTTGCTGTATCCATTCGCCACCTCAGTCTTCGACTCAATCAGCTTTACGCCTTTCTCCTTCAGCAGCGTCAGCGAGTTGACAAGGTTCGCATGGGCACCTATGGCTGACAGCAGCCCCTTTACAGCCGCTATCGTTATCAACCGGGTATCCTTTTCCGCGATGGATCCACCATACACAATCTCAAGCTGCTCGAACCTGCTCGTGCCAAGCTGCCCGAGTAGCCTGCCCATCCTCTCTGCGATATCCATGTATGGCTCCATCAGTGCTATCGTCTCCGGTGGTATGGAGATCAGGTTGATCGCTGTCGTCGGGAGCTGGCCCTTGCTTATGGCGATTATCTGGTCTGCAACAGCAAGCGCCACGTTGATCTGTGCCTCAGCGGTTGATGCTCCGAGATGCGGCGTTGTTATGATCCGCTCCTGCTCGAGAAGTGGATTTCCCACAGGCGGCTCCTTTGTGTAAACGTCCACCGCAGCGCCGGCTATCCTGTTCTCAGCAACCGCCTTGGCGAGCGCCGCCTCGTTGATTATGCCACCTCTGGCGCAGTTTATCAGCCGCACGGTGGGCTTCATCATCTTTATCTGTGGCTCATCGATCATGTTTCTTGTTTCCGGCGTGAGAGGCGTGTGAACAGTTATGAAATCGCTCTCCCTGTAGATCTCCTCGAGGCTTGCAAGCTTTATTCCGAGCTCCGCAGCCTTTGACTCCGTTATAAACGGGTCGTAGGCGAGTATGCGCATCCCGAACGCCTTCATCCTCTTTGCAACCTCTGTCCCGATCCTGCCGAGCCCGATTATGCCCAGAGTCTTGTTGAAGACCTCGACGCCCGTGTACTTCTTCCTGTTCCACTCGCCCCTCCGGACTGATGCATGCGCCTGGGGGATGTTTCTCGCGAGCGCCAGCATCATGGCGATTGTGTGCTCTGCAGCCGATATGGTGTTCCCGCCTGGAGCGTTCACGACTATTATGCCCTTTTTTGTTGCAGCATCAACATCGACGTTGTCGACGCCGACTCCAGCTCTCGCTATCACCTTGAGCCTGTCCGCTGCATTTATCACATCAGCCGTCACCTTGGTCCCGCTGCGTATGACCAGAGCATCATACCCCTTGATCCTCTCCACCAGCTCCTCAGGGGAGAGGTTGGTTATAACATCGACCTCGGCGGCCGTCTCAAGCCGTCTTATGCCCTCCTCGGCCAGCGGGTCACTGACCAGAACTCTCATGGCTTCTACCTCCATTGCCGCTCAAAGATGATCTAGAATTTCATCTTTGCCCTTCATGGCTAAACAGTAGATCCACCCATCAAAAGGAATAAATGATGAAACGCAGATCAGATCCAAAAAAGGAGGTTGATAGATGAAGTACACAATAATATTAGCGGTCTCGTTGATGCTTGTATCTGTCCTCACGGCAGGCGCGGTCGACGTGATCCATCTCAGCACGCTTGATAAGACCGAGGCCGTCTCGCTTCCCAGGATAAGCCCGTACACTCCAGCCATAAGCAATGTCAGCCCGGGTGTTGTGCAGCTCAGCACGCTCGGCCGGAGGGTCCAGCGCTCGACTATCGAGCCTAAAGAGCTGGCAGCTGCAAAGCCGGTGACGATCACCCCGTCATTCGCGATAATGAATGCCAATATAACATCTGGCACGAACACTGTAATAACAATGCCACATGCCCTTTCAGGAGCGCAGATCAACTACCTCAGGCCCAATGTGACAGTCTGGACGCCACCGATAGCGATATTTGGTGGGGCCTGAAGAGCATCCACGAGCTCCGCTTTCAAGACGGTGATGGAAAACACATGAAGGTCAGCCTGGTCGTGGATGGAGTCGAGATACCGCTGAACGATTTCACGCAGCAGATGATCGGGAACGTATCAGCAGGCATGGCCATCTCCCTGCGTGGCGTGAGCCAGAACTGGAAGAACCTCAGTATAACGGTTGAGAGGGACTGATCTATTTCTTAGACCTTCTGAAGGCCGAGTTCAGGTCTATCAGATAGGTCCCCTCCTTTAATGCCATGACAAGCTCGTCCCTAGAGAACAGCGTCGGCAGATTCAGCTCGTATCTTCCTGGCTCTGTGATCCGCACGCTCTCTATAGGGCGATCCTCCGGCGATTTCTGAGATGTCCTGCTGGCATCCAACTTGTTGATATCCTTAGAGGCTCCCTGCAGCCTCCGCATCTCCTCTTTGATCTCACTCATGTCGCGAACAGCTGTGGTGATTGCTGCAGTCCTCCTGGGCGGTCTTCTGACACCCATGGCCTCTGTTATCAGAGTCTCGCTCTCGCGCTCTCTGATGTACTCAAACATCCTCCCGCCACACTTCGGGCAGCCTTTTAGTATATCTGCGCCATCATCGAATACCTTTTTGCATCTGGTGCACATGTGCGGCATCTAATCCCCGACCGAGACCTTGGTGCTTATCTGGTACTGATCCTTCTCGACCGTTCTGAGCTGGTTCGCCGGGCCTATGACTGTCATCCTGCCCTTTGATGAGTTTCTTCCAAGCAGCCTGCCCACAAAGGAGCTCTCCCTCTTCGCAGGATAGCTCTCGATCTCTATTCCTGAGAACTCATCGACCCGGATCTCCGTCATGGTCATCTCTATAAGCCTCACCTCCTCCTCTGGAGTGAGTCCGCTCTCGAGAACCACTATCCTGCCCGTCTTGACCTTGTCAAGGATAAGCCGGATCTTCTCCATTGAGGTCATGCGGTTCAGCTTCTCCTCAGATATGAGGTCCATCTGTACTTCCCGCATTATGCTCACCCGAAGTGTAATGCTATTGCATGATACAGCTCGTCCAGGTTGTTCCCCTCCAGCGCCGAGATCTGGACCACCGGATGCTGAGGAAATGCGGCCTTTATTCTTGAAGGTGCAGCGTTCGGGAGATCTATCTTGTTTGCCACGATGAGAAGTGGCAGATTCCTCGCCTCCATGTTGCCTATAACAGTGACGTTGACCTGCGTGTAGGGATCCTCTGTGGAGTCCATGACAAGCAGAACACCATCAAGATCATCCAGCCACTTTATGGCCTCTATTACGCCCTCGGTGGCCTCTTTCGCCCTCTTCTTGGCCTCTTCCTCGCTCATGCCATATGCCATGAACTCTCTGAAATCGATCTTTGTGGCCATTCCTGGAGTATCCACTATATCAAGGTGAATGCTCGCGCCATTTGCATTTATCACAAGACCTTCCTTTCGAACCGCCCTTCTGGTCTCATGTGGCACCGGAGATACGGTGCCTATCGCGCCATCACCGCTCCAGTCCTTGACTATCCTGTTGGCCAGTGTTGTCTTTCCAGCATTAGGTGGCCCATAGATGCCGATTCGCGCACGCTTTTTGCCGAAAATGCGACTTAACCAGACTCCGAGGCTCATCCGGAGGCTTTCGAACACACCCATATCCATCCTCTGCAACAGAATGAACGGGGCCACTCTACTAATAATTTTCCATTACTTTTTTTGAAACTATAATTTACCGGATTACATTCCATGCAGGCGGATTTCTGGCTTTGGGTACTGTGTTGGATAAGTCTTTAAAATCCGCAAGCAGAAGACGATTCCAGGAATGCGTGGAGAGTAGATCAGAATCAATAGCTAGAGACGTTATCACAAAAGGTTATCCAACACAGCAGCTTTGGGCTGTAAATGAGAGCGGGTTATGGGATTCGAATCGCTGAACGCTGAATGACCTGCCAGGAACCAGTAGCTAACGGCGTAACCTCACAGATCTCTCGAAGTCAATGCCATCGATATCAATACAAGCGAACGAGCCGGGCACAAAGGTTTTGAAATACATCCTCCAGAAATACACATGATGCTCATACTCGGCGTGGACGAGGCCGGAAAGGGGCCGGTCATCGGATCGATGTTTGTCGCTGGTGTTGTTTTCAGCGATGAGGATATCTTCGATCTCGCAGCATATGGAGTGAGGGACTCCAAGCTGCTGAGCCCTGCAAGAAGAGAGTCCATCGAGAGGCAGATCCTCTCCAGGGCCAGAGACAGCTTCGTTCTGGAGGTGACCGCTCAGCAGATCGATGAGCTGCGCATGGTCATGTCGATGAACGATATCATGGTCAGGGCTCACTCCAGGGTTGTGTCTGGACTCAGGGCGGATCGTGCCATCCTGGATGCAGCTGATGTTAACGCTGAGAGGTTCGCTCAGAGGGTCAGGGAACTCTCAGGAGCGCCGATGCAGATACTGGCAGAGCACGACGCTGACAGAAAGCACATCGTGGTTGCAGCAGCATCGATAATCGCCAAGGTTGCCAGGGACCGATCCATAAGAGATCTGGAGACCACACTCGGCCGCCCGCTCGGAAGCGGCTACCCATCAGATCCTGTGACGGTGAGGTTTCTGAGGGATTGGATTGAGGAGAACGGGGATCTGCCACCGTTCGCAAGGAAGAGCTGGAGCACTGCACAACGCTTAAAAGCAAGCTCTGTATAAGCCCCTGATAGAGAGTGATCCTATTGGATATAGAGGATACGCTTCTTATGATTCCAGGCCCTGTCAAGGTGGCCCCAAGGGTGCTTCGCGCAATGTCGAAGCCGATGATAAGCCACAGGAGCCCGGAGTTTGGCAAAATATACGATGACTGCAGAGAACTCCTCCAGGAGTTCTTCGAGACGAAGAACGAGATCGTGGTCATGAGCGGGTCCGGCACTTGTGGGATGGACGCCGCTGTTGGCGGGCTGATAGGCAGGGACGACAGGATACTCACGATAACAAACGGAAAGTTCGGCGAGCGGTTCACAGAGATAGGGAACAGGTACGGCAGAGCGGTATCAGTCGATTTCGAATGGGGCATGCCGTTCGATCTCGAGCGTGTGGAGGCTGCGCTTGAGGAGGGCGTGAAGGCCGTGGCCATGGTCCACAACGAGACATCTGTGGGCATAATCAACCCTGCCAGGGAGATAGGCAGGCTTGCGAGAAAGCACGATGCCATATTCATAGTGGATGGTATATCCTCAATCGGCGGAAACGAGTTCAGGACCGATGAGTGGGGCATCGATATAGCGATAACCGGATCACAGAAATGCCTTGCCGTGCCTCCAGGACTGGCCATAGTATCCGTGAGCGAGCGCGCAGAGGAGGCGTTAAAGGAGAACTCGGGGAGCTACTATGCTGATCTAAGGGCACATCTCAAAAGCGTGAGAAAGAAGCCCACCCAGACGCCATTCACACCTGCAGTTCCCCTCTTCTACGCGCTCCAGGAGGCGCTGCACATGGCGAAGGAGGAGGGCTTCGAGGCGAGAAGGGCACGCATAGCGAGGCTCGCCGAGGCTCTCAGAGCAGCAGCATCAGCGCTGGGCATAGAGCTCTTCCCTGTCCTGAATGAGTATTCCCGCTACTCGAATACAGTCACCGCGATGAAGATCCCGCCGAGGATCGATGACGAGAAGCTCAGGGGCGGCATGAAAAAGCAGGGGGTCGTCGTTTCAGGCGGCCAGGAGAGGCTCAAAGGAAAGATATTCAGGATAGGCACGATGGGCGTCTGCTCTGAGGGGGACGTGCTGCGAACCATCCAGGCTCTAGAGCTTGTTCTTGCAAAAGAAGGGGTGATAAACGCACCCGGAGAAGGGGTCGCGGCTGCCTCAAAGGTGCTCGAGAGGTAACCCAGTTTTCCGGAATGCGGAAGGCTCCACCAGCTTGTCTGGTATGCCCGCTGGAATCGCAGCTTCGAGGGGTACCTAGAGCTGCGTGCCTCTCAGTATTCCCACCCTCAAGGTGCAGATCCAGAGGGGTTCCAAACGGATGGTGGAGCAGCGGCCTTAGTGCCAAGCTGCAGTGTTTGATTGCAAGGTGGTTGCTGTGCGGAAGACAGGAGCTGAGAGATTTATGGATGCTATGGATGTGAGCATGAGCAGCATGTTCAGATCGCTCGCATCCGGGATCCTGGGGGACGGGGCGCTATCTGCGCGAGAGAAAGCGCTGATAGCACTTGCGTGCTCTGTGGCAATAAGATGTGAGGGCTGCACGAGAAGGCATATGGAGCAGGCAAGAGAGCTTGGCGTGACAAGGGAGGAGATGCTTGAGGCAGCCGCTGTTGCATCGCTCATGCGCATGGGCTCCGGCCTCAATGCTGCTGCAGTTATTCTGGAGGAGATGGAGGATGCAGCTGATTCCAGGGATGAGAGATCTGACATCGAACAGAATAGAGGATCCTGAGCAGGGCACCATCACATAATTTCATCGATTGATGCGCCAGGAGCTGCAGCAGCTATTGCCTGCCAAGATGCAGTCCGGCAATCCGTCATTGTAAAGCATCCCGATATATTTATCTTCTGAAGATAAACCGTGGGACCGTGCGGGGTTTGCCAAGCTGGCCAAAGGCGCGGGACTTAAGATCCCGTCTCGCAGGAGTTCACGGGTTCGAATCCCGTACCCCGCATCCGAACTTATCGATTTTTGATTTATAACTCCCATATAATTTATATCCGAGAGACTGAATCCTCTTTCACGCTCGCTGCTCCAGGGATGATGTGGATGTCCAGGAAGCGGCTGGATGTGAACTGGAAGAAGGAGCATGATGCTGAGGATATCATGCCCGCATTGAAGCGTTACAGGAGGTACCTGCAGGATAACGGACTTCGACCGTCCACAATACCCATGTACGTGCTGTATTTGAGAAAGTACCTGGAATTAGCGGGGACAGATTCACCTGGTCTGGTGGAAGTTCAGCAAAGATAACGCCAGAAGTGGACTGCACCCCTAATAGTGGACAGGTAGTTAATCAACAGTATTTATAGTATTCCGCATAAGTTTATATAATATTGCATATTACATAAAATTGTGTATGAAGTGCGACATGTCCATCAAATTTTAAATTAGCTTATATGAAGTGACGCGAAGGACTATAGTAGATGCATAACGGATAACCAGATTGTAGAACCCTTCAACCTTGTTGAAGGGCTTCGATATGGTCGAAGCCTCCGAAGCCGCCGAGAGGAGTCAAAGCGCAGGAAGCTCCGGCTTTTATGCCGGGAGAGGACGTAACGAGTAACCAGACTGCTGCACAATGCCTGTTGGGCTCAGGTTTCCAGCACAGAAACGCGACGGGCACATGACCCCTGCGTCTATCTGCATTGATTCGATGAATTCGCCGATGAACACAGCATCTCGCCCGTTGAGTAGCAACTCACGCATTAAGTATATGAAGAACTTATGCTCTCCTCTCGTTCATGATCAGGCTTTGGGTCATCTCTGCATTGGTTGTTCTCCTGGCGGTATCCACAGGCACGTCCAGAAACTACATAGTCGATGATGATGGGTTCGCGGATTATAATAGCATAGGCGGCGCTGTCAAAGCCGCCTCTGATGGTGATATAATTTATGTGAAGCCCGGTGTGTACAGCGAGGAGGTTCTGATGGACAAAAGGCTCACAATCAAGCCGCTCCTCGGAGAACGGGGAGAGTGTGTTCTGAAAGCAGATGGCAAATCGGTAGGAATCAAGATCGAAGCCGATGGATGCACAGTGGAGGGCCTCACAATAACCGGATACTCTGAGGCAGGAATCCTGCTCACCTCCAGCGGGAACAGCGTAAAGGGCAACACCTTCCGCGAGAACCGCGCGGGCGTCATAATCGAGGGTGGGGAGACAAACCGGATAGAGAACAACAGGGTTGAGGTCTCGACCGGCGGGATAGTTCTTTACAGAGGAGCGAGGAGCAACAGTGTGATCGGCAATGAGATCAGCCGATGCAACTACTCTGTGATCGCAAAGGAGGCATACTATAACAGCATCGAGAGGAACAACATATCCAGCGCGGGAGAGGGACTGCATCTGATCAACGCAACCGACACACAGGCAACCATGAACATGATCTCCGATGCTCTCAGCGGCATTGTGATCGAGGGCTCGAGCAGGATCACGCTCTCCGGATGTACTGTTAAGAACACAGGAACGGCGATAGCTTTCGGCGCGACGGACAGCTGCAGTGTAATCAATAACAGGATCTCCTCATCAAACGATGGCATCGACCTGGTCGGGGTGAGCTCCTGTCTCCTGGAGAGAAATTCGATTGAGAATGTGACAACTGGCATGATGGTGGTCGATTCGTTCAACAACACCATCAGAGATAACGAGATCAGAGATGCCGAGCTGGGGCTATTCGTCGACGGCAGCACAAGGGAGGCGTATTCAAACAGCATATCAGATACGAATCTCATAGACGGCATGCCTGTTTTGTACGTGTTCAATCAGAGCAATGCCAGGATCACAGATAACAAAGCTGCACACATGACAGTGGCATACTGCGATATGTGTGAGATCTCAAGAAATGTGGTAGCACATGATGCGCTGTTCCTATACGGGATCACAAACAGCACTGTGGAGGAGAACACGCTCACAGGCTCATACGGCGGAATTCGCCTTATAGATTCAACAAACAACACCCTGAAGAACAACACAGCCGTGGGTACAAAGTACACAGGCATGTTCCTCCGCGGCACTGCGTACAACCTGGTTCAGAACAACAGCTTGAACGAGAATGGAAACAACGGACTTGCTCTTATCCTCTCCTACAGAAACTCGATAGCATGGAACCTCATAATGAACAATACCGAGTACGGGATAAGGTCAAACTACTCGGAGGAGAACGAGATCACCGGCAACACGATCTCAGGAAACAGAAAAGCCGGCATATGGTTCGACTACAGCAACAGAAGCAGCATCTACGGGAACAACATCACCAATAACTTGATGGGCATACTGATGACGAACTCATATGAGAACAGGATATACCACAACAACCTAATCGACAATGATGAGCAGGCATCAGATGATTTCGGCAACTCGTGGGACATGGGGATCGAGGAGGGCGGAAACTACTGGAGCGATCACAGATGCACAGGCCGGCCGTGTACAGGATTTGCAAAGCTCATAAGCTCAAACGCGATCGATCGGTACCCCTTTGGAGAGGTCGGCGGCTGGATGCTCCCCAGAGAGCTGCCTGCCAACATATCCGCAACAAACGCATCTGCAACCAATGCAAGCCTCGAGAGCATGCCGTCCACTAAGAGTCTCGCATACGCTGTGAGCAACCGGACGGGCACATCTTACAGGAGCGGGCTCGCACTCCTGGAGGCTGCTCAGAGGATGAGAGGAGCGGCCGCCACGGAGAGCATCGGCAAACCATGAGATCTGTGGGCGCTCACCTTGACCCACGGATCTCTTGCATGGGATCCTCGCCAAGGAATACAGGTGCATTGCTGCCCGGAAAAGACGTCGCAATGCACCTCACATTGTAGGCTCCACCAAAAAGAAAGACCTAACACTCTTTGTGTGTTCAGCAACTTAGAGGCCAAAGCACACTGGTTGCTGGATGCACTCATTCATTTGCCAAGAACACATAGCGGGAACAGAACCTCTCCAAGCAAGTCATCAAATGGATAAGAAAGAGACCTAATTTTGCGATGCGCCTGTATAGCTGTCTCTTATACAC
>NZ_JAOAKP010000003.1 GCF_026419855.1 Methanothrix sp.
TGCTGTGTTGTATAAGTCTTTAAAATCCGCAAGCAGAAGACGATTCCAGGAATGCGTGGAGAGTAGATCAGAATCAATATCTAGAGACGTTATCACAAAAGGTTATCCAACACAGCAATTTCGAGACGCTTTCATGCCGATCCTCAGAACACAGCCTTTAGGATCGCTCTGATAAAAGAGAGATCACACGCCAGCACCGGCAGAAGCCGGAGCATCACACGGCTCGGCCTGTCGATATCGCCATGCTCCTCGATCGCTCTTATTGCCTCCGGCGTGGAGGCGATCTTTCTTATCATCATATCGATCTCCTCATCGGTCATCCGCCTCAGGATATCATTGACCTTCATGCCCAGAGAGATCTCTCTGCCGATAGCTGACCTCCATTCGCGCTCGTATCTCTCAAGCGGCCTGCCACACAGAACGTGCTCAGCTGCAACCCTTCCTGCGATTCGTCCGCATATGAGTCCAGGATACACGCCGCCGCCGGATGTGGGCTTCACCTGAGCCGCAGCATCCCCGACGGCGAGCATTCCATCTGTGCATGCCCTCTCCGGAGGACCGAGCGGGAGGCCCCCGACAACAAGCGAAGCTGGAGAGCCGCGAATTCTGTCTTTTATCCTCTCTGAGCGCAGGAATCTTTTGAGGTGATGGCAGGCGCTCTCTGTGGCGCAGAGGCCTATCCTCGCTGAGCTCCCGGATATCGGGATCACCCATGCGAAGAGGCCTGGCGCGATCTCTCTGCCGATATGCACCTCCACCAACTCAGTATCCCCGACATCGAAAGGCACCTCAACCTGGGCGCCGGAGAGCAGGCATTTTGGAGGGGGGATGCCGGAGCGTCTCGCTAGCGATGCCCTCACACCCTCAGCAGATATAACGGCGCGCGCTGCGATCTCTTTATCGCTGAGATTCAGAATCATGAGGTCGCCGGATCTTCTCATGGACCTCACATGCGCGCCGAGCATGATCTCAGCCCCGTGACGGACTGCGGCCACAGCCATGCTCCTGTCGAAGAGCCTCCTGTCGACAGCCCACGCACGGATGTCCGATGACCTGAAAGAAAGCCTGGAGCCGTCCGGGGAGACGATTACAGCACCCCTGAAGGGATTCAGAAGGAAGCCCTCTGCCTGAATTTCTGAGGCCTCAAGCGCTCTGACGCCTAGAAGGCCCGCGCACTGAACAGGGTACCCTATGGCCCTGTGCTCCTCCAGGACTACAGTGCTGGCTCCACAGATGGATGCATGCTTCGCTGCCATGAGCCCCGCAGGACCTGCACCTATCACAGCCACATCATAGCGATCCATCGCACAGAGCTAAGATTATCTTCCATAACATCTTTTTGTGTGCCGGTGTTGAGCTTGGAGATACTCTGGCTTTCAGAAGACGACGTGAGATCTGTTCTGGCCATGGAGGAGGCGATCCCCGCTGTGGAATCTGCATTCGCAGAGCATGGCATGGGGAATGTTCAGATGCCACCGAAGTCGTATCTGTACTACGAGCATGGGGATCTCAGAACGATGCCTGCATACATCAAAAAGCTCAAGGCGACGGGGGTCAAGATCGTAAACTCCCACCCCCTAAACCCGGAGAGGGGGCTTCCCTCGGTTATGGCAGTGGTCATTTTGAATTCTGTCGAGACCGGCGCCCCACTGGCCCTGATGGGCGGCACGTATCTCACAGCGGTGCGCACTGGTGCCGCAGGCGGGATCGCGGCGAAGCACCTGGCACGCCGGGATTCGAGCGCTGTGGGCATCATCGGCGCCGGAGCGCAGGCGAGGACCCAGATCATGGCTCTATCAAAGCTCTTTGATCTTGAGGTTGTGAGGGTCATGGACAAGAGCCAGGAGCGCGCGATGGCATTCGTCTCAGATGTGATGTGTTTCCTGGATTGCGATTGCGTTCCTGTGCGCGATGGAAGAGATGCGTGCGACTGCGATATACTCGTCACAGCCACCCCCTCAAGGACGCCTGTTGTTCTCTCGGACTGGGTGAGGGATGGCACGCACATCAACGCGATCGGCGCTGACGCTCCGGGAAAGCAGGAGCTCGACCCGAGACTACTCAGGCGCGCGAAGGTGGTCGTCGATGATCTCCTCCAGGCGATCCACTCCGGTGAGGTGAATGTCCCGATATCCAGAGGAGAGTACAGCAGCGATGAGATACACGCCCAGCTTGGAGAGATAGTTGCCGGGAAGAAGCCAGGAAGAGAAAACGACAGAGAGATAACGATCTTCGACTCCACAGGCCTGGCCATACAGGATATCGCTGTGGCCAGCTTTGTTTACAGAAGGGCAAGAGAGCTCAATATCGGCACCGTGCTGGAGTTCATGTGAGGTGCGGGATCGTCAGCTACTTCTGAGAGGGTTTCTCCACCCCTTCACACCAGGAGGTTCTATGAGCACCACTGAGTACTCCATGATCGCATGCGGCGTCTTCAGAAAGGAGATCGAACGGATCGCCGGAGACCTGGAGTTCTCATTCGATCCCGTCTATCTGGATCCAGGTCTGCATGTCGATTTCGATGAGCTGGCACTCAGGCTCAGGGAGGCGCTGGAATCCTGTAGGGATAACAGGATCATCGTGGTCTATGGCGTCTGCCATCCAAAGATGAACGATCTTCTCAGAGGCTACAGCGCTGAGCTGATAGATTGCCAGAACTGCATAGACGCGTTCATAACAAGGCGTGAGGTTGAGAGAATCGCATCAGAGGGGCTCTACTTCTACCTGACCCCGGGATGGATCGAGTGCTGGCGCGATATATTCCGACGGCTCGGCTGGGGCATGGAGGAGGCCCGCCTCGAGATGGGATGCTTCAAGGGCGTTATGTTCATTGACACGCTCGGAAATGCAGACGCCTACGAGAAGGATCTCCTTGAGTTCATGGACTTCACGCTCCTCCAGTACCACATAATCCCTGGAAAGCTTGATCACTTCAGATCGCTCATATCTGATGCGGCGAAGAGGCTGGAGGTTCGTTATGGATGAGCTGGATGAGATAAGAAGAAAGAAGCTCGAGGAGCTGAAGCGCGAGCTGGCCGCGAAATCGCCTGTAGCGAGTGAGCCCAGAATAGAGTACCCGGACAGGCCGGTTCTGGTGACTGACAGCAGCATGGATTCCGGAATAAAGCAGTATCCTGTATTCGTGGTTGACTGCTGGGCCGAGTGGTGCGGGCCGTGCAGGGCCATAGCGCCTGTGATAGACGAGATGGCGCGCGAGCTGAAGGGGCGCGTGGTGTTCGGAAAGCTGAATGTTGATCAGAACCCGTTCACATCGAGAAAGTATGGCATCACCGCGATACCAACGCTTCTGGTCTTCAGGAACGGCAGGCTTGTCGACAGGCTTGTGGGAGCGTACCCCAAGCAGATCCTGATGAGCAGGATTAAGAAATATCTGGAGTAGCCCAAACCGAGCACCTAGAGGCTGAACGATCGCACCGGTGCGATATCACGCATCTCCATTAAAAGGAGCGCCAGCAGAGCGCTGATTTAGCAGCGCGATATGACGGATGAATGTCTTCAAAAGTGGCCAGACGCACAGTTGGGGGTAAGGCTGGTGCGGTTGCAAACTCTAAAGGCCAGCCTGCTGCTCCCCCACTCCAATGATCATGCTCTCCACCCACTCCCAGTCGTGCTCATAGATGTGGGCGGATGCGCTCAGCGTGGTGATGCTCCCCGGTGCCGTCCCGGTCTCCTCTGAGACATATCGGAGGAGTTTTGTAAGAGCATACACGTTCGCCGGATACGCTCCGGCGAAGTCATGGCTCCTGAACATCACGGTCAGGTTGAGCCTGCTGGATCTTATTTTGAAATCACAGACGACCATGCACGGCACCTCCTCTCTTTTGTGATCCACAGGAGGAATCCATGTCACAGCGGTCGCCCTTCTCGTTCTGGGATTTCTCGTAAGGCGATTTATGATCTCAGCGATCTGGTCGACCTCCCCATTCCAGGACCTGAGCCTCTCCCCGTAGGTGTACTCGAAGCCGGGGTTCTCAGGGGAAAGAAGCTGTGATGCATACTCATCCAGACGGTCCTCTGTCCACGGGTACTCGCGAGGAGCAATGCAGGAACTCGCATCCTCTATGACGACCAGGAGGTTCATCAGCTCCTTGGTCCTCGAGCCCCTCTCATCCTCAATCTCAGCGCCCTGCCGCCATATGATGTTCAGGCCGCGCCGCCACGCTTCATCCGCTGCTTTTGCACGAACATGCCGACCGATGTTATTCATGATGCAGATCCCGAACAAGCAGAGGTTAGCAAGAATCGATATATAATTGGCTACCTGAGACCATCACCTGTTATCATTGATTGCTCCCTGAACCATGAGTTCAACGATACCATTGGGATAACAATGAAACAAAGCTATGTACAATCAAGCCCCTGAACTCTCAGCTCTTCTTCTCCAGCTCCGCCAGCGCCTCTGGGGGGAGCTGCTTGACGATATCTATCTTCTTAACACATCGTGTCGGGATCCCGTACTTCTTGGCTATCGGCCTGAGATCCTTCATGGTGTACTTTGCCGCTATCTCCTCCAGGTCCAAGAAAATCACCTTTTCATTTTTCGATCACAAGAATCATAAACATATCGATTATCCCTTCACAGGGGTCTGCTTGGCTGAGTTCGAATGGGAGATTGTGAGGGCATTCAACACGTTCTTCGAGGAGGAGGGGATCGAGGCAATCGCGTACAGGCTCAGGCAGGCCAGGTTCTCAGCACAGCACATGGACGTGCTCGTCGACTCCAGATACCCTGAGTACTACCTAGCTATAGAGTGCAAGAGCCTCGCCACAGAGAGCCCACTGTATTTCAAGCAGCACTTCTCCCCAGACCAGATCGAGAGGGAGAGCAGGTTCATAGAGCTCTCAGGTCGCACAGGGGTGCTGGCGGTTGAGTTCCGGGGAGGGAAGGGCAGATCGAAAAGCGCACATCTGATACCCTGGTCTGTCTTGAAGGAGATCCGCGACTCGGGCGCTTCCTGTCTGAGCATTGAGACGGTCGAGAGCTATCCGGAGATTCCCAGAAGCATGGGATGCTACAGGCTGAGCCACAGGATCATCTCAGAGGTGTATAATGCATGCCGATACAGATATGGAAACCGCATCTAAACACAAAATCTCTGTGCCAAAGTGTGCAGGTTGCATTCGAGTGTCTACTTCTGGTTATGCCAATAACTTAAAATGCAATCCCAACACAGAGAGTGTGGAGCTCTGAAGGTGCTCATTTCAGGTAAGAGGTGAGTCAGTTGCCTCCTGTCAACAAGGCGATAGTCTTCCTTGGGCCTGAGGACTGCTATGGCCCGTGTGGCTGCGGGATGGACATGGCCATTCTGCCTGTGCTTGTGCCAAAGGACTGGTACCTTGAGGAGTGTCCTCCTGAGGTGGCGAACGATTTCTTCTGCATGGGTGAGGACTTCAGAAGGATATGCGGCTTCACAATAAACAATGTGTTTGAATATGAGATGAATGGCGTCGAGTACTTTGCAAACTTCTCATGCTGCAGGGAGTGCGCAGAGCGTGCGGTGAACCAGGGATATGCCATCTGGGCTGACAGGGATTATCCCATGTCTCTGAGGTGAGGTGTTTGGCATGCAGGATCTATACAACGCCTGACTGCCCGAGATGCGAGCTGCTGAAGGCGTTTCTCCAGAGCAGGGGCTTGAGCTTCGAGGTTGTTGACATGACCACAGCCGAGGCGCTAACAGAACTCAGGGTCAATGGAGTGTTCACGATGTCGGCGCCTGTGCTGGAGATGAACGGCAGATTCTACACGACAGGAGATCTCTTCGATGGGGATCGGCTCAAGGAGCTGAAGCTCTAGAACTCCATGCCCCTCACCCTGTTTATATCGAACACAGCCGTCTTGGCGACGTGCATGACCGCAAAGGTGCCCGCCTGAATCGGGTCTGTGACTACAAGGTCTGCCTGCTTGGGAACAGTGCCCGCCATCTTCAGGGCTATGACTGGTATACCCTCCTTCTGGAGCTTAGCCACCTCCTCTGTTATGCGCCCACCCATCAGTGCGCCGGCCAGAATCAGTATTGAGGCTCTGTGAAGCCGGCTTACAGCGCTCACTGCGTCAGCGATCGCATCCTCTCCCACAAGCGGGATCGTGTCGACGCTTATCCTCTCCCCCCGCAGGTTGTGCCTGTCTGCCTCGCTGACCGCTCCGACAGCAGCCTGGGCGACCTGGGCGCCACCTCCTATTATTATGACCCTCGAGCCATAGATCTGGTTGAATGAGGGATGCACTGTGACTTCATAGACCATTGGCATCGATCTGAGTGCCTCAACAACTCCCTCGACACCACCACGCACATCCCCCTCGATCTCCATGTACACCGTCCCCTTCCCCCTGTTCACGCCCCTGTCCAGAACGAACTGCTGTGTGTAGACGATGTTGCCGCCGTGCTCCGCCACCACGCCCGCTATATCGCGCAGCATCCCGGGCCTGTCCTCGCATATTATGTTTATCGCAAAGCTAGTCTTATCCCCCATGATCTCAGACCTCCATCAGACCTCAGTGTGATAAGCACCAAATGAATCTTTAGCTCATACATCTATGAGGATGTTTATCACGGGCCAGGCGCCTGGTAACCATGCAATCCAGCTCTCGTTCTGGAGCCTGAATTAGCGGTCTGAAGAGGCATCTGAAATCGAGGCCATCTATATACTGAATATAGACAAGGTCTTTATGCTGCACATCGATCTCTGGGGTTGTATGAGTGTCTTGCCTCCCGCTCTTAGAAGGCTGCCCGAGAGGATCATAGAGTCCATGCTCCTGATTACAGCAGTGACTTCCATCGCTCTCATGATACTCATCTTCGCATACCTCATAAGGGAGAGTTTGCCCGCCCTCTCTGAGGTCGGGGTGCTGAACCTGGTTCTGGGCGAGAAGTGGCATTCCTCTGGAAACATCTTCGGAATGCGCCCGCTGATAGTGAACACGCTCCTGGTCGCGGTCCTGGCCCTAGCGATAAACATGGCGGTGGGCATACCCCTTGCCATATATCTGGCAGAACTCTCCGGACCCAGGAGCAGAGCCGTGCTGAAGCCGGCTGTGGAGCTGCTCGCCGGCGTGCCATCGATAGTGTATGGATTTCTGGGCATCATAATTCTCGTCCCGTACCTGGGGAACACCTTCGATATGCTCACAGGCAGATCAATACTGGCTGGCGCAATACTGCTGGGCGTGATGTTCATACCCTCGATAACAACAATATGCGAGGATGCGTTGAGGGCGGTGCCGACCGAGTTCAAGGAGGGCTCGATGGCTCTGGGAGCAACGAGATGGCAGACGATAAGGTATGTTGCGATCCCGGCTGCCTCCTCTGGCATAACAGCGGCCGTGCTTCTGAACATAGGCAACATAATCGGCGAGACGATGGCTGTGCTGCTGGTTGTCGGGAACATCGCCAGAATTCCCAAACCGATATACGATGTCTTTGATCGTGGAGCGACGTTCACATCTGTCATAGCCGGGGAGATGGGCGAGGTGGCACACGGCTCACTGCACTACCACGCGCTCTTCGCTGTTGGGCTGATGCTTCTCATAATAGTATCGATACTTAGCGTGATAGGAGATCTCGCTCGCGAGCGCATCAGGAGGAGGTTCGGTGGCTACTGATAAAAGAACTGACGCGGTCACCGCCACAGGCGCAATCCTGCTTCTCACATCCCTTATGGCGCTGGTCATTCAGCCACCGCTTGGACAGCTTCTGTTGCTCTGGATATCCCTACTTCCAGTTGCTACGCTCATGCTCATCCTGCTGGCTCTCAGGCTGAAAACCAGAAGTGGGATTGTTGTGTACATTGATGCCCTGATTCTCATCGCTATCGAGATCTTTCTGCTCTTTTCACGCCCCGATCTTGTCATAAGCCCCCCGAACCTGGGGGCATCATTCAGTTACAGGCTTCTTGTACCTTCAGCTGTGTTCATCGCGGGAGTTTTGATACTAAAAGACGCGATCAACATACACTACGGATTTGGCGCAAAGGCGAGGGAGGTTCTGGCTTTCACGCTTATCAGAGGCTCAGCGGTGCTGGCCATTCTGATACTCGGCGGCATATTATCGGTGATCGTTTACAACGGCATTGGAGCCATAAGCATCGAGTTTCTGACAGAGCCGCACAGGAACCTCGGGCAGGAGGGCGGCATTGTGACGTGCATCGAGGGCACGATGTGGCTTGTCCTCGGCGCCATGCTCGTCTCAGCCCCGCTCGGCATAGGCGCGGGGATATACCTGAACGAGTATTCGAGGAGCCACACGCTCAATCGCATGATCACGATATCGATAAGCTGCCTCAACGGGGTTCCATCCGTCGTCTATGGCCTCTTCGGGCTTGCATTCCTCGTCTCCACGGTCGGAATATCACTGCTTGCGGGATCTGTGATCCTGGGGCTCATGAACCTGCCCACGATAATTCTGACGACGCAGGAGGCGCTGAGAGCGGTTCCTGACTCCCTTCGCGAGGGAAGCATGGCCCTGGGGGCCACAAAGTGGCAGACGATAATGAGGATAGTCATTCCATCAGCGCTTCCAGGCATACTCACAGGTCTGATAATTGGCGTGGCCAGGGCAGCTGGAGAGACCGCACCGATAATGTGGACTGCTGTGACCTTCACTCCGGTGTATGTGAATAAGATGTATGGCGTTGTTCCGGATGTGTATCAGCCTGTGAACAACCTGTGCTATCATCTTCTGCAGCTGATATACTTCCTCGGAGCATGGGATGTAGAGAAAAGGGCGTGGGGAACGGCTCTGGTTCTCATGGGCCTGGTGCTGGCGATGAATTTCCTGGCGATAGCTGTAAGAAACCACTACAGAAAGAAGGTAAGGTGGTAGGTGCTGCAGCCCTGATATCCCCGGTTCCACTGCTCAGAGCGATGCTGCGCCCATCACGGCGCGCACAACTTTGACCTCCGAGCCTACGCCGGATGCGTGCCAGGCGAAAAACGCTCTCAAGGAGCACATCCTGGCCGTTCCCATCAGAGCTACAGCAAGAAATAATTGTAGTTATTAATACTTATAGATTTTGGTCGGTAGGAGCTGAACCTATGCGTACTGGATGATTCTGCGGTTTGCTCACGTGCTCGCATCAAAGGGCAGTTCACCACATTCAAAGAAGAACAACTCTGAGCAGGCCCCCAACCATAGCAGCCGCGGTCAGGCGGAACAGCAGCGCTCTGAGCGTATCATATGCTCCGAGCTCCTTCAGCAGCACAGTCAGGGTTGCTACGCATGGGAAGTACATCGCAAGCACAGCTGCCGCTATGACGAGCTGCTCCGGTGAGAGACCAAGGGGGACGAACATGCCTATGCCAATATCCTTTCTCAGAAATCCCAGAATGAGGGCTGTCGCAGCTTCCTCTGGAAGGCCGAGAATGCCTGATACGACCGGCCTCGCCAGCTCCCCGATGCTCATCATTAAACCCGTTATCTCGAAGACGTTCATCACAACTATGCCGATTCCTATGTAAGGAACAGCCTCTGATATGAAGGTCCTGATGCGCAGAAATGTCTTCTTGAGCAGCGCACCAAACACAGGCATCCTGTACTGAGGGATCTCCATGAATATCTCAGGCGACTCCTCGCGAATCAGCCTGTGAAGAAGCATGCCCGAGATGATGAACACTCCCAGTAGAGTTGCATAGACTGCGAAGATGTATCTCAGGCCGTATGGGGCCAGGATTCCGAATATCATCGCGGTCTGCGACGCGCATGGTATGCTCATGGTCATGAGAGTTGCAGCGAGGAAGCGCTGCTTCGAAGACTCCAGAACACGCAGGCCCAGAACTCCAGGAACACTGCAGCCCATCCCGAGCACGCATGGTATTATCGCAGCGCCGTGGAGACCAAGCCTGTGCATGAGAGCGTCCATGAGCACGCTCACCCTAGGGAGGTATCCCAGGTCCTCAAGGAACCCCAGCACAAGATAGAAGGGCACGAGAAACGGCAGAACGATGCCGAATGGTATGTAGAGTCCTGTTGTCAGGAGGCCGAACGACTCGAGCAGCTCCGGAGATCTCCCCACAAGGATGTCATGCGCGAAACCTGATGTGTATCTCCCAACCAGCGAGTAGATCCAGTAGCTGTACCTGAGGAAGAGAGGATCGCTCACTCTATCCATGAAGAGTTCTCCGGCTCCCACGATCAGGCTGAATGAGATGTAGAGAACCATGAGCGCCACTGGTATCCCTGTCCACGGCTGTATCGTGAGGTCCTCGAGCCGCTCGAGGTGAGAGGGGTGCCGGTGATGGACCTTCTGCACCCTAGATACGATCTCACCAACCCTCTGCCACCTCTCTGTGGGATCGAGGCTCATAGCAGGCGGTTTTGAGTTCATGGAGCTCTCAATCGCCTCGACGAGATCGCGTATCCCCAGGCCGCTTGCAGCAACCGTGGGCACTACCCTTATGCCCAGCTCCTCTGAGAGCCTCTTTACATCTATCTCAAGCCCCTTCCTCACAGCAACATCCCACAGGTTGAGGGCGACCACCATCGGGATTCCGCGCTCCTGCAGCTCTAAGGTTAAATTCAGGTTCCTTTCCAGGTTCGTTGCGTCCACAACGTTGACTATGAGATCAGCGCCCTGATCCAGTATGAGGTTCGCGACCTCCTCCGCCTTCGAGCTCGGATCCAGTGAATACACGCCGGGCACATCTATCAGCGCGGCGCTCCTCCCCAGCACATTTATGCTGCCCTCTGTGTAGCCCACAGTTGTTCCTGGATAGTTCGAGGAGATGGCATCTGCTCCTGTCAGCCTCGAGAATATCACGCTCTTGCCCACATTCGGGTTGCCCATGAGAAGGATCTTGAGCGGCCTATCTTCCTGCATATCCGGACTCCGGACAAGGAGGTCATCGAAGAGAAAGATATAGCTTCCCTGAGAGATCTGGTGATGTACTGATGACCTACGACCACAGGGAGCATGCAGGAAATGCCGGAGATCTCTGGAAGCATTTTCTGCTATCAGAGGCGGCTGCTTATCTTCTCTCAGACTTGGATCACCTGGTTTATGCAGAATCACATGCCGGCTACCCGGAGTACAGGCTTGATCCCGAGGGTGAATGGAGATGGGGCATCGGAAGATGCTGGCATGTGAGATCATTGATCAAAGGCCCGTACTTCGCGATCCTGGAGGAGATGAACGGGGATCAGCTCCTGCGGTATCCTGGCTCTGCACAGCTCGTCCTCAGGCTCGGCAGAGTTTTCGGGCGGAGAATTGTGGCCGAGCTCTGGGACATCAGCGAGGACGTCGAGAAGAGCTGGCGTGGCTGCCCTGGCATACATTTCCATCTCGGCGATGGCTTCTCTGGCGTCATAGATCTCATTAGGAGAAGCGATCCAGGGCTTCTGCTCATCGACCCTCCATACCCAGAGGATCACGACATGGCCATCGATCTTTTAAAAGAAGCGTCTGATCGTGGCTGGACTGCGATGAGCTGGCACATCATGAACAGCGCGACTTTTCCGGAGGGCCTGGACCTGCATCCCCTGGTGTTTCACGATGTGGGCCTCGAAGGGGGAAGGTGGCGGGGATGCATCGTGGCTGTATCATCCGGTGACGCACGTCTCAGGAGACACCTGAGGCTGCGCTCCGATAGGTTCAGATCTGCACTGAAACTATCAGCAGCTGGAGAGGGTGTTGTTTGAGGCATGCGCTCTGTGGGGCATGCATCTGAAAGATGCCACCGAAATCAGCACTCTGGAGACAAACGGTAGAAACCTGAGCTCCTAATCATTTAGGCAAGGTGGACGGAAATGTGGCGAATGATGCTGCTTTTCTTGGAAGATAACTGTGCCATTACCCACAAATAATCAGTATGCTGCGGATCCACATGCCTAAATTATGGGGATCTTAGGGTAGAACGCTCTTGTGCGCTCAGCAACTTGGATGTCGTACAGATCGGCTGACGAATGCACTTATTCACCCGCCTGAAGCGCATGGCCGGATCAATGTATCTGTGGGCAAGTTATCATATGGAGAGAGCTGATAGGGTATCAGGACTCCAACTCCAAGCTCTGTAGAAAGCCCGTACGAAGGAAATAAATGCAAGATGGATTATGAGGGTGGGATGAACAATGCTTACAGGTTTCGGTTGTATCTGACGGAGGATCAGGTCATTTGAGCCATGAATGATGCGGTTCGTGCTTCGGGAATATGCAAGGGCTTCAACACGCTGTTTCGGCGGAAAAAAGAGGTTCTCAAGGACATCAATCTTCTGATAGATGGAGAGGAGATATTCGGCATACTCGGTCCGAACGGCTCCGGTAAGACCACCCTGCTCTCGATATTTTCCACTCTGATATACCCTGATAGGGGCGAGCTCACGATCCTGGGGATAGATGCCCGGAGGAACACACACGAGGTCAGGAAGCTCATAAACATAAGCACAGGCAAGCCGAACTTTCCCTGGAGTCTTACCGTCAAAGAAAACCTGCGCCACTCAGGGATGCTCTATGGGCTCCACGGAAGAGAGCTCGAGAAAGCGGTGGACTGGTCGATGGAGAGCTTTGATCTATATCAGTATCAGGACACCCGCTTCGAGAACCTATCGACTGGCGTGAAGCAGAGATTATCGCTTGCAAAGGCGATGCTGAACGGGCCGAAGCTACTGTTCCTGGATGAGCCAACGACCGGCCTGGATCCTCAGATGGCCCAGAGGACGAGGGCACTGGTGAAGAGAATCCACAGGGAGATGGGCGTCTCTGTTGTCATGACCACACATTACATGCCAGAGGCGGAGGAGCTCTGCGGGATGATAGCGTTCCTTAAGGAGGGGCGCATCGTCGCTCAGGATACACCGGCAAGGCTGAAGAGGGACCTGAAAATTGGTGAGCGACTGATGATAAGATACAGGGGAGATATAGACGGGAATACCCTGAGATCGATTCCAGGATTGATATCAGCGGATCTTTCAGCTGGCAGAGCTGATCTTGTCATCGATAAAAACGAGGCGACCTTCAGCAGAGTCATGCGCACATTCCAGAGCGCTGAGATTCTTGATCTGAGTGTCGAAGAGCCGGATCTGGAGGATGTCTTCATTGAGCTTGCAGGGTGAGATAAACAAGTGCCTCTCTGCAGCATACAAGAACTGGATAATATCAAGGAGGAACGTGTTCACGGTCTTCGAGCTCGTATTCTGGCCGCTGATCAGCCTTCTCTCCATCGGTCTGATGACCCGGTTCCTGGGTATAGGAGGAGATACAGTCGCGTTTCTCCTCGTGGGAGCGATCGGGCTGACGATCCTCCAGATATGCCAGATAGATGTCGCCTACGTTCTGCTCTTCGACATGTGGTCGAAGAGCATAAAGAACACGTTTGTATCTCCTGTGCGTGGGTACCACCTCGTGCTCGGCGCCCTCCTCTTCGGGATGGTGAGGGGAACTTTTGCATTCACGATACTTGTTGTTATCAGCAGGATCCTCTTCGGCTTTGATTTCCTCGCAGGAGGGGTCCATACAGTTGTGATATTTCTGGCAGGGGTCTTCGCAGTCTCGGCCATAATAGGGATGATAGTCTGCATATCGATACTCCTCTTTGGGCAGAAGGCAGATGTGGCGGCATGGAGCCTGAGCGGGGTGATAATGCTCATAAGCGGGATATACTATCCGGTCAGTGTTCTTCCGGAGCCGCTCCAGCTCATGGCGCGTGCCGTGCCGCTGACGTATTTTCTGGAGTACTACAGATCCGCCTACGGCTTTGGGGATCACAGTATAATGACAGGAGTGGTGATGGTGGCTGCATACATGATCGCGGGTCTGATCGCCCTGGAGATAACGATCGAGCGGGCGAGGAACACGGGCATACTCCTGCGCCTCTCTGAATGAGCATCTGGAAAACACAGCGATTTGTCGGCTCGATTCATCGAGATCAACTGTATCGCTCTTATCCATTTAATGACTTGCTTGGAGAGGCACTGTTCCCGTTATGTGCTCCTGGTGAATGAATGAGTACATCCAGCAACCGGTGCGTTTGCCCCCTGAGTTGCTGAACACACAAGAGCGAACTGCATTTGCTCCCGCAGGCTCTGTGAGGTAATGTGCGATAGATACGATCGCTCTTATCCATTTGATGACTTGTTTGGAGAGGCACTGTTCCCGCTGTGTGCTCCTGGCGAATGAATGGGTGTATCCAGCAACCAGTATGCGTTGCCCTCTAAGTTGCTGAACACACAAGAGCGAGATACGATTTCGTGGTTGGCTGCAGTGATCCGGCTGCACAATCCCGGCAGTGAAGACCGGGTACCCATCCGGGCGGATCGTGCTCCAGCGCGCCCCTGCTGGAGTAAAGGATATATACGATGAGGTAGATGGGAGTCGCTTCTGTCCAGAAATTCGATGTCAGAGGATGACCCACAGTTGCTCTCGCCAATTATTCTCGTTCTCGTTCTCGTGCTCATAGCGTTCAGACAGGTCGGCGGACTCAGGCTGAAGATCTGGCAGATAATGACAGGAGGAGCGATCGCTGTAGTCGCGCTCGGCGAGATATCCCCAGTGGATGCCATAAGAGCGATCAACATCGATGTCATGGTCTTTCTCGCAGGCATGTTCGTAGTTGGGGAGGCGATGCGGCAGAGCGGCTATCTGTTCCATCTCACGCACCGGCTCTTCGGCAGAGCTGACAGCACAGATGAGCTTCTCATAGTGCTGCTCTTCGGGATGGGAATGCTCTCCGCGTTTCTGATGAACGACACGATAGCGATAATAGGCACCCCTGTGGTGCTTTACCTCTCCAGACTCCACAGTGTTTCGCCCAAGCTCATGCTTCTCTCGCTTGCATTTGCTGTCACCATAGGAAGCGCGATGAGCCCGATAGGAAACCCCCAGAACCTACTCATAGCGATCGACGGTGGTCTGGAGAATCCATTTGTTGATTTCTTCAGCAATCTCTTCATACCGACATGCATCAACCTCTTCATAGTCTATCTCCTGATGAAGATCTTTTACAGGAGCGAGTTCAGGAGGCTGGAGCAGATACAAGTGAATGATGCGCTCAGGGACAAGCATCTCGCAGGAGTGTGCAGGATTTCGCTCGCCATGATAATAGTCCTCATAATGCTGAAGATGGGAGCTGTGATATGGGGCACCGGAGAATCATTCAGGCTGACATACATCGCCGTGGCAGCAGCTCTCCCGATTATCGCCCTCAGCAGGCGCAGATGGGAGATACTCCGGGGTATAGACTGGGAGACGCTGATATTCTTCGCATCGATGTTCGTTCTCATGGAGGCTGTGTGGAGATCGGGGTTCATCCAGGGGTCGCTGAATCTGGAGAGAGATGAGATCGCCTCCATACCAATGGTCCTCGGGCTGAGCGTAACACTGAGCCAGCTGGTCTCGAATGTGCCTTTCGTCGCCCTGTACCTACCGGTGCTCAATCAGATCGGTGCCACAGCCCAGGCGATGGTTGCGCTGGCTGCCGGTAGCACGATAGCAGGCAACCTCTCGATACTCGGGGCCGCGAGCAACGTCATAATCATTCAGAATGCAGAGAAGGACGGAGCCACGATAACGTTCATGGAGTTCGTGAAAGCAGGAATTCCGCTCACAGCAGCGAACCTTGCCGTGTACTGGCTCTTCCTGGAGATCCAGCCTGCTCTTTGATGTGCGCACAGAATGACTCTCAGAACGCCCATCCCATGATATGAAGCGCTATCACCATCAGGGCGCCGAGCGCTCCGCCAAACGCGCATATCAGAACTACAGGCCAGTCGTATCCTATGCCGAGACCAGCAGCTGCATTCGCAAGGTACATGACAAAGAGGCCTATAAGCGCGTTGACCACAAACGTCCTGAGCGACCTGAGGATCACAAGGATGCCAATAACGACTGCAATCAGCAGCAGTACCATGCCGAGCTCGATCACATCACCATCTCCAACTCCTCATTTCCGCGCTCCTCGGTCTTAACCATTTTGAGCTGAGAGAGGACTGCTGCCCTCAGGGTCACATTGTCATCTCTTCTGGAGGGTGCCTTGGTACTGGCCGTATCTCCTGAGGTACGACTCGATGTACCTCCTTGCCTTCTCTCCCCTGTAGACGCCGGCATGCCCCTCACAGAGCACATCGATGTCGAGCGAGAGGAGCTTCTCCATCGACTCCCTCCACCTCACCAGATCCGAGCCCCATTTTGGTGAGAACGGCCCGTGGATGTCCTGGCCGAAGAGGACCCTGCCATCATCTGTGTTAATGAAGGGAGATAGGGATCCTGGAGTGTGTCCAGGCGTGTGGATCATGTGGAAATCGAGATCTCCGATGCGTATAACCTCATGCTCGCCCTTCAGGGATATGTCCACTTTCGTCGGCGTGTATTCAACGCCGTAAAGATCTGCCGCAGTGAGATCATCATGTACCTCCTCTATGCCCCTCCGGTCCAGCTCATGCGCAATGACCTTGGGGCCATAGAGGTTCACAATCGGCGATATACCTCCGATGTGATCGATGTGGCAGTGTGTCGCTATGATGTACTTTATGCAGTACGGCTCGTATCCTGCGGACTGAACGTTTCTCAGAATATTATCAACACTCATCCCGAGGCCTGCATCGATGAGGACAAGATCAGCACCGCAGTCGACAAGATAGACGCAACAATCATCGCCGCCTGTGATGCCAGGGCCTCCAACCGCATAAACCCTGTCGCACACGCTCATGTGTCGCATGGCAGCATCTTGTGTGAGCAGATACTTAACCGGATCGGATGTTGAGGCTGGAGGATCTCCCAGCCGTGGATTCCGCAGATAGAATCAATGAACATCACAGAATCTGCGTTTGCCACTGATTTGCATGGCTGCAAGCCCACCTACAGTACCCGTATCGATCTGAAGAGATCGATGGTACGGTTGCCCCATATCGTTGAGCGCGCTACGATAATATCCCGCCCCCACCCATCGTCGCCATCGGGGCTGAAGCATATCAGGCGCATCTTCGGATAGTACAGATCTGTCGCATTTATGAGGACGCCGCTGTGACCATTTACCTCAAAAACCGCATGCTCTGTGCTCCATTCCTGGGGAACAAGATGCTCGACGAACGGCAGCATCTTCTCAACGCTCACGTTCATCTCCATATCCAGCCTGTGAAGCTCCATGATGACTTCATTCGCATGGCCAATGGTGGTGGAGTGAAGCGTGCAGCCGATCTGCTCTGACCCGTGCGTCTCGCAGATCGCGTTACGGGTTACAACATACGGATCCGGCACACAGCTCATATCGATGTAAATGGTCAGCGGTCCCAGAGTGATCATCTCTGCGCCTGCATCACAGCACAGCACGCTCAAAATCATGCATGCGAGAAACAGACATGCCGCCCGCATATCACTCATATCTCCTTCCAGAGCCTGACGGCATCTTTACCATAGCCGTAGTAGTTCCTTAGCACCTCTCCCTCAACGTATCCAGCCTTTCGGTATAGGTTCAGCGCGGCCCTGTTCGAGGTATCGGCCTCAAGCCTGAACCGCCTCGCACCAGCAGCCTGCATCTCTCTTTCGATGGCATCCAGCAGCGCTGATCCCACGCCCTTCCGTCTGTGATCAGGATGCACATCGATCGTGTATATCACCCCTGTCCTGCCTGTCAGGTATCCTATCACAAAGCCCACGATATCATCGTTATCGCAGGCCACAAGGGCCGTCGCGTTTCTCAAAAGAAATGAAAATAGCCCCCTTGTGAACAGGACATCCTCCGGGAAACAGAGCCTCTCGATCTCCACGATCCTGTCGAGATCCTCCATACAAGCTCTGCGGATCTGCATGCGCTCAGGGCTTCCTGTGCTCAGAGACCTGTCTCACCACATCCACGTATGCCCCGAAGATCTCAGGGATATCAATCGTTCCAACAACATCCACCACGCCGACAGCAGCAAGAACACGATTTCCGAGACGGATCGGCGCGACAGATACCGGAATCCCCTTGAAGGCGCCGCTTGAGGGTATCGTTCTCACAGCCTTTCCGGATCTGAGAACGTCCTCAAGGACAGGCCCTGTATAGTCATCATCCACCACCCGGCCCCTCTCTACCCTCACTCCCCTGGCTCCGGCGCTTCTCATCGTGACTGGAAGATTCAGTATTTCGTTTATGGCGATTGCTATGGGTGCCAGCTCCTCAGCACCTGAGTTTTCTGATATCTCTATCCTGGGCATAAAAATTTCTATTGTGCTGCATGAAGATAAGCATTGCTTACGAACCATTCTCGCAATATCAGCATCATCGAGAAGTCGCATGTGTGTTCGCGGATTGCGGCGCATTACGATCTATCGCAATCTATTGCTGATGCCTGGAGACGACTTCTGTGGTGAGCGCTCAATCCAGCGTTAGCGCAACTTGTAAACTTCTATAATAAAACTGTTCAGTATCCATATGTTTTTATATGATAAACAAAGGCGTGTCACATACACGCATACATATCGCAAATCTGCCCTGCAGAATGTGCAAGAGCAGATCTGTGATAGAAGGGTGGATCAGACATGGCGAACAAACCTGCCACTGAGAGCACCGATCCAGCCACCACGAAGATGCTGCTCGAGGCACGCAGGGCTGGACTTGAGACTGCCTGGGATCGTTTTAATAAACAGCAACCTCAGTGTGGATTTGGACAGCTCGGCATATGCTGCCGCAACTGCAATATGGGGCCGTGCAGGATCGACCCCTTCGGAGAGGGGCCTGAGAAGGGCGTGTGTGGTGCGACAGCTGACATCATTGTCGCGCGCAACCTCCTGAGAATGATAGCCGCAGGCGCTGCAGCACATGCAGACCACGCAAGGGATGCTGTCATTGTTTTCAAGGAGGCATCGGAGGGAAGGGCGAGAAGCTATCAGATCAAAGACGATACGAAACTCAAAGCGCTTGCAGCCGAGTACAACATCCCGAGCAGGGGGGAGCGTGGAGGCGCAGCAGATCTCGCAAACGCCCTGCTCTCAGATTTCGGAAGGCAGCAGGGATCGGTGACATTCACGCGCAGAGCGCCGGAGAAGCGCCAGAAGATCTGGGAGAGGCTGGGAATAATCCCCAGGGGCATCGACAGGGAGATCGTGGAGTGCATGCATCGCACAAACATGGGCGTTGACAACGACCCGCTTCACATCCTGCTCCAGGGGCTGAGGACCGGCCTCGCCGACGGCTGGGGCGCGTCTATGATCGCGACAGATGTGCAGGACATGCTCTTCGGAACACCATCTCCAAAGAGATCAGAGGCAAACCTGGGCGTGCTCAGGGAGGACGAGGTGAACATAATCGTCCACGGCCATGAGCCCATCCTCTCGGAGATGATCGTTGAGGCCGCTTCAGATCCTGAGATGATCAGGCTCGCGGAGAAGCTTGGAGCGAAGGGTATCAACGTCGCCGGAATATGCTGCACCGGAAATGAGGTGCTGATGCGCCATGGGATTCCAGCTGCCGGAAACTTCCTCCAGCAGGAGCTTGCTGTGATCACAGGTGCTGTTGAGGCAATGGTGGTTGATGTGCAGTGCGTCATGCCGTCGCTCGGAGGCCTCGCCGCATGCTATCACACGAAGTTCATCTCAACATCCCCCAAGGCAGAGTTCCCTGGAGCTATCAGGATGGAGTTCAGCGAGGATAGAGCAGCGGAGATAGCAAGGGAGATCGTGAGAACAGCGGTCGAGAACTACAGGAACCGGGACATGAGCAGGGTCGTCATACCAAGAGAGAAGAGCGAGTGCATGGTCGGGTTCAGCGTCGAGGCGATACTGAATGCTCTTGGAGGATCACCACAGCCGCTTATAGATGCTGTGGTAAATGGATCAATAAAGGGCATCGCAGCAGTCGTCGGCTGCAACAATCCAAAGGTCCAGCATGATCACGGTCATATCAACCTTGTCAGAGAGCTGATCAGGAACAGCATACTCGTCGTGACTACCGGATGCAACGCGATCGCATGCGCTAAGGCAGGTCTGCTCAGGCCTGATGCTGCTAGGGAGGCTGGAGACGGACTGAGGGGTGTGTGTGAATCCCTTGGTATTCCACCGGTCCTCCACATGGGCTCTTGCGTTGACATCAGCAGGATTCTTGTGGTGGCGGCTGCGATCGCGAACAGGCTTGGCGTGGACATAAGCGATCTTCCGGTTGCAGGCGCCGCTCCTGAGTGGATGAGCGAGAAGGCGGTCAGCATCGGGGCATATGTTGTGGCCTCCGGAGTGTACACAGTCCTGGGCACTGTGCCACCAGTTCTCGGAAGCCCTGTCGTGACAAAAATCCTGACGAAGGACATTGGCGATGCTGTCGGGGCGACGTTCGCGGTCGAGCCGGATCCATCAAAGGCGGCCAGGCTCATAATAGAGCACATAGAGGGCAAGAGGAAGGCGCTGGGGCTGAAGGTGTGATCATGAGGGAAATACTGGTGCGCCCGGAGAGATGCATGGGTTGCAGGTCATGCGAGATCGCATGTGCCGTTGAGCACTCCCGGAGCAGGGATCTCTTCGGGGCGTTATCAGAGATGCCGCAGAGGCGGCTATACGTGGAGCATGTTCCTGAGTACTCCCTGGCTGTGCCCATACTATGCAGGCACTGCGAGGATGCGCCTTGTGTTGCAGTCTGTCCGACAGGGGCATTGACTCAGGACGCTCTCACAGGAGTGGTGCGTCATAACAGGGATATCTGCATAGGGTGCTGGACCTGCGCCTCTGTCTGCACATACGGAGTGATAGGTAGGGACAGGAGGGCGCGTGTTGCGATAAAATGTGACAGGTGCCCGGATCTGGATGTTCCTGCGTGCGTCAATGCCTGCCCAACCCGCGCCCTGATCTACGGAGAGGTGGAGGAGCTCTCGGAAGCGAGGAGGGCCGCGTCCGCTCTAAAGCTCGCGCGGGGCGTGGCTGCCAGCCGGTGATCGGGATGATCTCCAGGATCCCCACAGTCTGCCCCTACTGCGCTGTGGGATGCGGGTTTTACCTCACCCGGAGCGGCATGGAGTACATGCAGGACCACCCTGTAAATGAGGGCTCACTCTGTCCAAAGGGAAACGCAGCCCTCGATGTTCTGAATCACGTGGAGCGGCTGCGGTATCCCATGATGAGAGTTGGTGGGGACTGGATCAGGGTATCCTGGGGTGAGGCGCTAGACAGGATCGCAGAGGAGATGGATAGAGCTCTGCGGGAGAGAGGGCCAAAATCCATCGCATTCCTCGGATCTGCGAAATGCACCAATGAGGAGAACTATCTTTTCCAGAAGCTCGCGCGCCTGATGGGGACGAACAGCATCGATAACAGCGCAAGACGCTGCCACTCGCCGACGATCATCGCGCTGCGCCGGATTCTTGGAACCCCTGCGATGACCAATCCGATAACAGATCTTGCTCTCTCTGACTGCATTCTTGTTTTTGGATCAAACCTCGCAGAGAACCATCCTGTGGTCGCCAGGTGGATCCTGAGAGCGAAGGACAGGGGCGCAGCTGTGATCGTTGCAGATCCGAGGGTGACGCCGACAGCGTGGCTCGCAGATCTGCATCTTCAGCTCAATCCGGGCACAGATATCGCGCTCATCAATGGCATGATCAATGTCATACTGAGGGAGGGGCTGGAGAGCAGGTCTTTCATAAAGGATAGGACAAAAGGATTTGAGGAGCTCGATGTCAGCGATTACACTCCTGAGAGGGTATCATCCATAACAGGCCTTAGTGCCGGAGATATTGTCAGAGCTGCGAGGCTTTATGCGAGAGCGCGTGCATCCGCAATAGTTTACTGCATGGGCATAACCCAGCACTCATGTGGAACAGATAACGTGACAGCATGCGCGAACCTCGCCCTCGTCTGCGGGCAGATTGGAAGACCCGGGTCTGGCATACTTCCACTCCGCGGGCAGAACAACGTCCAGGGGGCGTGCGACATGGGGGCTCTGGCCGATTTCTACCCCGGATGGAGATCTGTTGACGATCCCATGGCGATCGATGAGCTCAGGCGTCTCTGGAATGCGGGCACGCTTCCTTTGGGGCGTGGTCTGACCGCTGATATGATGCCGGACGCAGATCTGAGGTTTCTCCACGTGATGGGCGAGGACATCGTGAACTCAGATCCCACTGTATCCAGGAGGAGGGAGAAACTTAGGAGAGGCTTCATGGTCGTTCAGGATATATTCATGACCGATACAGCAAAGCTTGCGGATCTTGTGCTGCCGGCTGCTGCATGGGCCGAGAAAGAGGGCACCTTCACATCCACAGAGCGGAGGGTTCAGTGGATATCCAGGGCAAGAGAGCCTCCTGGAGAGGCGCGGCCTGATCTCTGGATTCTAGCAGAGGTGGCAGCGCGCCTCGGATTCGAGCTCCCCTCTGACCCAGAGGAGGCCCTGGCGGAGATAAACCAGGCGGTCCCCGCATACCGTGGCATCAGCAGGAGCAACGCCGGAGCACGCGGCGGGATCATATGGCCGTGCCCGCATCCAGACCATCCAGGAACTCCTGTTCTCCATACAGAGAGATTCTCCACTCCAGAGGGAAGGGCAAGAATCACCCCAGTCCATCACACTCCGCTGGAGCGGGGCTCTCCGGAGCATCCTATGATCCTCCTCACAGGGCGTGTGGTCCTTCACTACAACTCAGGATCGATGACCATGCGGAGCGAAGGGCTTGTGAAACGAGATCCTGAGAGCCACGTCGATGTGCATCCGGAGGATGCCGAGCAGCTCGGCGTGGCTGATGGAGATGCAGTCGTGGTCGAGACAGAATGGGGCAGAGCGAGGGCGCGAGCGAGGGTCACCCCAAGACAGAAGCGCGGGACCCTTTTCATGCCATTCCACTTCCCCGAGACGAACATGATAGCATCAGAGCTTCTTGACAGGAAATCGCTGATGCCCGAGCTCAAGGTCGCTGCGTGCAGAATCTGGAGGGGTGAATGATGGCGAAGATATACCTTGACCCGGAGAGGTGCATCGGCTGCCGGGCGTGCGAGCTCGCATGCGAGAGGGAGCACGGGCATCCACGCATATCCGTGGGCACCGTGAGCGATCTGGCAGCTGTGCCCCTCTACTGCCACCAGTGCGACGTGGCGCCATGCGTCGCCATCTGCTACACCGGCTCGCTGAGGCAGGATGGCGATATGGTCAAATTTGATTCGGATCTCTGCACCCTCTGCGGTCTGTGTTTAGTTGCGTGCCCCTTTGGAGCGATAGAACTCGATTCAAAAATACAGAGATGTGATCTGTGTGGAAGTGGTACACCGGTCTGCGTCATGACATGCCCTGCAGAGGCACTTGTGCTTGAAGATCTCGATACAGTCACCAGATCCACCAGAGGAAGGGCTGCAGGCCTCCTTGCAGCCAGGCTGAGGTGAGCAGGATGAAGATAGATGAGAAGGTATGCATCGGCTGCCGGGCGTGCTCCGCGATATCGAGCAGCATATCGATATCAGAGGAATCAGATGTGCGCAGCATAACGTTTCATCCACATGATGAATCCATGACGGACAGTCTCATCGAGGCCTGCCCTGCTGGTGCAATATCATCGGGCCTCACAGCTGAGAGCATCACGCTCATCTTCAGGATGAAGCGGTGCAGTGTCTGCGGGGAGCCCTTCGCCACGGAGCGTGAGATCGAGCATGTTGCAGCTCGCATCTCTCAGATGCAGGACTTCCAGAAGAGATGGCTCGATCTCTGCCCGGAATGCCGCAGAGACGGGCAGCGCAGGTCGCATGCTGTGCCCTGCATCCGGATCAGGGGGAGAAGGTGAAGCGGTCGAGGTGGAATGTGTCAGTGATCTCACCCAGGTCTCCAGCAACCTGAAGAACATGGAGGCTGGTTTTGGGAGCGCTAATTCGTGCTGTGTTGGATAAGTCTCTAAAATCCGCAAGCAGAAGACGATTCCAAGAATGCGTGGAGAGTAGATCAGAATCAATAGCTAGA
Organism: Methanothrix sp.; assembly: GCF_026419855.1. Taxonomy (GTDB): domain Archaea; phylum Halobacteriota; class Methanosarcinia; order Methanotrichales; family Methanotrichaceae; genus Methanothrix_B. The sequence goes on from NZ_JAOAKP010000003.1 coordinate 23,845, forward strand.
GACGTTATCACAAAAAGTTATCCAACACAGCACTAATTCATTCGCCAGGAGGGGCATGCCTATAAGGCTACAGATGTATGATGGCGAACCCGCTGAATCAACTGAGGGGCACATAACTTCGGTCACTCCTGCTAACAGTCTGTGAGATCCCGCCATGAGATGCGATTTGTCATGGCTCATGTCAGTGAGTTATCGGTGATGATGAGTTCGATCCATCCTTCTCGTTCATCATCCGGCTCATCCAGGTGAATTAGAGGAGTTGTGAGAGTGATGCTGTGTTGGATAAGTCTTAAAATCCGCAATCAGAAGACGATTCCAGAAATGCGTGGAGAGTAGATCGGAATCGATAGCTTGAGACGTTATCACAAAAAGTTATCCGACACAGCAGAGAAGGACGAAAAAAGTATGCTTCACCGACCCATAAAATCCATCTCCCCGATAATTCGCAGCGATGAGCTTGAATGATATGGACGCCTTCAGCGCCTCAGCAACGCAACTCGGGCATCTAACCGTGCTAATTCGTCTGCTACCCTTCCTGCGGTAGTCTACCTACGACGTGTGGATAAGTGCAAAAGCAATAGCTACAGGAGATTCATGGCCATCAACAGCGCTGTAAGGCGTCGGACAAGTGTTAACAGGTCCAGGATGTCGATTTTCATGTCGGCAGCGTTCGAAATAAACACATCTCAAGGAGCCTGCCATCGAGATCAACTCAACGAAGGTAGACTACCCCTTCCTGCACCGGGCTTGAAAAGTGGTTTATAGGAAATGTATACACAGATTGTAAGCTGCGTCCAGGGTGTGCAGCATAAAAATAAACTGTGAATTATGAAGATTAGATCGCCCGTATCTTTGACTCTGATCATGCTCATGGTGATTGCAGCAGTGGTACCTGCAGCACTTATGGGGCTGCTTTTTCATACGGAGGTCAGCAGGATATCGGGATCGATCCAGGCCCAGCTCGGAGACATAAACAGCACCGTGATCAATTACTCAACGAGCGCAACCGATCAGGAGCTTCTTGTCTCCTCTAAGGCCCTGCAGTACGAGGAGTTCTTCAGAAGGATCGCGGAGAGCAACCAGTTCGTGGCGGATTATGTTGCTTCCGGTTTCTCAGATATTGATCGCGTGGCAGATCCGAACAGCTCCCTCTCTCTGACTCTGAGGAGAGCGATGAAGAGAAACAGCGCGATCGAGCGCGTATACCTGGCGACCGCTGATGGAAGGTTGGCCTCATGGCCGGAGATGGATGGTACCAGGAACACTGCCAGGAGTTCATCCGATATCCATTCACTGAGATGGTACACCGCAGCACAGGCTGCCGGAGGGACTGTGTGGATTCCCGGAGATGAGATGCACATGATATGCGCAGCACCTTCCTACCGCAATATAACACTGTACTGCGTTGCTGCATCGGAGGTATCTCTGTCAAATATCTACTCAGATCTCTCAGGACTGAGAGGCAGCGGCTATCCGTTCATAGTTAACAGAACCGGCGATCTTGTGATGATGCCCAAGGTCAGGAGAGGAGACGCTCCGTGGGACGGCCTTCTCATCTCCGGAAATCTATACAGATCCAACATCTCTGCATTCGCAGAGCTTGGGGATCACATATCAAAGGGGAAGAGCGGATCTGATTTTCTCACCATAGATGGCCGCGGCTGGTTCGTGGTTTATTCGCCCGTGAAGAGCGTCGGCTGGACTGTTGTTGTTGCATACCCCTCCGAGCAGATGATGGTGCCTCTAAGCCTGATGGAGAGCAGCGTGAACTCCATCAGCCAGAGGTCAGCGGAACTGATGCGCAGCAGCTCGACAGCGATCTTCGCGAAAGGGCTTATTCTGATAGTCATCTCCGGCGCGGTATTCGGATTTATAGGAATAACCGTCCGGAGGCGATTCAGAAGATCTGCAGAATGCATATCAGAGGCGCTGAGGCGCATCGGTGAGGGTGACCTTGATAAACGCCTGCCTGCAGACTGCGATATCGCGGGGATCGCAGAATCCATGGAGTCCATGCGCCAGTCTCTCAGAATGCTCATCGACAGGGCCAGAGCTGATGGGTATGAAAGGGGGGCTCAGGATCGGGAGAGATCTGTATTAAAAGCATTTGACCGGTTCCTTTTCGCAGACTCCATGCCACCCATCGAGGGATACGATCTCTGCGTTCGCCAGATATCTAGAGGTGGCGCGTTTTATGATATTCAGGAGATTCGGCCTGGAAGGGTCGCTCTGTGCATGGGCAGAGCAGGTGGGGATTTCATGGACTCTGCTGTCCTAGCAGCCACCGCCAGGATGGTTATAAGAGCGCTCCTGTCTTCGCAACCTCATGATGTGATAAAGCGTGCAAATGGTATACTTGCACGGAGCTCATCGCTCCCCATCTCCTGCTTCTATGCAGTCCTCGATTACAGCTCAAGAGAGATGATGTACTCAAACGCAGGACACGCCCCGCCATTTGTGGTTGGCCAGGACGGATCTGTGGATACGCTCTGTGGCGATGGGATACCCATGGCGATCAGGGACGGTCTTGATCTCGGGTACGAGCGGCGATCCATCTCAGAGGGAGATGTTCTGGTGATATACTCGGAGAGCATGATCGAGGCGCAGGGCTTCGACCTGGAGCATCTAATTGGGGTTGTGCGCGGATCCAGAGCGAAGAGCGCCTCAGAGATAGCCGATGATATTGAAAGCGCAGTCCCGAGGAGGGATGGGCTGGCGGTTATTGTGATGAAAGCAATTTGATGCCTCCAGCATCATCCACCATTGTGACCTGAGCCCACCATTGCTTCGGCAGGCAGACAAATGATACGCTCTCATCCATTTGATGACTTGCTCTGAGAGGCACTGTTCCCGCTGTGTGCTCCTGGCGAATGAATGAGTGCATCCAGCAACCAGTACACTTGCCCCTAAGTTGCTGAACACACAAGAGCGAAATGATATTCTACAGAGAAAGCTGTGCCACCAGCCGCTGCTGAGACCATCAGCAGAACCGGTCTCCATCGATCCCATCCTCGTCTCTTCTGAGCCTGGGTCTGGTTGCGGGCGGAGACGTCACATCAACTGAGCTGCGTTTCCTTTCCCTGTCAAGCTCATCCTGTATCGCTTCCATGAGCTCTTTCTTCATATCCTCATCGGTCTCCAGCATCGCAACCGCAGACATCATGCTCTCCAGAGCCGCATGTGCTCTGCTCAGATCCATGCTCTTGCTCTCGAATGCGATGCCCTCCCTGTAAAGGGCGTCTATCTGATCCGGAGGCAGTTTCAGGGCTGTGGCAGCACTTATCGCCCTTCCGTACATCTCCATCGATATGTAGTACTCGAGACCGCTGCGCAGCAGCCGCTCCGCCTCCTCGGGGAAGCCTGCGCTCTTGGTGAGCTGAGCGGCCCAGAGGTAATCTCCAGCATCCACCAGAATATCGACCGCCCTCTGGATCATGCCATGCTCCCTGCATAGCACCACCGCGTATTCGATCTCGTTTGCCCTCAACAGGAGGTCTATCGCAGGCTCCACAAGCTCATCCGGAAGGCTTCGCAGATTATTTATTACATACTCAAGCCTCTGCCCAGGCTCCATCTCATCAAAACTCTCTCTCATTTACAGCTCCTGAAGAAAATGGCTCCTGCTGGAGCCATCTCTCAATATCACTCCGCAGGCTCAAACCTGTCCGCGAGCCTCTTCATCACATGAGGCAAGGTTGTGTACTCCATATCCTCAAGCGGCAGCCTGTGCGGCTCAAACGGGCCATGCGCCCTCATGTAGTCTGTGATCTCCAGCACCCTCATACGGGTGAGATCGAACGCGACATCTGCGAAGAGATCCACAGGACCGATGAGGAGACCGTTGCATAGCTGGAATCCAGCTGCGATCACCCTCGGCGGTCCGTCGAATCTTGTGGGATGCGCATCCTCAAAGGCGCATGGCATCAGCGGGCCATTGTGTGAGCCGCGCATCCATCCTGAGACAAGATGGCCCAAGGCGAAAGGCTCCAGAACCTCTCCGAGTGCTGGAAGCCCGGACTGGGCTCTGACAAGCGCGACCGGGTCGTCCTTTCCGACGTATGTCCCCGCGGTCTGGTACAGCTTCTCGGTGCTCACAACCGCCACAGGCTCCTCGGAGGGGAGCTTGCCTCCGGGCTTGGGGTAAACCCTCTTTATCACGTACCGGCTCTTTGCCCCTATGAGCGCCAGGATGTCATACATCTCCTCCGGACTGGACATGAAGACCTTCTTGTGATCTATGATATCCCATATCTCGAAGACGAAGCCGTGGTGGAGCGATGGATCTATAACGAGACCAGCCGTGTTGAAGGGATCCGCAAACATCCTGAAGATGGGAAGGTTGAACGCCCCAGGCTCGGTCTTGTCCATCATGAACGCGACCAGCGGTTCGGCTCCGCGCTCCGTGAACTGCATCTCCGCAACACCTGGCCCCATCCCTCGGATGTTGCCGGAGAATGCATCGCAAAGAAGATCCTGCCCCGCGCCGTAGAGCTTCAGGCTCTTTGCCTCTGCGGTCGCCTTCTCAAACGTCTCCCAGGCGATCGCATGGATCTCAGCCTCATCGGTTCCAAGCCTGTGTGTCATCAACAGCTCGAGATCGTCGCCACATGCCATGACCTTGAAGTCTATGAGTGTGCCCGCGGATTTTGCCTCAGATAGAACCTCCTCAGCCTTGTCGATCAGCGCTGGATGCACAGAGGCGTGCCCGGGCCAGCCGCCCACATCAGCCTTGATAAGGCTCACAGTTACCTTGCTCATGATCAGCACCAATGCTACAAAAGGGAGCGGGACATAAAAAAGTAATCCACGGCCCTTGCACCACCGTGCTGTGGGGATCTCGAAGATGCTGCCGGCGACCTCCCCCGGTCTGAAGACAAGGGTTCAGCCCTGCTGCTCTCCATCGGGTACGGCTTCCGTTATAGACATCTTCGGTTCGCTCTTGTGTTTTCAGCAACTTAGGGGGCACGCATACTGGTTGCTGGATGCATTCATTCGCCAGGAGCACATAGCGGAAAGAGTGCCTCTCCACGCAAGTCATCAAACGGATAAGAGCGCTTCGGTTTTGCATCGCATCACTGAGATCTGCAGTGGCGCCAGATGATGAAAGCACAGATCATGAGATCACATTCACGCGTCGATATACCTAACACATCTGTCACTTCAGATGCATCATCGGGTAATCTTTTTCAGGATCGTATTCAAGAACAGCCCTCACGCGTGCCCCCTCGTAGACGATCTCGATCTCAGCCCGGATCATATTCCCGGAGAGCTCTGAGTAGCCGAATATGTTCCCCCTGAGCATGCTTCTGTCTATGTCCACGCTCACCGATTCCACATACGGCTGCAGGGATACAGATTGCTCGATCGCCCGCTCCAGCGAGTCCACGGTCTCCTCGCTAACGGGCGTTCCGACGAACTGATGGTACAGAGCGCCCAGCTTTATCCCTGCTTCGAATGCAGCTATCTCTCTTGAGGTGTACATGGCCTCACCACCGGCATCATCAGATAAAATGCCATTGAAACCAGGATCACGATCGCTGAGGCCTTCACGCCTGAAGCGTAAAGCGCTGAAAGCGCGAGAGCCCCAACCATCAAAGATACAGGAACCATCCTGGGATCTCTAAGCTTTGGATATGGCACCCTGCTCACCATGAGAGCCGAGAGAATGATCATCAGAAAGGATGTGAACGGGAGCGAATCCAGAGGCAGGCTGACGCCAAGTATCAGTCCTGCAGCTGTTATGGGGAGCCCCTCGAAGTGAGTCCACTCCGCTGGAGAGATGTTGTACCTTGCGAGCCTGAGCATCCCGCAGAGCATGTAAAGGGCGCATATGATGAGAAGATACGGTTCGCGGTGGATGAAGAATGCCATAGCAGCGGGAGCAACCCCAAAAGATACCAGATCCGCGAGCGAATCCAGATGGGGGCCAAGCTCGCTCTGCTCGGATCTTCTGGCGACAATGCCATCAGCTCCATCGAAGAGCACAGCTGCCAACAGCATGAGCACAGAGAGGTCCCGGAGCTCAAGATGCGCTGAGATCATGGCGCTGAAACCTGATATTGCGTTCATAAGTGAGAGAAAATCCTGCGCTCTGAGCCTCATTCACTTCGCTCCGCTATCACAGTCTGGCCGGCGCGGACGCGCTCCCCCCTGCGTGCAGTGATCCTGTATCCTGGCGGGGCTGTGACTATGACCCCTGATCCAAATCTGATCATGCCTATCCTCTGGCCGCGCTTCAGCCTGTCGCCGGGCGATACCCAGCAGACCACCCTCCTGGCGGCCATCCCTGAGATCTGCTTCAGCGTGAAGCGCCCTGTCTCACTCTCAATATCAATAATGCTGTGTGCGTTCTTGAGCGGATGACGGAACGCAGGAGAGTGCTCTCCGCTTCTAAACTCCACGCTTCTCACAACCCCATCCAATGGAGATCTGTTTACGTGAACATCCATCGGCCCCATGAATATGTAAATGTGTTTTTCATCTGCATCCACTATTCTGCCATCTGCAGGCGATACCATGCCATCTCCCTCAGGAAACCTCTCAGGATCACGGTGGAAATGGATCATGAAAGCTGTCACGAGCAGCAGGATCAGTGAAAGCGCACTGCTCATGGGATAAACCAGAACGGATGCTGCAAATGGCGCCGCGACCCATGGCAGAGATCCAGGGGCGAGCCTGAAGCTCAAACCTCCGGCCTCCTCGATGCCCTTAGCTCGGCGAAGAGATCATCTATCAGCACGAGCAGCTCCGGGAGGATCGCAAAGACGATGTACGCTATGAGGAGCAGCGCCAGGGTTGAGCCCACCTTGGCGATCACGTTATGAGCCAGATAGAAGCTGTCCTGCCCGAACCACTCCTCTCCGTAGGCGAGGAGGACGAAGGCGTTCCTGCCGATATTGAGAATGTATATCGCCGCAGTGGATAGTATGAGAGCTCCAAGCCTTCTCGCCCTCGGGGCTCTGACCGAGAGGATGACGCCTGCGAACAGCGCGATGCTCTCTATTGCGGTGCAGGCGAGCACGATCTCAACGGACCGACCGTTGAGCGCCAGCATGTTCCAGCTATCCATCGAGACGGGAACGTTCAGCCCGGCAAGCAGCCAGAAGGTCAGAAGCGTTGTGTATCTTATCAGGATTTCTGATAAGCTCTGGACCTCTGCAAATGGGAAGTACAGGAGACCACAGACAGCGGCTGCCATGCTGATCCATTCGGCTGTGTCAGACATCCCGCCGGAGAGAATCCTCCAGCAAAAGGAGAATGAGATCGCAGCAGCTCCGACGACCACCATCACGTTGAAGTAATCCCGTATCGACATGTAGTGCCAGGCCTCCGTGAGCCAGTAAGCCCCTAGAAACAGCCAGCCAAAGCCCGAGATCACGGAGCGTCTGGTGATTGAAGAGATGAGAAGCAGTATCAAGCTGAGCCAGAGAATGCCGCCTGTCATTGTTATGATCTTGAAGGGCAGGTTTATTTAGCATTATCTCTCAGAAGGTGTGAGAAGCGGGATGGTTCCAACCACCCGTAACTGATGGAGATGTCTCCGTCCACGCGCCCTGGAGGAGTTATGAGACGTGAGCCTCTTGTGTTCGCTCTCGCTGCAGCCCTTCTGCTATCCATGCAGTTTGCGCATACCGAGAGCCCGAAGATCGATCCCGCGGTCGAGCGTATGATGAGCAGCAGTGATTTGGTACCGGTGATAGTGATTTTCAGAGATGGATGCTCCCCAGATCTGGGTGGTATAAATGTTCGGTACAGATACCATCTCATAAACGGGATCTCCGCCATCTGCGAGAGGGATGAGATAAAAAGGCTCGCTGAGGATGATGGTGTGGAGGGGATATACCTGGACGGAGATGTTAGCGTCACAGCCCCTGTTTCCTCACAGGGCGGAGATTCTGTCTGTCCATCAGAGATGGTAGATGCTGAGAGGGTGTGGGCAGAGGGCATAGATGGCTCGGGGGTGATCGTTGCCATCATAGACTCGGGGATCGATAAGAACCATCCAGACCTTGTGGGAAAGATCATCGGCGAGAGGAACTTCGTGGAGGGTGAGGACACGACAGAGGATCTTGTCGGGCACGGAACGCTCTGCGCGGGCATAATCGCTGGCTCTGGAAAGGCATCCGGTGGGAGATACAGGGGGATAGCACCCGGAGCGCTTCTTCTGAACGTCAGGGTCATAGGGAGCGATGGCAACGGAAAGGTCTCCGATATAATCGCAGGGATCGAGTGGTCTCTGGATAACGGCGCAAGGGTTCTGAGCCTGAGCCTGGCGGGGCTTAACCTGGGCGAGACTAATCCTCCAGTCACGATGGCAGCGGACAAAGCGATGGATGCCGGAGCGGTGGTCTGTGTTGCAGCCGGAAACAACGGTTAAATTAATGGCGTTCTTTGTTCTGCTGCTCGCCCTAAGCGGATGCATCGACTCCCCAGGAGATGGCGTGAAGGTCATAACTGTGGGAGCCACAGATTGCAGGGGTCATATAGCAGACTTCAGCGGATCCGGGCCCACCAGGGATGGCAGAACTAAGCCGGATATCGTCGCCCCGGGGGTCAACGTCATAGCATCAGCTCCTCTGGGGCTGAAGGATCTCAAGTATGTGGATACATACTATGCAAGATCATCGGGAACCTCGCTTTCAACGCCAGCAGTTGCAGGAGTTGCTGCACTTCTTCTCCAAAAGAATCCGTCGCTGAGCCCTGCCGGCGTGAAGGCTGCTCTGTTGAGGGGCGCGGTCCGTCTGAACAACACGCTCGGAGAGGAGTACGAGCCCTACTACCAGGGAGCTGGGCTTGTGAACGCCTATAACTCATACAGACTCCTGAGCGATGATCTGTGCGGTGTGATGCCGGACCGCTGGATTGTCGGTAGATGGGCGTTCATGAGCGGTGGGAAGGCGGTCTCTGCGGGTCTCGACTCGGGCGCTGACAGGCCGCAGAAGAAGATATATGCGCTCGCGCCGGGCGACGAGGACTGGACCACAAGGTTTGTGTTCTTCACAGATAGAGCGCGCGAGAACCTGAGCGTTTCTGTGACAGGGGATGTCAAGGGGTGGATAACAGTCATGGATCTGCCGGAATCTCTGGCGGAAAACAGCCATGCCGTCTTTGGAGCTAGCATAAAGGTGCCTAACGGGACCGCAGCCGGGGTTTACACCGGTTCGGTGGAGATCTGCGAGAAGGGCAAACCCATAATCTCGGTGCCAGTGCGCGTTGAGATCGCAGCGCCCCTGATCATGGTGATGGGAAGTGCATCCGTGGCTGATGAGATCTCGCCCGGATCCTGGCGATACTACTATCTTGATGTGCCGCTCGGGACGCAGCAGATCAGGAGCAGGCTGAGCTGGTCAGGCAGCTCAGACATGGATCTGTTCCTCCTCGCGCCAACGAGCGAGTACTATCATGAGAATTCTCTGAATGGCATGGAGGAGTCTGTTCTCAGCAACCCTGCCTCAGGCAGATGGATCCTGGCGGTGCATCAGAGGAATGCAAGCTCCCCTGAGAGATACCTGCTCAGGGTCGAGAGGTCTTTTGTGAGGAGCGAGCCGGGTGCATGGAATGCTGGCACTGTGGTGCCCGGCGGAGAGGCATATGCTACGATACTGCTCCAGAACGAGGGTCTTCCGCTCAAAAATATCAGCTACAGCGGCATCGTGGAGAACAGCACATCGTTCAGCATAGAAGGTTACGTGAGCGAGAGGCTCTCCTGGACCGCAAAGTTCGATGTCCCTGAGGATGTGAGGCGGCTCTCTCTCAGACTGCTCTGGGATAATCCGGAGAGCGATCTCGATCTCAGGCTTTATGCGCCGAACGGGAGGCTTGCGGCGCGATCAGAGGGCTATGAGAGCACCGAGGAGATCCAGGTCTACGATCCCCCTCCTGGAAGCTGGACTGTAGTAGTCATAGGCTATGATGTATTCTCCGATAAACAGAACTTCGAGCTTGTAACAACGCTGCACACCAGGGAGCCATGGGGATGGCTCGATGTCCTGGGCCCTGACGAAATTCAGCCTGGTACTGCCGCAAACGTAAACCTCACGCTCAGAGTGCCTTCGGATGCACCAGGAAAAGAGGTCCGCGGATACCTAGAAATTCGAGGGGATAACAGCTCACTCGAGATACCTGTCGTGGTCACGGTCGCAGGCGCCTCTGTGGTGGGTGTGGACGGCATCAGCTTTGAAGATGATGATAACAATGGATTTATAGATACTCTCTCTATAAAGATCGCGTTGAACGCTTCTGTTCCGGGCGTTTACAGAGCTGAGGGCGGGCTCTTCGACTGCTCTGGCAGGATGATAAAATGGATGAGCGGATCTGCGTCGGTCCGCGGCACCGGCAGCATCGAGCTCAGGGCCAGCGGCAGAGATATATGGAAGAGCGGTGGCTGTGGCCCTCTCCACCTCAGAGATATCATCCTCTACGGCGAGGATGGCGATGTTTTGGAGGAGTACAACCAGACGACGATCATCGAGAGAAATCCGTCTGACTTCCAGCCACCTAAGGCATACTTCAGCATGAGCTTTGCAGATATGAGCGAGCGTGCTGCGGGGAGGATAAGCAGCATCATTATCGGTGTCGGGGTGACGGTCAACGTCCCCGGAACCTACACGATCACAGCCAGGCTCAGGAACGACGATGGCGATGTGATAGGTGAGGTCGCGAACACCACATCACTGAGAAAGGGAAACAGCACCGTCGCTCTCAGGTTCAACCCGACAAAGTTCGTCATGCTCGGAGAGCGCTCACGCATTCATCTGACAGATCTCACCCTCAGCTCAGGAGATGAGGTGCTCGACAGGATCGATGAGGCCTGGTCAAGCAGCCCGATGGATCCAGCGGATTTCACGAGCGAGAGGGCGATGGTCTCGATCTGAGAACTCATGCGGACTGTCTCCTGAGCTCGTCACATCTGAGTCGAGAAGAAGCCCAGAATTCAACTCAAACACGATCTCACATGTGACGACGACAAGCATCCTCTGCTCTTGTCCGCTGAGTCCAGATAGAGCCATTCATGTGTTCCTGGCGGATGATCTACAAACAGATCAGAGCATAATCACTTCTTGAACTCGGTGTAGCCGCATCTGCCACAGCTCATCCTGTCCTTGTGCTCCGCGAGAAAGACGCCATTACCGCACCTCGGACAGATGGGCTTTCGTGCCTTTATGGTCTCCCCGCTGAGCTGGTAGTATCTGTGCACAGCCATCTAGCTGGCCTCCTTCTGCTCTGAGAAGACGTTTCTCTTCACTATATGCGGATTCTCCACCTGCCTCATACGCTCCTCGGTCTCGTAGATCCTCGCATGGGCTATGCTCTCCCTCTTTCCGAACAGGCTGTTCATCTTTCTTATGACAACCAGTCCCGGCCTCGAGTCCTTTATGGCTGCAAGCCTCTCCAGGACGCTCTTCCTTGTTGGCGTCGAACCCTCACTGTGTATAACCTTAAGCACGATCTCCCGTCTCTTCAGCAGCGGATTCTCGCGCTCGCTCAAGATCTCTATATCCATAATCGGATCACCTTCCTCCACATCTCTTAAACCTTTTCTTTAACGATCATTCTTTCAAGAATGCCCTTAATCTCACTCTTCTTCTCAGGTGTGACCATGACAAGAACACTTCCCACAGACGGCTGGCCGTAAACGACAGCAGATCCGAGTGGTGCGTAGAGTATCGCGGGCAGGGCCGCCAGGTCCTCCTCGCCATCGACTATGATCTCGGTGGGCGTGCATCCATTCAGCGATTCCCGCACTGCCTCCAGAAGATCATCTGTGATGGTACCAGGCGGATTCTCGACCGTCACAACCCTGTAGCTTCCCTCGAGATGCCTCCGCTTGATGCTGTCCTCGACAGGGGACCTCTTGGTCTTGTGATCGACTATCATCAGGTCAGGCGTGAAGGACGCCTTGAGGATGTAGAACGTGGTTATATCCCCAACCGCGATCAGCCTCTTCGCGCCTCTAAGATGCTCTGCCATCCTCTCGACGCACTCGACCCCCTGGCACCGGTAGAGGATTCCAAGAGGCTCCTTCAGCTCCTCGCGCATCTCCGCGGGAAGTACAAGAACTCTCAAGCTATCGCACCTTCAGAGCGTATCTTCCGGGCAGCGTTATGCCCAGCTTTGCGGCAACCTCCGAGCCCTTCGGATCTATGACCACGACGTATCCTGCCCAGTCCTTGCTCAGCGAGGACGATCCGCAGATCGGGCAGACCAGCCCCTCCACGATCCTGTGACACTCACGACATGCCTGCTCGGTCATTCAGCCTCCGCCTTCTGCTCAGCGCTCTCGCTCTTCTTCACAGGCTCCTTTGCCTCCTGTGCCTCGCCACGCCGCAGTGCCTCGAGCCACTCGATCTTTCCCAGGCCTATCTGGCGCATCGTGAGCCCGATCTTGCTCCCCCTGGGATCCTTCTCGTTCAGGCTCACAGCGATTATCCTCGCGCGGACCCTGTCGCCCTCGGCCAGGAACTTGTTTGTGTCCTTGCTCACAAGCCTGGCGTTCTTCTCATCGTAGGCCATGTACTCGTCCGTGATCTGGCTCACGTGGAGCAGACCATCGAACGGCCCTATGCTCACGAACGCGCCGAACTTGACTATCTCGACGACCTCCCCCTCCACGACCTCCTGCATCTCTGGCTTGAAAACAATAGCATCGAACACAACATCATAATACACAGCGCCGTCGCCAGCTATTATGCGACCCTCTCCTATGCTGTCAACGCCGAGGATTGCCACGATGGCGCCCAGCGTCCTGTCGACCCTCGCCTCGTACTTGGTCCGTAGGGCCATCTCCACCGCGTCATTCAAGGGGTTGCCCATATCCTCAGGGGGTATCCTCACTACACCCTCAAGCTTCATCCTTCTGTACATCAGAACCTCCCCTGCGCATCGATCTCGAGGTACTGGCTCTGGCGCAGGTAGATAACCGTGATGCCTCTCTTAGATAACCTTTTCCTGAGATCCTTATCTCCCGTGAGCACTGCGGCTCCGGTCTCTGATGCGAGCCTCTCCAGGACATCATCCGCATCTCCATCAGCATCCAGGATTCTGCATCTGGAGAGGAGACCGAGCGCCACGCTTGCAGCGCGCTTGTCTCTTCCTTTGTCTGCAAGCTTCGCGATCGCCTTGAGCTCCTTGATCACAGCTGTGGGAACCAGGTACTCGAAGTACCCCAGCCTCTCGAGCTCGGAGAATATATCAACACCGAACTGCTCGGGCATCATCAGAGCGTTTGTATCCAGGAGGACCTTCAAACACCCTCTACCTCTAGGAGACTATGGTTCCGACGCCGATCAGACGCCATCTGGCCCCGATGCGCCTGCTGACCGCAACCCTGTCCCCCACCTCTGCGCACACCGGCCTCTTGAGCTGTACCTGGACCTGGCCGCTCTCCCTCGCGCTCGTAACAACTCCGACGGTCGTCGCTGTGCCCACGTTGAGCATAAGTGGCTCGCTTGTGTGTATCGGCTCGACAGCTGCCTCCTCCATGGACCCAACCACCCTGTCCAGGAGCTTCATGTCCATGACGAAGCTGTGCCAAACGGGAGGAAGCTTCCCAGGAGCCCCCGCGACCTGTCCAACCAGGTTATCGCTCTTCGTTATCGCAGGGTCAAGGTTTGTCCCGACGCCGATCAGACCTCCTGGGGTGACCTCTGCGACGTCCTCACCGCCTGCTCTCAGGTTCGTTACCTTGGTCTGTATCGGAACCCACTGCTTCTTGCCCTCCGCCTCGACCAGCCTGCCGGGGACGATCTCAAGCTTGTCGCCCTTCCTAAGGACGCCCTGGCTCAGGGAGCCACCGACGACTCCGCCAACCAGGTTCTCGACCGATGCTCCGGGGCGATTGACATCGAACGATCTCGCGATCTTAAGCAACGGCGGCTTCTTGGTGTCCCTGGATGGCGTGGGGATGACCTCCTCTATCGCCTGGATCACCATGTCTATGTTTATGTTCTGCTGAGCCGATATCGGCACCACAGGAGCGTTCTCAGCAACCGTGCCCTTGACAAAGGCCTTTATCTGCCTGTAGTGCTCCAGCACCTCCTCCTTTGAGACGAGGTCTATCTTGTTCTGCACGATGACTATCTTGTCTATCCCTGTTATGTTCAGGGCCATGAGATGCTCCTTCGTCTGGGGCTGGGGGCATGGCTCATTGGCCGCTATAACCAGTACTGCCCCGTCCATTATCGCAGCCCCACAGAGCATCGTGGCCATGAGAGTTTCGTGCCCTGGGGAGTCCACGAAGGAGACTGTTCTTAGAACGTTGGTCGGGGATCCGCAGTGCTTGCATACCTCGTCCACTGTGTAGCAGTCTGGCGCTGGGCAGTTCGGGCACCTCCTGAAGGTAGCATCTGCATAGCCAAGCCGTATCGATATGCCTCTCTTTATTTCCTCGCTGTGCTGATCGGTCCATACGCCGGACAGTGCCTTTACCAGTGTGGTCTTCCCATGGTCCACATGGCCGACCATGCCTATGTTAACTTCCGGTTTTGGCAATTTTGGATCTCCTCGAGTATCGATGATGCTCCCTACAGCATACACTATATAAATACTTCACGAACAGCTCTCAGGCGTAGCCTGCGTATGCGTCTCTAATCTTGCTCCTTATCTCGGAGACGAATATCCTGTAGCTGTTCTGCGTGAACCCCTTCCATCCGACGAACTCCTCATAGAGGCCTGCACCGAACGCCTCCTCATCCGCAGTGGTGCTTGGGGTCCCGAAGCGTCTCAGGATCGAGAAGTTCTCCTCAAGATACAGCAGAAGGGCCATCTCCAGGTACGGTCTGGGCAGCAGAGGCTGCGTCTCGATCAGCTCCAGAAAGAGCCTTTCGTCCTCTCTCAGATCATCTGGGGTGATGTTCAGCCTTCCAATGCGCTCTGAATCGTAGGTCCTGATCTCTGAACCCAGATCTCTTGTTATATCCTCGAATATCCTGGCCACCTCTAGCTCGTGCTCAAGTGTGAATAAAAGCATCTTCTCCGTTGCCCTCTCAGCATAGCTTTTGTTCAGAGAGATCATCGAGAACCAAAGACCCCTGTAGTACATCCGCCTGCTCATCGAGATCGAAAAGTCGAGCGCATTGCTCCTTTCACCAAGCGAGGGAAAGAAATTTATCGTGTCTGTCTCTAAAAATATGTGCTTGTCCATATCCTCACGCTGCAGTCTCTTCATACGATCGATGGTGGAGAGCTCGCGAAACACCTCCAGCGGGTCCTCGAGCCTGCTATACTCGCCCAGCAGACGATCCCGCTCAGGCTTTGACAGGCGTGCCATCCTGCCGCCGACCTTTCCTGCAACAGACCGTATCCACTTTATGTACTCCATCTCGAAGAGTGCTCTGTCCATGCTCACATCTCGCAGGTTTCTCATTCTGTACACGCACAAAGTATTTAGCACGAGCGGAGATCTTGGTCTGAGGTGAATTAGGTGGAGGAGGAGATCGGGAGGATCAGAAAGAACGATAGCACGGAGGTCGTGATCAGGAAGACGGAGTTCAGGGGGTCTGTGGGAGTGGATATCAGGGAGTACCTGACCTCCGAGAGATACACTGGATGGTCTAAGAACGGCGTGCGAATACCCATAGAGCTGTGGGCAGAGTTCAAGGCGATCCTGGACAGGGTCGGGGCTGGAGCTGAGGGGAAGGCCTGAGTCCGCATGCTTAACCCCACTAATGGATGGCACCTTCCAGGAATCCGCAGTGCTCTCTGCCTGCTGTGTTGTTCATGGAGATTCCCAGGCCAGCTGGTCGATGGCTCGAATGGCCGGCCAAAGTCCCCTCCGTCGATCGCAACTCTTAAATCGGAATCTTCCTCAACACCATCCTGTGCCGCCGTGGCTTAGCCCGGTTAGAGCGGCTGATTCGTATGAGCCTCTGGCTCCGGTATATCAGCAGTTCATGGGTTCGAATCCCATCGGCGGCTTTATTCAGCACGTGATACGGATTTTCTGTGCTATTATGGCCTCAAGCATCATTTTCGGAAAGTTTATACCCTAAGAGCACAGAATGGAACATGGATGGGTAGCACTGAAGGGTAACTGACAGCATTACCTCCACAGGTTTGCGCCTTTTAGCTGCGCAGATACTTTCCTTCAACAAACAGAATTAGCTTTGCTGTTCAGTTATGAATATTATATTATAATAGTATATGATTGATCATGTTACAGCATGGTCAATTTTTGCTGTGTTCAGTCCTATCAGATGACCGATGCACTTATATTGATCAGATTTAATTGCCTGCGTGTGGTTAGATTCGTTTGATATCCTTTTTATAATATATAACATGAACTTAAGAAAGTTACCAAAAAATATAAATAATTCCAAGTAGATTTACTCTTACATCTAAAGGATGTATGGGTGGTGAAAAAACATGAAAGGAGCGATATTGCTGGCTGTGACACTGGCGCTGTTGACCACTGCCATGGCCCAGGACTTTGCCCCGATGGCTGGGATGGGTACATCCCAGACAGCGTTCATAGCTGCCAATGGAGTTTACTCCGCCGGCGGCGCAGGCTTTGCGTTCCCGGTAATTCCAGGACAGAATTACAACTACGATGACATCTACTCCGCAGCAGGCCCAGATGTAGCAGTTGCGGCGTTCGGTGCAGTTGCGGCAAACACAAAGACGGTGACGAAGAACCAGGATGCAAACGCATGCTGTGCTGTTGACAACGCTGCACCGACGATCAACCTCGAGAGGATCGGACTCCCGCAGCAGGTTGCCCTCGGCGCTGGTGCCGGCAGCAGAGCTACAAACACAGTCACAATAACCACACAGCAGAAGTGAGCAGGGGAGTAGCAGGAGGTCATGAACAATATGCAACCGCCCGTCAGCGTTCTTATTCTGCTGACGGGTGTTGCACTGATTTTTCTTGCAAACGCATCAGCACAGGAGAGCCTGCAGAGTCTCTCGATAGAGGACGTGAAGGCGTTCCATCAGGATTTTCTCCGGAAATCCAGCAATTTGAGCCTCATGCAGGCTGATGTTCCTGAGATTCCGAGTGCGTCCTTCGCCAAGCTCGTGCCTTCAGGCACAGGAGATCTTGTTGCTCTGAACTCGAATATGGAGAGGGATCTCTCATACGGCGGGGAGATCGCGGAGAGCGCGCCCAGGATAAACTACATGGACATCTCTCTGGACAAGATCACCGTCATAGCGATCAACATGGGCAGGGGCGGAAGTGCCATCGCGACGTCAAACGTGATGATAACACCAGTACAGTCGCAGGGCGGATACCCATCATGCTCAGCACTGGACAAGCTGAGATGAGCTGTTTTTGGTTGTGATCCCGACATTCCATACGCTTTGAAGCGATCGAAGAGCACTGCGTTTGGGATCAGAGAACGTAATGGATTTTCTGGGTCTGACGCTCCGGCGGATCATTCTCAGCAAGGACTCAAATGCAGCCTCCTGCCTTGCCAAGTTTGTTATACCAGCTTGTATGATTTGATCATGTGAGAAACAAGGAGATCGCAGCCATACTCTATGAGATGGGGGAGCTGCTTGAGCTGAAGGGAGAGAACCGCTTCAAGGTGATAGCGTACAGCAAAGCTGCGAGAGCCATCGAATCTCTCAAGGAGGACATCGAGGAGGTCTGGAGGCGCGGAGAGCTTGACAAAATACCTGGGATCGGGAAGGCGATAGCTGAGAAGATCTCAGAGTACCTCACAACAGGTCACATAAAAGCGCATGATGAGCTTGTCTCCTCAACACCGCAGGGCATGAAGGAGCTGCTGCAGCTTCAGGGTGTTGGTCCCAAGACCGTTGCGCTCCTGCATGAGAAGCTTGGTGTGTCAACAATCGATGAGCTCGAGGCTGCTGCAAGGCAGCACAGAATCAGAAGGCTTCCAGGCATGGGACCGACGAAGGAGACGAACATACTCAAGGCTATAGAGCGGTACAGGAGGAGATCCACACGAATACCGCTCAGCGCGGCTGCGCGCATCGTGGAGAGAATCATGCGGCACCTGGGAGGCATCGAGGGGCTGAGCAACATCACCGTCGCTGGGAGCTTCCGCAGGGGAAAGGAGACCGTTGGGGATATAGACATCCTGGCGACGTCATCAAGGCCGTCAGACGCCATAGCTGCGTTCGTTCGCATGCCGATGGTCGATGAGATCCTCGGCCAGGGGCCGACAAAGGCCAGCATCATCGTTGAAGGCACAGTTCAGGTCGATCTGAGGATCGTCGAGCCCAGATCCTACGGAACACTGCTCCAGTACTTCACAGGCTCCAAGGAGCACAACGTGAAGCTGCGCAGCATAGCGCTCCAGCGCGGTTACTCTCTCTCCGAGTACTCCCTCAAGAGGCTGGATACCGGCGAGGAGCTCTTCTTCGATCGCGAGGAAGATGTGTACAGAGCTCTGGGCATGCAGTACATCCCTCCTGAGCTGAGGGAGGATCGCGGGGAGATAGAGGCAGCTCTTGCCAATCGACTTCCACATCTTGTGGATCTATCCAGCATCAAAGGAGATCTCCATGTCCACAGCACATGGTCTGATGGCATCGGATCCATCGAGGATATGGTCTCTCAAGCAAGATCGCTGGGATACGAGTACATAGCGATCACAGACCACTCTCCGAGCGTCGGGATAGCTGGTGGTCTCTCCGATAAGAGGATACTGGAGAAGATAGAGACGATATCCAGGATGAACGAGAGGCTCGAGGGATTCAGGATACTCGCCGGCACTGAGGTTGACATAAGGGCTGACGGGAGCCTGGACTACGCGGATGAGATCCTGGAGATGTGCGATGTGGTGGTGGCTGCGATCCACATGGCGCAGAGCCAGAAGGAGCGAGAGATCAACAGCAGGCTGGTGGCCGCGATGGAGAACGAGCATGTCGACATAATCGCGCATCCCACAGGGCGTATCCTGGGGAGAAGGGAGCCGTACCAGGTAGATATGGATCTCATCCTGGAGACGGCTGCGAGAACCGGCACGATCATGGAGATAAATGCCTACCCGGAGAGGCTGGATCTCAGTGATGAGTGGGCGAGGCGCGCGAAGGAGATCGGGGTGAAGATGGCGATCAGCACAGACGCGCATTCGCCTGAGCAGCTCGGCTTCATGCGCTGCGGTGTCACGGTTGCGCGCCGGGGATGGCTGGAGCCACATGATGTGATAAACACCATGAGCATCGACAACCTCATGAAGCATCTCGGGGTATGAAAATACAGCGCCCTTTTATGATGGGTATCCAGGGCGTAAATTCCTTAGGATTCCTGTTAACCTCCTGTTTGATGAGCTGCACATGTCACAGCATGCTTATATCAAAGCAGATTTATATCAAAAAGCCGGGGTTTTAGGAGGACGCTCCTGTCTTCAGTCCGGCGAGAGGTCACCTGTATTTGCAGCCGATTATCCACCGCAGAACCTGCAGCCGTTCGCGAGAGCGTCGGGCTCTCCGAGGTAGAGGACCTGCTCCCTGGAGCCGTATCTGTAAACTGTGATCCCCTTGCAGCCCAGATCGTACGCCAGCCTGTACACCCTGATGACGTCGCTCACAGACGCTTTCTCCGGGAGGTTAACAGTCTTCGAGACCGCATTGTCTGTATGCTTCTGGAAGGCAGCCTGGATCCTGACGTGCTGCTCCGGGCTTATGTCCAGGGCTGTGAGGAACAGCTCCTTCAGATCCTCCGGAATCCCCGGAATCTCCTGTATCGAGCCCCTGCGCGCGACCTCTGCTCTAAGTGCTGGAGTCATTATGCCCCTCTCGGTTGCCATTCTCTCGAAGAGCGGCGAGCTCTCTATGAGCCTCGCTCCCTCCAGGACATGCCTGACAAAAGACACTGCGAAGAGCGGCTCTATGCCAGAGGATGTGCCGGCGATTATGCTTATTGTGCCTGTGGGGGCGATCGTGGTTACGGTCGCGTTCCTCATCGCATCCCATTTCTTCAAAGAAGACTCCTCGAATAGCGGGAACGATCCACGCTCCTGTCCAAGGGCGCATGACTCCTCGCGTGCTGTTTTTGTGATAAACGCCATCAGCTCCTCCGCGATCCTGAGGGCATCCTGGGATGCATACGATACACCTAGCTGAATCAGCATCTCGGCAAACCCCATGACCCCCAGACCGATCTTTCTCGTGCGCAGGGTCGCATCCTCTATCTGCTTCAGCGGGAACCTGTTCGCATCTATGACATCATCGAGAAACCTGACCCCAAGCCGGACCGTCTCCTCAAGAATCTCCCAGGAGATCTCGCCCTTGTCAACCATCCTGCTAAGGTTCACAGAACCCAGGTTGCACGACTCGAAAGGCAGGAGCGGCTGCTCTCCACATGGATTCGTCGCCTCTATAACTCCCGGAACAGGATGCAGCGAGTTTATCCTGTCGATGAATATCACCCCCGGATCCCCGCGGCGCCATGCGTATGTCGCCATCATTACCATCAGATCCCTGGCGTTCATCTCACCGGTCGCCCCACCGGTTCTGGGGTTTATCAGCTCCACAGATCCATCTCGCTCGCACTGGCGCATGAACTCATCTGTGATCGCAACAGAGATGTTGAAGTTCTCCATGCCGCCGCGATCCTTGCATGCGATGAACTCTGTTATATCCGGATGATCCACCCTCAAAACGCCCATGTTCGCGCCCCTTCTCCTCCCGCCCTGTTTTATGACCTCTGTCGCAGCGTCAAATATGCGCATGAATGATACAGGGCCGCTTGCGACTCCGCCCGTGCTCCTCACGACATCCCCCTTCGGGCGGAGCCGGGAGAAGCTGAAGCCGGTCCCCCCACCGCTCTGGTGTATGATCGCCATGTACTTCAGAGCGTCGAATATACCCGCGATCGAGTCCTCCACAGGAACCACAAAGCATGCTGAGAGCTGGCCGAGTGGGAGGCCGGCGTTCATCAGCGTCGGGGAGTTGGGGAGAAAGCTTAGAGATCTCATCATCGAGAGGAACTTCTTCCTGGCATCATCAACATCTCCACCGTAGCGCTTCTCCACAGCGGATACAGCGGATGCAACGCGCTCGAACATCTCCCCGGGGGTCTCGATGACATTCCCAAACTCATCCCTTCGCAGGTACCTCTTCTTCAGAACCTCAACCGCGTTGACGCTCAGCTTGAGATCGTCTGCAACTCCCAGGTAGTGCTTCGCCTCCCTTATCTCGGATCTCCTCTGCCTGTAGAGTATGTACGCCTTGGCGACCTGGGCGTAGCCGGCATCTATCAAAACCTCCTCAACGATGTCCTGGACATCCTCCACAGACGGTATTTTGTCCCTGAAGCGCTCGTCCACCACCTCCACAACCCTTCCGGCGAGCTCCACAGGTGTTCGCTCATCCACGATGCCCAGCGCATCGAATGCCTTGGATATCGCTCTGGATATCCTTGAGGGGTCGAAATCGACTGTTCGCCCATCCCTCTTTATTATCTTCTCGACCAGCTCGCTCCCCCCGGTGCAAACAATATATACCTTTATCCTTTACGTGGATATAAATTCAGACTCTGGGGGTCGTCGCAATAAAGCTCGCAGTCTCAGGAAAGGGCGGTGTTGGCAAGACAACTCTCGCCGGAACGCTTGCGCGTCTGTTCGCACGTGATGGCTACAGGGTTCTTGCGATAGATGCAGACCCTGATATGAACCTCGGATCGGCTCTTGGAATAGAAGAGAATCCGAAACCCATCACTGAATACAAAGAGCTCATCGAGGAGAGGGCGAGCATGCCGATGGGCATGTACCGTCTGAATCCAAAGGTGGATGATGTGATAGAGAGATGCGGATGCGTAGGTCCAGATGGTGTGAGGTTCGCTGTCATGGGCACCCTGGAGACGGGCGGGAGCGGATGCATGTGCCCTGCAAGCGCGTTCCTGAAGGCGCTTCTCAGGCATGTCATCTCCAGGGAGAAAGATGTCGTGATACTCGATATGGAGGCAGGCATAGAGCATCTCGGCAGGGGCACAGCTAGGGGTGTCGATGCGATGATAGTGGTAGTCGAGCCTGGCCTGCGATCCATAGAGACCGTGGAGAGGATTAAAAGACTTGGGGAGAACATAGGAGTAACAAACCTCCTGGCCGTGATCAACAAAACCGACGATCCGGGCATAGTAAAGGAGAAGCTCGAGGAGATGGGGATACCTGTTCTCGGAACGATACCATTTGACAGAAATCTGATAGAGGCGGATCTTACAGGAAAGGCCCCCATAGATGTGGGCGGTCCAGCTGTCGAGGCCATTAAGAGGATCAAGGAAGAGCTGGTCAGGAGGTTTGAGAGGGCCTCATGAAGAGGTATCCCCTGCCCTCAGCATTTTTAATATCCGCCCGTATCCATTCATCGACTAACTCTGAAGTCCGCAGTTTCCGCTGCCTGTGCACCCCAGCAGGTATATGAGCCTGTATCAAAAAGCCATTCACCCATGATGGGTCGCTGGAAGAGGCATCATCGATTGCCTATGCACTTTTGATGCGAAATTCATTCAGGGCAGGTTGTCCTCGCCCCGCAGGCCGTGCTGCCTCTGCAGGCTCATATCGATGAGTATTCTGAATATGCTTTTTATGCTCCCCGGATCGAGACCGAGCTCTGTGGCCATATCCACAGCTCTGCTGAGCACCAGCGCCTCCTGTTCCGGATCGGATATCGAGAGGCCAAGCGCAGCCTTATCCCTGTATATCTCCTCTGCGAGAGCCATACGCTTCTGTATCAGCCTCAGGATCTCCTCGTCGACCTTCTGAACCTCCATCCTATGCTCAACCAAGCCCATCATATCCCCTCCTGAAAGAGATCTGCCTGCCCCATCCTGGCGCTTCTGTTCTCAACCGCCGTCCTTATGATCCTTCCGCCGAGCGATGACCATGCATCAGCAACATCATCCCCTGAGTGATCATCGACAAGTGCAGCGTATGCGGGTCCGGTGCCGGAGAGCGTCGCTCCAGCAGCGCCCGCTCTGAGCGCGAGGACTATCGGCTCCGGAGATCTGCGAAGCGCTGTGCAGTAGAGAAGCCCGTTCAGCGTCATGGCTCCTGCGTAATCCCCCTTCATAGCCATATCAAACACTACATCGGCAACTCCGGAGAAGAGCCTGCACCGCTCCACATCGACATCCCGGGAGAAGAACCGCTCATCTGGAATGAGGAGCATCACCTCTGAGTACAGCACATCTCTTTTTAAGAGATCTCTCTTCATGTTGTCTGTCACCACAACACCCCCAAGCATGGAGGCGCAGGCGTCATCGAACGCGCCGGTCACCGTGACGCCTGCATCGAGAGCTGCCTCGACACCAATGCGCACCGCCTCTACTCTATCGATCTTCTCCCCCAGCGCATCCACCGTGGCGAGCACCGCAGCGTTCGCAGCAGCGCTGCTCGACTTCAGGCCGCTCGCAACCGGTATCTCGCTCCTCGTCCTCACAACGCCCCCGCAATCGTGGCCAAAGTGGCGCAGCACGCGCTCAACACATCTGACGATGAGTGTTGTGTCAACGCCTGATGCATCGCCCGTCACACCCTCAGAATCGTTGAGCACCACCTCTGCGGATGTTCTGAGCGATATTCCGAACGCTGAGCCCTTCCAGTTCGCGATGGCGTTCAGCACAGTTGCTGCGCCATATGCTGTGGCGTATCCTCTCATGGTGATTTCCTCTTAGCCGGTAAGGTCCGGTCTCCCATGCTCCCCTCTGAGGCTTTCAGAAATGATTCAAGCCAGACCGGTCTCTATCATCTTTTTCAGCTTCTCGAGATCCTTCACGAACTCTGGCTTCTCCTCACGGGTGTACTTTGCCATGAGTTTATCCAAATAATCGAGCTCGCTGTAGGTAGATGCAAATGCAGGCTCGTAGCTTCCCAGCATGTACAGCGGAATGACATCAACGCCTCCTCTAGATGTGATCTCCTGCAGATCCTTCACGACGATGACGAAGCAGTATCTCCTGTACCCCAGACCCCTCGCAATGTTCCTTGCCAGGCTGTCCATCTGCTGTATTCTTCTTGCTGAGAGGCCCTTGTATGCTGCCACAGAGTCCTTGTACTCCACGAACATAACCGAGTCCTCTGACCAGAGGATGGCATCGTACTCCACTATCGCCACGGAGTTCTTGAGAGCTACGACATTGAAGAGAACACCCCTGCACCACCCGATGTTCAGATGCACCCTGAAATCGCTCTCCGTCGGGGGAGCCAGCCTCGGCTTGAGAACATAAGGATCGCTCCTGAGCTCGATCATGAACGGAGTCTGATCCGAGCTTTTATAAAGAAATTACCATCCGGATGCAGAACTTCAGGGCAACGTCAGGGCAACGAGAAATCACAGTTTTCTGATAGAAAGTAGCTGGGCGCAAACCCCGGCCTTCAGGCCGAAGAGGAGGTCACCACATGCGGTGTGACTCAGGACATGTATCAAAACAGCCAGCCGCCTTCAGCGGGACCCTGAAGTTGAGCAGCGCTGTGTGAGAACCCATCGATTGCTCATACAGTTTTTGAGACAACCTCACGAGAAAATGAAGAGCAGAAACATCATGTCAAAAAGCTGCCGCATATACGTTTTCAGGCCTCTATGAGGACCTCCTGCGATAGTATGTTGATCTCCTTGAGCTTCCCATCGACCTCCCTCGATCCGCCAAGTATGCCCTCGAAGAGGATCCTGCCATCCATGACGACGATCCTGACCACGCTCTCCATTACGAGCTCCTTTTTGCCACCGGCAACCATGTATACCGACAGCTCACACATAGCATCACCGTGAATATGACGGACCCGGCGGGACTCGAACCCGCGACCCCCGGGTTAGAAGCCCGGTGCTATATCCTGGCTAAGCCACGGGTCCATTCGGTTTCAGCCACCCCTCGGCGGCATCTGGCCAAGCGACTGCCTCAGCTGGTCCTGAAGCTGGTTGAACCTTGCCTGTATCCTCTCCTCCTGCTTGGCGACAGTCTTCAGGCGGAGATCGAGGAGATCCACCCTCTCCTTCAGCTCGGTCATCAGCGTCGCCTTGTCGGACCTTAGCATGAGCTCTCCGACATTCTTGTAGACAACAACATCATCTGGAGACTTGTCCAGTTCCTTGATTGCAGCCTCAGCCTCCTTCTTGAGGAGCTCTATCTGGCTCTTCTGCGCAACCAGTGCCTGAGCCTGCTGCTGCAGCTGCTGCAGCTGAGCAAGCTGACTCTGCACCTGAGGGGGTAACTCTCCGCTCATATCTCAACCATCTCCACACATATCCTGACAAGCCGCAGCCAGGTGTTCAGGGCCGCTCTCAGGGATACCACGTCCTCACCCTCGACGATCAACTCCATTCCATTATCTCTGGCGCGGATCTCCACCTTACCACGATGTAGGTCGTCATCAAGCTCCGGTTCCAGTGCACTGAGCACAATCTCAGGATCCTGCAGCTCAAAGACTATCTCCGCACGGCCCCTCATACAATCAGATCGCCTTCATCCGCTTTACTGTGGTGGGCCGCTCCTTCATAAGTATTCTGTGTCCACAGTATGGACATCTCACGCCAGCGTACTCATAATCAACTTCCACAGTCCTCTTGCACCTGGCACACTTGTAGGCCATCTACTCAGTCTCCATCGACCTCTTGATCATGGATCTCACAACAGATCTCCCAGCAGATGTCGCCGGAAGGTATGCGCCTCCTGCGAACTCATAGCCGCACTTTGAGCACTGCCATATCGCTGTGCCGATTCTCCTGACCCTGGTCCTGTTGCACCTAGGGCAGTCATACTTTGCCCTGCTCTTCTCCTCGATATCGGCTATGAGCTTCCTGACCTTCCTTCCATACCTGGGTCCGAATCTGGCCGCGGACCTGGTCTTTCTTCCCTTCTTGAATTGCTTGACCATAACGCATCATTCCAGAAACTTCTCTCGGATCTCCTTAGCATTCTCACATGCTATATCAACAATGCGGTACACCTGCTCCTCTGAGAGCATCCCAGGGCCGCTCTTCTGCATCCCGCATATCGTGCCGTCTGCCTTTGTTATCACTGTGAGCTTGGCATCTGCTATTGCCTCCTCATCTATGTCCGGATCGAAGAGCACGACATCTCCGAATTCGACTGCAGTCGTGGCGATTGGTATGTCCCTCACCGGGAGCGGAAAATCATCACCGAGACCGAACCGGCTCGCCGGAACGGTGGTGCCGAGAAGCGCTGCGATGGCACCTAGACTGGATGCATCCATGATGTTTCCGCAGTCGTCCAGTATGTGTATGTCTATGAATATCACCCAGACCTTCTCCCCCGGAACGATGCAGAGCGCATCCAGGTCCACAGCGCCAGACTCGCGAACACCCCTGTCGACGACCCGCGCGAGCTCTATTCCGTATTCATTCGGAGGCCCAGGCTCGAATATCGGAGATGCCAGAGGCACAAGCTCCGCGTTCGTCACTATCACACCACGGTTCGGAGCATCCGGGAACGGCTCGCCCGGCTGTATCTTGATCCCGACCATGACCTGGGTTTTTCCGAGCTTGACGAGAGCGCTGCCCTCAGCCTTTTTTATTATGTTTCTCTCGATTGTTATCGGCCTGTACTGGGTGAAGGATCTTCCATCCGCACGCTCGCCGCGCAGCAGCAGGTTGTACAGATAGTCCTTTCTTATCTCAGATATCACGCTGCTCATCTTCTGCTCCCCTCATCCTGAAGGTCCTCGAACTGGCTGTATCTGTCTATGAGCACCTTTCTCTGGATCCTGTAGATCTCCTGGCACCCTTTCTTCGCGAGCTCTATCGCCTGGCGGAACTCATCCCTGGTCATTATCCCATCCATCTGAAGTAGCGTGATCTCGCCGGTGGGAGTTATTGCGATCGGCATGTCCGCCTGGCCGAAGTTGTCCTCGTCCTTCATGGGATCCAGGACTATCTGGCCATCAACCTTGCCGGCTGCGCATGATGATACAAGGCTCCTCATAGGAATACCCGCATCTGCGAGCGCGACAGATGCAGCATTTATCCCTGCCGTCCTGGTTCCGGCATCCGCTTGGAGCACCTCCACGAATATGTCTATAACAGACTTCGGAAAATACGATGTCAGTATCACAGGCTCCAGGGCCTCGCGGCTGACCTTCGATAGCTCATAGCTCCTCCTGTCCGGGCCGGGCCTCCTCCGCTCCTCCACGGAGAATGAGGCCATGTTGTACCTGTACCTTATTATGGCCCTGTTGACCTCCTGGAGGTGCCTGGGGTGGACCTCTCTTGGTCCGTACACCGCGGCTATGACCTTGTTATCACCCATCTCTATGTAGCAGGAGCCATCAGCTCTTTTGAGCACGCCAACCTCCATCTTTATGGGCCGGAGCTCATCGAAGCGTCTGCCGTCAAGACGAATTCCATCTTTTATGAATACCCTCTCATCCATATAATCATCCTCTGGCCCTTCTCGCATCCTTTATGTACTCAACAATCCTGTCTGTGAGGCCGTTCGTGTGGGCCTCCCTCTCGATCAGGAGTATGGTCTTCAAGGCCAGGTCCATATCCTCCTCGTTCCCGCTGACCCATATCCTGCCGTTCTGCCCGACGAATATGTTGCAGTTAAGCTCCTTCTTGAGCATGCTTATCATCGACCCGCCCTTTCCTATGAGCCTCGGGACCCTGGTGTGGCTTATCTCCACGACCCTTCCGGTCTTTATGACACCAAGCCTTCTGTCGTTCAGGGTAAGCTCAACCTTCATCGCGGGATCGACGTCCTTAACCCTGGCCATTACCGAGCTCCCTATGCGGAGATACTTCGACATATCCTCGACGTCGATCTTCTTCGGAAACTCGGAGATGTGAAGCAGCCCATCGTAGGGCGAGTTGATATCCAGAATCCAGTTCGAGAACGTTATGTCCTTGACAACTCCGATCACGTTATCCCCAACTGCAGGCAGATACTTGCCCGCCAGAGGGATCACGCTTATCTTATCCCTGAAGCTGGCAATCCCGTAGAGAAGAGAGTACACCTTGCCGTTTCTCACGTATGTGCCTTCGCCCGCTCTCCTTGTGTCCTCAGAGAGCAGATCCCCGGGTATCACAATTTTCCTGTCCATCACAAGATCCTCAGTGTTTCAGCAGCTTGGTCTCAGCGTCGCCCTTTGTGAGCCTGTTCACGAGGGTATAGAACTCGGTCTGCATTCCCGCAGGGATCCTGATAACCCCGATCCAGGAGCCGTCGTTCTGCCATGCCTCCCTCACGAGCTTGCCAAAGGTGGATATCTCGCCGTATGCCTTCGCGGCGTAGGTTGCAGGAACCTTCACCGCGACCTCGACCTCCTCAAACCTTATCGGTATTATGGGGCGTATCGCCTTCATCGTTATCGCGACAAGCTCCTCCAGAGACTTCGTCGGATCGATGTGAACCTTCGCCTCTGCCATCGCCTGCTCGATCCTCGAGGGAGGGTGTGGTGTCCTGGTCTGCGGGTTTATAGCATTCCTCGCGATCAGCTCGATAACCTGCCGTCTCTTGGATTCTATGACCCTTCGCCGCTGCTCTGCTGTGAGGCTGATCTCGCCCTTCTTTATGATTATCTCCGCTATCGCAAGGGGATCTGTTGTGCCGAACGCCTTGAGGAGATCCTCCTCAGCGCTTCTGTCCCCCCTGCTCGCGTTCTCGAAGACATCCTCGACCGCCAGGATGTCCTCTATTCGGACATCCTCCCCGCGGCGCATCGCAAGGGCGCCATCTGGATCCACAAGAACCTCGAAGACCGCGCCGTGGCTCTTCAGCCTCGCGGGAACAGCCTCATCGAGCTTTACCATCCTAGGCCTCTCCTCCGAGCTGGGATTTCAGCACCTCGATGTACTCAGCGACCTCAGACTCCTCAAGCTTGCGGAACGTCTTGTCCTCCAGCATTATGACCCCTATCTCGGTCGTCGAGGCATCGAGCTTTCCCTCTGACGCCCTGTACAGGGCCTCAAGCCCGAGAAGTATCGCCTCCTTCATGTTCATATCCTCACGGTACTTCGCCTCGAAGACCTCCATGACCGCTGCTCTTCCGGCTCCTATCCCTGTGGCCTTGTACTCGAGGAGCGCACCGCTGGGATCTGTCTCGAAGAGTCTCACCCTGTTATCCTCAGCCCCTATTATTAGCAGGGCTGTCCCGAATGGCCTGACACCGCCGTACTGAGTATAGGTCTGCTTGAAGTCGCATATCTTCTTCGAGAGGGCCTCAACGCCTATCCTCTCGTCGTAGATCAGCCTGTTTATCTGGCACTCAACCCTCGCCCTGTCGACCAGTATCCTGGCATCTGCCACAAGCCCGGATGTGGCGGCACCTATGTGAGTGTCTATCTGGAAGATCTTCTCTATCGACTCTGGCTCCATGAGCCTGCTTGTTATTCGTTTATCAACAAGAACCGCGACACCATCCGTGGCCTTTATGCCAACTGCTGTCGTGCCTCGCCTGACCGCCTCCCTCGCGTACTCAACCTGAAAGAGCCGGCCGTCCGGGCTGAACACTGTGATCGCCCGGTCGTACCCCATCTGAGGTGCCATCTGCATAATCACATCCTCCTTCTAAGTCAAAATATGTAAGACCCAGATATCTGGTATCCAGCCCCTCTATATGGTCATCCGGAGATACATCAATCTCATGACCGCGGGTGCTCACAATCACTCCAGAAATTCCCTTTAGGTCTACTCTTCTCCGATGCTCCTCGGGCTTTATGCTAGATTGCGGTATATACTTTTCTGTGGCGGTTTTGATCGTCCCGGAGACGCCACGAACCCTTATCGCAGCCCTGAATCCAGCAATTGTATGAACGGTCGCGAGAGCAGCTCTCAGCTCCTCAACATATCCATTTCTGCATCTCACTATGCCAAAGCGCCCGTCGAAGGAGATGAGCCTGGGGCTGGCGCATCCTGAATCCCCGAAGAGGCTCAGGTAGGATGACTGAATCTCAACCGAGATATCCCGTGCATCGAGATTACCCTCCGACTCGAGCTCGAAGACTATGTAGCGTCGCCTGTCCCTCATCACCGGCAGTCTGCTTCTCACTCAGATCCCCGCTCTTCATCCGAGTGTGTCTCCAGAACCTCCACCCCGGGAGATGCCCATCTCCGCTGGTTCATATCAAGAACCCTGCCCGGCAGGCGGAGCGCCTCGAGCGCCTCCTGCCTGCTGATCCCAAGTATCTGAGCCATGGCTATCATCTCCCTCGGCGCTCTGAGATCCAGATGCGACCTCGGGCTCGCTGTTATCATCATACTGATATTAAACTTCCTTGCAACCCGCACGTTGTACCTCTGCAGATCCAGCCATCTCGACCTCGAGGCCCCCCTGAGCCTGATCATCGGCTGGAGGTCGATGGCGAGAGCCACCTGGTTCCTCTTCGCAGATCTGGCCTCTGGCACTGTGAGCCTGAATCCAGAATTCACGACGAGATCAACCCTGGGATCTTCAAGGGCCTCTCTTAGTACACACTCGCTGGTCGCATGAACTGCAAGAAACGGGTAGCAATCCCTGAGGGTGGCGATCCTGCCCTTCAGGCTCTTAGGATCCCTTGATGCGACCTCGACACCACTGGCGACGCTTATGCCTCCTATCCTCTGCGCCGCATTGAGCCCCTGTAGATCCCCAGATCCGTTGATGCTCATCACGATTATGCCGCTGAATCCCAGCCGTCGGGCGACAAGGGCCATCCTGCTCGGGGATGATGAACCCTGGGGCATCACATGAACCCTTGGCTCGTAGCACAAATGCGATCCCTCAGAAAAGCTCCCTGAGCAGCCTCACAGCCTCCTCATACCTTGATGGATATGTTGCGACGTGCACCGACACATCTATAGCGTCGCCGGCATCAGAGAGTCTGATCATGCCCCTGTACGCTGCCTGTTTGTCCAGACGGAGATGCAGCTTGCAGTCGTCATCAACCCTCTCAGGGATCTCCCTGCGCAGCCTGGTGAGGTCACCGGCGGAGAGCTGCTCCTTGAGCGTGTGAACGAACTCCAGACCCTCCTTTCTCCGCAGCTCTGCCTCCAGAATGGTTATCGGGTTTCCGTAGTAGCCTGTGGCCCTGGATGACCTGATGTACTCGAGGGGGACGAAGATCGAGAGGGCTCTCCTGACCCTCTCCTCATCCTCAGTAACCGACACGAAAGCTCTGAAGTGAACTCTGTGGATCACTTACCCCTACCGTGATGAGCCCTTATGCTGGGGCGGGTCTTCTCCGTCCCGATTCCCTTCCTGCGCAGACCGCGTCCCTTCTTGCCTGCGCTGGTCTTGCCCCTTTCGGCCCTGCCTCTGTGAGAGCCGCCGCAGATCCAGTTGAGATCCTTGTCGCTCTTTATGGCAGGATGATGCGGATCGACCAGTATAACCTCAAACCACTTGTGCCTGCCGTCCTGCCCAACCCAGTACGAGTTCAGGACCTCCATGTTTCTGAAGCGCCTGGATGCCCGCTCCTCCGCAATCCTCTGGAGGCTCTTTCCCGGGTTCTGCCTGTGCATGGCCATGTGCTTAGTCCTTCTGTTCCTGACGTATCTGGACTTCCTCAGGGCACCCCTTCTCACCCTCACCCTGGCCAGCACTATACCCTGCTTCGCCTTGTATCCAAGCGCCCTAGCCCTGTCGAGTCTCGTCGGCCGCTCAATTCTCTGAACGCTCATCTCACGCCGCCAGGCTATCATCCTCTGCGCTCTGAGCCGTCCCACATAGCTCTTCGCGGGAGAGTTCCAGGCATCTCTTATGTATCCGTAGAAAGACCTCAATCAGTTCACCTCAGCCTGGTTCAACCTGCAGGTCACATCCCAGGCGTGATTGGCAAAAGTGCTCCTAGAAGATAAACCTTTTCGAGTGATCTCTCAGAGGAGGTCTGAGAGCACGTTCTTCCTCAGCTCCGAGTCCCTCACGAGAAACCTGATCCTCAGCCTCCCGCCCACCCTGACCTTGCTCACAAAGATCTGCTGCTCAGATCCGGCCTCTGCGATGATCTTCTCGACCTCAGACCTCAGGTCATCCGATATCTCCAGCTCCTCCTCCCGGGCTGTGATCCAGTTGTAGACGCGCACCCTGTTCCTCCTGCCCAGGGGTTTGAGCCAGCCCCATTCTGCATCCTCAAGAGCATATGCGACAGGCCATGATATCTCCCTGCATCGATCGTCAGGCTCGCAGTAGCTCAGCCCGCTGAGCCCCAGATCAGGGTAGCCCTTAGCCTTGCTCTTTATGGTGCGGCATGACGGACAGTGCATCCTGGCAAACCACTTCCTGAAAAGAGATTCGCTCAGGCCGGATCTCTCGGCAAAAATCTTCCAGAGCTGCAGGGCATCGTCTTCGCGCCAGCCGGCCTGGCCGAGGAAGGAGGCAAGAACTGCTCCAGCTCTATTGCTCCCCTCCTCAGATGCTCTGAGGAGCATGTTCCTCATGCACGGAGGAAACCGATCCTCCGGTATCCTCTCCATGGATATCCATAGGTATCTCTCGCGTGAATCCACCGAAATTACAGATACCGGTACCTCCGAGCCCTCTCTCAGCTTGAGCCTCATCTTCTCAGATGGCCCTCTGCGACATAATCGCTGACCACATCTCTTCTATCAACCTGCGGTATGCCTGCCATCGGGAGCTTGCTCTTCTCGTACTCAATTCTCTCCTTCAGTATGCACTTCCCTCCCCGGATCCCGCCCATTGGGTTCTTTGGTGTGCCCATCGAGTTCATGCATCTCGCCATGACAGCTGCGCCGCGTGCAAGCCCGTCGTCAACGAAGACTATATTCTTCTCAGGCTCATCATACAGGTCCAGACGGCCGATCTCCTCCAGGATCAGCTCCGGCTTGTTCCCCGATATTCCAGCTCTCCCTGTAACGCCTATGGCAGTCCTCTTTGTGACAAGCCCCTCCTCGATCGCGACCTCAACGAGCCTCCTGGCTATCTTCGCGCTCACAAGATCAAGTGTGGCAGAGAGCATCTTCAAAC
Source organism: Methanothrix sp. (assembly GCF_026419855.1). Lineage (GTDB taxonomy): Archaea > Halobacteriota > Methanosarcinia > Methanotrichales > Methanotrichaceae > Methanothrix_B. Next base: position 56,670 of record NZ_JAOAKP010000003.1, read on the forward strand.
CATCTCTCCTGTAGATCTCCCCACCTATCTCAGATAGCTTGTTCAGCTTCGAGCCGTTTTCGCCGCAGTCGCAGCCTATCAGCACGACCCCAAGCTTCTGCGCTGCTGCGGCGTTGAGGGGAACATAGCCGTACCGTTTCATTCCAACAGGCACACGTTCCACTTTTATGAGATGGTCTATCTCCTCGGCATAGAGCCTCGCCTTCTTGTTCACACCAGAGTTCTTATCTTTAAAGAGATCGAGCGCTGTGCCTGTGGTCGGGTCAACAAGACCCGTCCCCCTGACCACAGCATCTGGTATTGCGCCTGCAATGCCGCAGAAGTTGCCTATCGTCCTCGCGTATGGAATCTCCTCGCTGGTTATCCTCCCATCGAGGGTCGTGCCGAAGTCCATTGCGAGGCATGGGTTCCTGAAGTCGACGTCTGTCCACTTTGCGCCCTGCTTTATTCCAGCGGTCGCAAGCTCACCCTCCATCTCGTTCGCCACGATCTCGACTCCAGTCGCGCCCATCGGCGGCCAGACCGATGCCACCGGGCCGTTGAAAACGATCTTATCTATGAGCGAGTACCTGCGGAACCTCTCAGGGATGTTGTGTATGGACATCGCAGGAGTCATCAGCCTTGGAGGCACTCCGGCATCGAGGCAACCCTGCGCCAGCGCCTGGATGAATATGCCAACCTCCTCTGGTGAGTCGAACTCGGCGACAACTCCTGTGGACCTCACAACGAAGTTGAGATCCCTTTCGATCAGGAGGCCGGCTGCCCGATGGCTCTCGAGCAGGGTATCCTTGACAAGCTCCGCGATCGATTCCTTTGTGAGTGGCGTGCCGCATATGGTCCTGCCGAATATCTCCTCGCCAGGCTTCGGCGGCCTGACATCCCTCGTCATGCGGACGGTCTTGTTGACTATCTGCGTCTTGCCTGTGTCCATATCTGTGGCTGTGAGTATCGATTTTGTAGTTGTATTTCCCACCTCCACGGATGCCACCATGTAGTACGGCTTGCTCCTGAGCTCCAGCAGCTTCACCGGTGGGCTTTCAGCTATCCTTGGTTTTGGCCTGAAGAGACGACGGGAGATATTCATGGTTCCCGCATATGCATGAGATACATTAAAACCTTTGGAGAATTCCTCTGAACCTTTAGCTGCCCCTGGCAAGTGTCGATGCATATGAAATCCTAAGCTCTCCATAATTTATAGTACTCCGCATAAGTTTATATAATATTGCATATTACATAAAATCGTGTATGAAGTGTGATATATCCAGAAGATTTTAAATTGGCTTATATGAAGTGGCGCAAAGGACTATAGGCATATGGATCCGCAGCATACTGATTATTTGTGGGTAATGGCACAGTTATCTTCCAAGAAAAGCAGCATCATTCGTCACATTTCCGTCTCACCTTGCCTAAATGATGAGGAGCTCAGGATATGAAGTGACGCAAAGGACTATAGGTAAAGGGGCGCAAACTCCGGCATCACGCTGGCACAAGGAGGTACCTGCCTGTAAATGCAGATCCAGCTTCTTCACATTGTCCACCGAAAGCTTGATCGCCGAATATTCCCACATTGAAATAAGTGATACATTTGGCAGCCTACAACCGCATGCCTCCAGAGGAGCTTCAGTCCAGGGCAGAGGAGGCGATTCGCAGGCTCGAGCACTGCGAGATATGTCCCAGGAGATGTGGGGTGGATCGTGCTGGCGGAGAGCTGGGGTTCTGCAGGACAGGTCGCCTGGCGAAGGTGAGCAGCGCAGGTCCACACTACGGCGAGGAGCCACCGCTAGTCGGATACCACGGCTCGGGAACCATATTCTTCGCCGGCTGCAACCTCGCATGCGTCTTCTGTCAGAACTACGAGATAAGCCAGCTCGATATGGGGGTAGAGGTCACTGCAGAACGCCTTGCCGGCATAATGATGCATCTACAGCTAACAGGATGCCACAACGTCAATCTCGTCACTCCAACACATGTTGTGCCGCAGATACTCGAGGCTCTGGTCATCGCACGTGAGATGGGTCTGAGCATACCTCTGGTGTACAACAGCGGCGGGTATGATTCCGTGGAGACGCTCCGCCTTCTCGACGGCATCGTGGACATATACATGCCTGACGCAAAATACGGCTCTGACGAGATGGCAATCAGATACTCCAATGCTCCCGGATACGTGGAGGTCATGAAGGCTGCGATAAGAGAGATGCACCGTCAGGTGGGAGATCTTGTCATCGAGAACGGGATCGCAGTAAGAGGCTTGCTTGTGCGCCATCTGGTCCTTCCGAACAACCTGGCGGGCACAGAGGAGGTTGTGAGGTTCATATCAGAGCTGTCGAGGAACACGTACATCAACATCATGGACCAGTACAGGCCTGAGTACAGAGCAGATCGGTACAACGAGCTCTCGAGGCGCATAACGCTGAGCGAGTACAGGGAGGCCCTGCGGCTTGCGAGATCTGCCGGCCTCTCGAGGGGCCTGGAGGATATTTAAGGGCAGAGGGTCACGAGAGGGACTACGGTTTTGGAGGCAGAAAATGCAATATGAGTTTCTGGAGCACACCGCTGATGTCAAGTTCAGGGCCTATGGATCCAGCCCGGAGGAGATGCTGAGAAACGCGGCCCTGGCGATGTTCAGCGTCATGATAGATACCGAGACCGTCAGGCCTGAGAGGATATGGGAGGTCGAGCTCGAGGCCGAGGATCTGGAGAGTCTCGCTTACAAATGGCTCTCCGAGCTTCTGTTCCTGTTCAGCGCAGAGGTCGCGGTCTTCAGCGATTTTGATATATCATTGAGCCATGATGGTGTATGGAGGATGAATGCCAGGGTTCTTGGAGAGAATATAGACAGGAAGAGGCACTCATTCGAGACCGAGATCAAGGCAGTCACGCTCCACCAGTTCGAGGTTAGGCCTGGGGATTCCGACAGGCCCTGGATGATGCAGGTTGTGCTCGATGTTTGAGGGGTGGTCACATGCTAAAAAAGATAGATGAGAATATTTACGAGCTGCCGATAGGCTACAAGGAGGGAATGCGGGTCCCGGGCAGGATATTCATCTCCGAGTCTCTCCTGGAGATGGTGGAGCCGGGTACAGTGGAGCAGGTGGCGAACGTTGCCACCCTTCCGGGAATAGTTAAGTACTCAATGGCCATGCCGGATGCGCATCTCGGATACGGATTTCCTATAGGCGGCGTCGCCGCATTCCGGGAGGACGGCGGAGTCATAAGCCCCGGAGGTGTTGGGTTCGATATCAACTGCGGAGTGCGCCTCCTGCGCACAGATCTGACTGTTGAAGAGGTCAAGCCCGTGATATCTGATCTCATCGAGGCCCTTTTCAACGAGATACCTTCAGGGGTTGGTGCCACAAGCAGGCTCCACGTATCAGACAGCGAGCTCACAGAGGCATTTATCGCGGGTGCGAGGTGGGCTGTGGAGCAGGGATACGGCACGGATGACGATCTGGAGCACTGTGAGGAGAACGGGTGCCTGAAGGGCGCTGACCCTGCGCAGGTCAGCACGAAGGCCAGAAAGCGTGGCAGGCCACAGTTCGGGACGCTCGGCAGCGGCAATCACTTCCTTGAGGTCCAGTACGTGGGTGAGGTGTATGATGAGCGCATCGCCAGGCGCTTCGGGCTGTTCAAGGGCCAGGTCACTGTGATGATCCACTGCGGGTCCAGGGGGGCAGGGCATCAGATCTGCACGGATCATCTCGAGGTGCTCGCAAGAGCTGTGAAAAAGTACAACATCGACCTGCCGGACAAGCAGCTCGCATGTGCGCCCATAGGAACCCCAGAGGCGACGAACTACTTCGGGGCGATGGCAGCCGCCGCGAATTATGCATGGGCAAACAGACAGATAATAGCACACTGGACCCGGGAGGTCTTCACCAAGTACTTCGGGGATGTGGAGATGCCTCTCGTATATGACGTGGCACACAACGTCGCAAAGATAGAGGAGCACATGGTTGATGGAAAGCTCGAGAGGCTCTACGTCCACAGGAAGGGCGCGACCAGGTCGTTCGGTCCATCCAGAAAGGAGGTGCCTCAGGACTACAGAGATGTCGGACAGCCCCTCTTGATCCCCGGGAGCATGGGCACACCATCGTATGTCCTCTGCGGCCAGGACAGGGCGCTGGAGCTCACATTCGGCAGTGCATGCCATGGCTCCGGCAGGATAATGAGCAGAAGCCAGGCGAAGAAGACCTACAGAGGATCTGATGTGAGGGCGAGCCTGCAGCGAGAAGGGATCAAGGTGATGGCAACAGAGCCCGCTGTGCTCGCAGAGGAGGCGCCGGAGGTCTACAAGCCCAGCCATGAGGTGGTCGAGGTCGTGCATGCGCTTGGGCTTGCGAAGAAGGTTGCACAGATGATACCTCTCGGTGTTTCAAAGGGATGAGTTAGATTTAAGAACCCAAACGAACCCGCAACTGCGGATGAAGCTGAGGGTGGTGCTTGTAGAGCCCAGGTATGAGGGCAACGTGGGCGCGGTCGCAAGGTCGATGAAAAACTTCGGCTTCAGCGAACTGGTCCTCGTCAGGCCCTGCGAGATCGGCTCATTTGGCATGGCCATGGCAGCTCATGCAAAGGACATACTGCAATCCGCCAAACACGTGGATCGCCTGGAGGATGCCCTTGACGGTGCAAATCTCATTGTTGGCACGACCGGAAAGCGTCTCTCCAGAGATCATCACCATCTCAGGCTCCACCTCCGCGTTCCCTTCCTCACACCATCAGAGCTCGCCGAGCGTTTGAGGGATAAGGACGGTACAGTGGCACTTCTGCTCGGCAGGGAGGACTGGGGGCTAACAAACGATGAGCTCATGATATGTGATGTGCTCGTGTCGATACCAACGAGCGATGAGTATCCGGTTATGAATTTATCGCATGCAGCAACTGTGATCCTCTACGAGCTCGGCCAGGTCGATTCCACGCTCGACGTCAGGCTGGCCGGAAGGGATATGCTGGAGAGGATATACGAGAGGACAGATCATCTCCTCAGGATCATAAATTATCCGGAGCACAAGATCCGCTATGTGGTGCTGATGCTCCGCCGGATATTTGGAAGAGCGGAGCTGACAGAGCGGGAGGCGAACACTCTTCTCGGTGTGATAAAGAAGGCGATATGGAAGGTCGAGGGTGGGGATGCGCAGGCCGAACAACCGGCTGACTGAGCTCAAAGGCGTGTGACCAGGGGATGTTAGGATCCTGAGTTCCTCATCATTTAGGCGAGGTGAGACGGAACTGTGGCGAATGATGCTGCTTTTCTTATGAGATAACTGTGCCATTACCCACA
>NZ_JAOAKP010000041.1 GCF_026419855.1 Methanothrix sp.
GCCATTACCCACAAATAATCAGTATGCTGCGGATCCATATGCATAAATTATGAGGAGCTTAGGTTAAATGAAAGAGCTCAACTTGCCATGGATAAGTTTTTGCAAAATCATTAAGTCCGGCCATGTCAAGTCATCACTGCAACCCAGCAGGGCTCACCTGCTGCCCATGCACCTGAGCCTGAGCGGAGATGAAACTGCACATCCCGTGCACCGTTTTTATGCCATACGAGTGGAGAAAATATATATTTGAATTTCGCCGATATAAAAGTGGAAAAGGATCTGATATATACCATATAAAAGAAGGATGTTTCGGACGATGAAAGATTGTGTGGTACCTGATACAAGCGTCGTTATCGACGGCAGGATTTCGGCCAGAGTCAAGTCCGGCGCGCTCGCCGGCAGGAGAATCGTTATACCGGAGGCAGTTGTCGCCGAGCTCGAGGCTCAGGCGAACCACGGGCGTGAGATCGGGATAAAGGGGCTCGAGGAGCTTAGGCGTCTCTCAGAGCTCGCAAAGGCCGGGAAGATAGAGCTTGAGTACGTGGGTGTGAGGCCTGATCTGGATCAGATCAAGCTCGCTGGTGGCGGCGAGATCGATGCCATGATCAGGGATGTCGCCCTGGAGCTGGGAGCATCGTTTCTGACAAGCGATACGATTCAGTACAAGGTAGCTCAGGCAATGGGACTGGATGTGGAGTACATAAAACCGGAGAGGGATGAGATAAAGAAGCTCAGCATAGAGAAGTTCTTCACAGAGGATACGCTTTCAGTACATCTCAAAGAGGATGCAATTCCGATGGCCAAGCGCGGTGGAGTGGGCGCGTTCAAGCTCGTGAAGCTCGACGACAAGCCAATCCGCGAGAAGGACCTCCGCGAGATGGCCAGGGAGATCATCGAGCGCGCAAAGCTCGATCCCGAGGGGTACATAGAGATCGAGAAGAACGGGGCCACGGTTGTGCAGCTCGGACCCATGCGCATCGCAATAACGAGGCCGCCATTCTCGGATGGTCTCGAGATAACAGCGGTCAGACCGGTCGCAAAGGTGGATCTCGACTCGTACAAGCACGCTGACGAGCTCAAGGCGAGGCTGAGCGAGGGGCAGAGGGGCATCCTCATCGCAGGCCCCCCAGGCTCAGGCAAGTCGACGCTTGCAGCGGGCATTGCCGAGTACCTGCTGAAGTGCAACTACGTCGTCAAGACCATGGAGTCGCCCAGGGACCTTCAGGTACCTCCTGAGGTGACGCAGTACGGCCCGCTCGAGGGGTCGATGGAGGCGTCCTCTGAGATACTGCTTCTCGTCAGACCTGATTACACGATCTACGATGAGGTCAGGAAGACCCAGGACTTCGTGGTCTTCGCTGACATGCGGCTCGCCGGTGTTGGGATGATTGGGGTGGTGCATGCCAACAAGCCGATAGATGCGCTCCAGAGGCTCCTCGGCAGGGTTGAGCTCGGCATGATCCCGCAGGTCGTCGATACTGTGGTCTTCATAGAACGCGGGGAGGTCACAAAGCTTCTCGATGTGGAGTTTGTTGTCAAGGTGCCGACCGGCATGGTCGAGGCAGATCTCGCCAGGCCAGTTGTGGTTGTGAAGGACTTCGAGACTGGGGCTGTGGAGTACGAGATGTACAGCTACGGCGACCAGATCGTTGTCATGCCGGTGACGAAGCCCGGAAAGAAGCCGGTATGGCGCCTCGCCTCTAAGGAGATCGAGAAGGAGCTGGCACATCATGTGAAAGGCCCTTTCGAGGTCGAGATGATCTCTGACAGCAGCATGGTCGTCACGGTTCCCGAGTCCCAGATCCCGCGGGTCATCGGAAAGGCCGGGCGGAACATAGAGCAGATAGAGCGCGCGCTCGGAATGCACATAGACATACGCGGACGGAGAGAGGAGCCGGACGTCATAACCCCCCGGGTTGAGGAGAGCGACAGGCATCTCATACTCTGGGTGGGGGCCGGCGCTGGATCGAGCGCTGAGGTCTTCGTCGGGAGCGAGCCGGTGTTCACAGCGACGATCGGCAGGCGTGGCGACATAAGAATCGCAAAGTCATCGGAGATAGCACGACTGATGCTGAACAGGCTCAAAAGAGGGGAGCGGGTCGAGGTCAGGCTGATCGAGGGATAGCCTGGGGACAGATGAGCGCGTGGGTGTACAGGCTGTTCTTCAGGCTCCTGAACAGCTTTTTAATTCTTCCGGCATTCAGGATCGGCCTGGGGCGCATGGTCTCAAATCCGATAACAGGCAGGGTCATGGTGCTCATCCTGAAGGGCAGGAAGAGTGGAAGGACGCGTTACACGCCTGTGGGTTACGCCATCATCAACGGTAAAATCTACTGCTACCGTGGCGAGAGATCGCAGGGCGCCTGGTACCTCAACCTCCTCGCAGAGCCTCATATCGAGGTCATGCTTCCCGGCGGAAGGATCAAAGGGCATGCGGAGGAGGTCGCCGATGATGAGGAGAAGTTCGCAGCGCTGCGAGAGATACTGAAAAACGGCGGGCTGAGCGGGTTCGTCTACGGCTTCAACCCATGGACTGTCGATGAGGATGTGCTCAGGGAGAGAATGCGGGGAGTGAGGGTCGTTCGCATAAATCCAGCAGGACCATTGACGTGAGTTCCTCTTGGCAGGAAGACCGTATTTTGCGCCCTGCAGCTTTCTATCCTGAGTTCCTCATCATTTAGGCGAGGTGAGACGGAAATGTGGCGAATAATGCTGCTTTTCTTAGAAGATAACTGTGCCACTACCCACAAATAAATCAGTATGCTGCGGATCCATATGCCTAAATTATGGGGAGCTTATAGTATTCTGCATAAGTTGATATAATATTCATATTACATAAAATCATGTACGAATTGCGGCATATCCAGCATATTTTAAATTGGCTTATATGAAGTGACGCAAAGGACTATAGGTTTCAGGTTCTTCTCAGCCCGCGCTCATCTGCGAGCCGCCTGACGAGATCTTTCGTCCTGCTGCCGTACCAGCCGAGCTTCACGTATCTCGGGTACACAGGCAGCCTTTCCACGAGCACGATACCCTTCAGCTCGTCAATCTCAGGCCATCTCCTCTCCGGGTTGATCCAGTCCGGGGTCACGGGGCTGATTCCACCGAGATCATCTGCTCCGGCTCTCAGCAGGGGAACTGGATCAACAAGGTTTGGAGGTACCTGAATGGATATTTCCGGCGGCAGGATCCTCCTGGCGATTGATACCAGCTCCACCATATCACTTATCGGAGGTGGCTGCATGTCCTCCGACTCGGTCCCAGGCTTTGGGTCCAGAGGCTGGATTATTACCTCTTGGATGTGGCCGTATTTTCTGTGGAGCTCTGCGATTACCTCAAGCGATCTTATCCGATCCTCACGGCTCTCTCCTATGCCAACGAGCATGCCGGTTGTGAACGGTATTCTGAGCGCGCCTGCATCGGATATCGTCCTGATGCGAATCTCTGGAATCTTTCCCGGAGATCTCTCATGCACTTTAAGGCGTGCTGTGCTTTCAAGCATCAGCCCCATCGAGGCGTTGTATGGCGCCAGAAGCCCCAGCTCATCGCGGGTGAGGATTCCCGCGTTGGTGTGAGGAAGAAGCCCCCTCTCCAGGGCGAGCTCGCAGAGCTCCACAATGTACTCGAGAAGTTCCAGCCGGTCGCCGCGCACTTCCCACGGCCTGTCTCCCATCGAGAAGAGTGCCTCTGAGCAGCCCGCCCTCTGCGCGCGCTCCATCAAACTCAGGGCATCACTTCTTGATATTACCCTGGCGCGATCCGGATCCCGCCTGAACGAGCAGTAGCCACAGGCGTTTCTGCAGAGGTCCGTTACCGGTATGAAGACGTTCCTCGAGAAGGTCGCACTCAGCGCCTCAGCTCCACGAGCTTCAGCGTGTACCCCTTCGCGCACTCCTCCGGTGCCTCCCCCACGACCTCCACTATCGTGCACCTGTCGCCCCTCTTGAGCCCGGCAGGATGACATATATCGTACATCCTGCAATCAGTCACATCACAATCTATCGGCTCGTAGATTATCTTCGAGCCTGCGAAAGACTTGCGCGCATCCATCGCCGCGATCGTGGGGCTCTCTGTCACTTCAACAGCGCGCACACCCTCCTCGTGCAGAGGGCAGTCATGGACCAGCTCCCCCTTTATCCCGAGTATCCTGTACCTTCTTCCAGGCTCCAGGTTCATGCATGTGTTTCTGAGCTTGCAGCTCTCGCACTCCGGCGTGGGTCCGTTGAATATGAACTCCATGCCGATCGTCGCGAGCTTCGTTCCTATCAGGGTGATCTGAGTTGTTGGCTCGGCCATATTTTAACCTCCTGAATAATTAAATCTTCATATCACCTTTGTAGTCTCAGCAGCCGCTCTTGCTGCATCTGGCGTCAATCCGCTTCCGAGTATCGTGTACCTCTCGGGTCTGATCGTGTGCGCCTGGGTCAGGGCCTCGACCACCACATCCTCCGCTATGTTCAGCTCGTGTGCGGATGTGGGTGCGCCAAGCACCTGTAGCGTCTCGCGGATCATCCGCCAGTCACCGCCGTGCAGGTACATCATTATGATCGTTCCTAAACCACATAGCTCCCCGTGGAGTCCACAGCCAGGGGCGATCCTGTTAAGGGCATGCGCGAACATGTGCTCAGATCCGCTTGCAGGTCTAGACGATCCCGCTATGCTCATTGCAACGCCACTGGATATAAGCGCCTGGACCACTATCTTCGCCGAGGGCTCATGTCCTGGCTTGATGCTCGGAGCCATCTCGACGACCATTCTGGCAGTCATGCTCGAGAGTGCGGCTGCATACTCGCTGTAATTCTCACACCTGAGCCTCTTCGCGAGCTTCCAGTCGAGGATTGCAGTGTAGTTCGATATTATATCACCACATCCAGCCGACATCAGCCTCGGAGGGGCTCTTGATATGATCCCTGTGTCGGCTATGATTGCAAGGGGCGCGCGGGTTGGAATGGACTTCGTCTCGCCGTCCATGTTGAGCGATGCCATCGCTGAGGCGATCCCATCGTGAGAGGCAGCTGTCGGAACACTGAGATACGGTATGCCGAGATGGAATGCGGCGAGCTTTGCGATGTCAATCGATCTCCCGCCGCCAGCACCTATCAGGAAATCCGCTTTAAAGTCTAAAGCGAATGACTTGACGCGATCAACCTCTGCGGGCCTGGAATCCCTTGTGATCACAACCTCCGCCTCGAAGCCGCGCTCCGTGAGACGCGCTGCGAGATTGTCTCCAGCCACGGATCTTGTCTGTGGACCTGTTATGACAACCGCCCTGCCGGAGAGGCGGAGATCCACGCAGACATCTCCGATATCCGCGAGAGCTCCAGCGCCTGCGACAACCCTCCTGGGCAGCTCCATCCAGCTCGCACTTCTGCTTCTCATCCCCAACATCCACTCAAATCAGATCTTGATCTCGGCTCTGAGGTCTTGGAGTATCTTGTCCCTGATCATGTTGACCTCAAGGCTTGTCCTCTTCCTCGGCCTTGGCAGATCTATTTCGATGATCTCCTTCACCCTGCCAGGCCTTGCGGAGAATACCACGATCCTGTCACCGAGGTATATCGCCTCGTCGACGCTGTGCGTGACAAAGATGATCGTCTTTCTTTCCTGCTCCCATATCCGGAGGAGCTCTGACTGCATCACATTTCTGGTCTGCGCATCCAGCGCTCCGAACGGCTCGTCCATGAGCAGCGCCTTCGGATTGTTGACGAGAGCTCTCGCAATCGCGACCCTCTGCTTCATGCCTCCGGAGAGCTCGTGCGGGTACCTGCTCTCAAACCGCTCCAGCCCGACCATCTTCAGGTACTCCCTTGCGAGCCTGTAACGCTCCTCCTTCGGAACCCCCCGGATCTCAGGGCCGAACGCGACGTTGTCCAGAACTGTGCGCCATGGAAAGAGCGAGTACTCCTGGAAGACCATGCCCCTCTCGGGCCCGGGGCCTTTTATAGGAGTGCCATCGAGAAGCACACTTCCAGAGGAGGGGAACTCGAGACCTGCGATTATTCTGAGCAGCGTGGTCTTGCCGCATCCAGACGGCCCGATGAAGCATACGAACTCGCCCTCATCGACAGACATGCTTATGTCTCGAAGCACTTCCATGCTCTTTCCATCTACATCGAAGACCTTTGATACCGATCTGACCTCCAGCAGGGACATTCGTTCAGGTTTTCCTCCAGCATACCGTATAGAGCTTTCCGTAGGATGCACTCACATTCAGATGCGAAGTCGCTGTTGGGCACGATCGCAATCTCATGTGATCATGGGCATAATTCTGGTGCAGGGCACACTTGGCTCATAGCAGATCCAGCACCCTTGAAACCGATAAAGAATAGATTGCATCCTCTGCAGTCATCACAGAGGATGGTCTGTGCTCATTCCATTGTCTCCACGGTCACAACTCTGTATGCGTATCTTATCCTCATCTCCTCTCTCGGTGCCACCTTCAGGTTCCACTTTAGGAGGGTTGCAGTCATCTCCGATGGCTCTGGAGAGATATCGATCACCTTCGCCTCCATCGGTATGGTATCTTTTACCTCGAGATCGATCTCCTTGTCGGTATTGGATTTTATCACCAATTGATATGTCCAGTTCTCCGTGGTCACCTTTGCAGTGCTGTTTCCGTACGAGATGATGTTTTCTGTGATGTTGTAGTCCATGAGCTTCTTCGAGAGCTTGAGATCAGCGGATGGCCCCAGGCTCAGGGACGCGTTGGCCCCTTTTGCAGTGTAGGGCATGCTGAGGGTGGTCACATACTCCCCGTCCCTGAATATCTGCGCGTTTCCATCGGGCCATGGATGGTCAGCGGTGTTGTTCGCCCTTATCTCCTCCCTCGCAGGCCCGTCCGGATTGTAATAGGCATCCCATGTGTAAACGCGCCAGGCAGGTGCGAGATCCTCGAAGAGCGGCAGACCTATCGATTTTCCTGCAACAAGATCCGTTCTGTTTTCGAGAACAAATACGAAGAGAGTCTCAAGCTCGCCTGCCGGAGAGCCTGCGGCGATATCATATACGGAAAGCTCCTCAGCCTTGGCTGCGGTAGGGGCTGGGGCTCGCATCAGAATCGGAATCTCCCTCTCCGGCATTGCCACGAGCCTGATCTGAACGTTCTTCAGGTCTTCCCTGAGATCGACGTTTATGAGGGCGTTTGCGGTAAGGAGCATCGAGTCGTTGAGGAGATGTATGTAGTAGTTTGGAGCCCACTGGCCTCCATTTCTCACCAGATAGCTGAGCAGGAAGCTCTGTCTTGCAGTTGATGAGACGTTCATGGTGTACACAGGCATCTTCTCGTAGACTATGCGCTCCAGCGATGAGTTTGTGACCAGGAACAGAACAGAGCTCGTATCGGCATTCTCCGGAAGGTCGACGACGAATTTGTGTATGCCCTCCGTCAGATCCATGCTGCCCGTCCGCTTTACGAACACCAGGCCATCCTGGTATATCGTCACCGAGTCGACAGGCAGGCTTATCGCGGTTGTGGCCACGACCTCCTTCGCGCTGTCCCCTGCAGCTGCAGAGGATGAGACAGTCAGAAGGAGCATGGCGAGAAGTGTCCATGATCTCATATCGAATCCCCCATTGTACTGAGAACTCCTTCCAGATATAGACTTCCCCCAAAAGCACCGGCACTACAAAGAGACGGCTCGGTTGCTGGTCACATTCATTCAGATGCGCCGCGACGGAATGCTTATATCCATTAGCATTGCTCTCCAAGATTCTTGCTAGATGGTGTTCATATGTTTCTGGATTTCATGAGCGAGGTCGAGGGGATACTGAAAGAGGGTCTCGATCGCTGCGGCCTGAGCGTATCACTGGAGAACAGCCTGGATCTGAGCCCGCATGCGGATCTCTCCACAACAATTGCGTTCAGGCTCTCAGCTGTGCTTAGGAGGAGCCCGAAGGATATTGCAGCTGAGGTATACAGCACCCTGGGTTCCCCGTCGCGCTGGGTCGACCGCGCGGAGCTTGTCGGACCGTACATAAACTTCTACATGAGTCGCAGCTTCCTGAATCATGTTGTTGTTAAGGCCCAGGAGGAGGATGCCTGGAGGGGGAGGATGTCGGGCTCGGTCATCGTTGAGCACACATCCGCGAACCCCGATGGACCGCTTCATGTCGGGCACATAAGAAACTCCGTGATCGGAGACACAATCGTCCGGATACTCCGCCGTGCCGGCTACAGCGTCGAGGCACAGTACTACGTGAACGATATGGGAAGGCAGACCGCAATGGTGGTCTGGGGGTGCGATCACCTCGATCTCGACGATTCCAAGCCGGACCATGCGATAGCTCGCGTCTACATCGCAGCTCACAGGATAATGAACGAGAAGCCTGAGCTCACCGCAGAGGTGGACGAGCTCATGAGGCGCTACGAGTCCCGAGATCCGGAGACTGTGGAGAAGTTTCAGCGCGCAGCGAAGTATGCCATCTCAGGCATCGAGAGCACTCTCCACAGGATGAACATCCATCACGACTCCTACAAGTGGGAGTCGGAGTTCGTATGGGATGGCTCTGTCGATGAGATTCTTGAGATGCTGGAGAGGACCGGAAGGACCGTGCTGAAAGATGGTGCTCTGCAGCTTGATCTGAGTGAGGAGGGGTTCGAGAAGAGCCTAGTGCTGAGAAGGGCGGATGGGACGACGCTTTACACGACCAGAGACCTGGCGTATCACAAATGGAAGGCGGAGAACTACGAGCGCGTCGTCGAGGTGCTTGGAGCAGACCACAAGCTCGTCTCAGCTCAGCTCCGCACAGCGCTAAGGATACTAGGAATAAAGGAGCCAGAGGTCGTCATATTCGAGTTCGTATCTCTTCCAGATGGCTCGATGTCAACACGCCGCGGGAAGTTCATATCTGCTGATGAGCTGCTCGATGAGGTCGAGAAGCAGGCCTACCTCGAGGTCACGAAGAGGAGGCCGGAAATGGACGATGATTTCAGGAGGAAAGTGGCGGGTAAGGTGGCGGTTGGCGCTGTGAGGTACGATATCGTGAGGGTATCAGCAGATAAGGCGACGATGTTCGACTGGAAGGCGGCTCTCGACTTCGAGAAGCTCTCCGCTCCGTTCATACAGTACTCGCATGCGAGGGCGTGCAGCATCCTCAAAAAGGCTGGAGATCTCGATGACTTCGATCCCGAGCTCCTGAGAGATGATTACGAGATCGCCCTTATAAAGAAGATCGCAGAGTTCGATCTGGTCATTGACAGGGCTGCCAGGGAGCTCAAGCCGCATCAGCTCGCGACCTATGCGAGGGAGCTCGCAGAGAGGTTCAACCTGTTCTACCGGTACGATCCTGTGCTGGATGCGAAACCCGAAGAACTCCGGGATGCACGCCTCGGCCTGGTGAGGGCATCCAGAAACGCCCTGAGCGCAACTTTGGACACACTCGGAATAGAGGCGCTTGAGAGCATGTGAATGCGGATCAGACACAACAGAGCTTCGAGATGGAGCAAAACTGCCATCTTCAGGCCCTCATGTGCCAGTGTAGCATGCTGAGCTTCTGAGTACCACATACGCATGCGCTTCTCAGCCCATGGATGCCATGCATTTCGATGGCGGTACCCCGATTGCGTCCCTGAGCCATCGGTATCTGCACCGAGAGGGCCCGCAGGATCCGTCGACTCAGGGTCTGCCCGATTACATCGTTCAGTTATATGAGATCAGATCATTCAGGTGACAAGTTCATATTATTTTAAATATTATAATTATATGCACACATTCCGACCCAGCAGGCCACTCAAAACATAATTTTAAAATACTTGGTGTGTTTATACTTTTTCAAGGCAATGAAGGGGATGAAGTGATGAGGTTCTGTGTATCAAAAACCCATTCTGGGGTCAGATGTGTGATGAGGCTTGGTATCCTGATCTTGCTGGTGGCATCTGTCCTGGCAGCCTGTGTGGATGCGCATCCGCTCTACTTTCCATTGAGTGAGCACACGATGACCACAAAGGTGAGCCCTAGCGGCGTGCCGCAGTCCCGGACCTACACATTCACTCAGGACGATGTGGAGGCGGTCTGCTGGCTCAAGGTGTGGAGGGACCAGCGGGCGCATACTGTGGAGTGGAGATGGTACTCACCGAACATGCGTGTGTACAAGAGAAGCTTCGGGGTGATACCCGCCATAGATGGGCCCGCAGGCATGTGGAGCTCCTGCATATGGAGCGGCCTACGGATAAAAGGAGAGGATGTGGCGAACCTTCCAGGCACATGGAAGGTGGACGTGATCGTGGACTTCAGGAAGGTCCTGACAGAGTACTTCACGATCGGAGGGAACCAGGCTCCCTGCTGCTAGCTGACGGCAAGATCTAATTACCATAGGAGATCTCCCTTGAAGCATGGAGTACACGTTCAAGAGAGGCTACACTCCTGATATAGAGAGAATAGAGGGGATACTGAAGGAGATATTTCCTTCGGGAATTACCAGGAACGGCGACACGATCACACTCAGCTATGGCGCCCTGAAGAGCTGCCAGATCTGGATAGAGAGGAAGAAGCTTAACGTGCTTACAGAGTCGCTCCCAGGTGCCGCCGACGATCTCATCATGGACACAAACCGCAGGTTCAGGAAGTTCCTCGAAAAGGCGACAGGATACACAACAAAGCAGCGCGTGCAGATGGCGAAGAGGGAGGTACAGGGGGAGTGAAGAGAGCTCCCGCCTGAGCTCATCTCTTTAGGCAGGGCAAGATGAAATGTGATGGCTGATGTTGTTTTTAGAAGAGAAGTGTGTCATTATACATGGATAACCGGTGCGCTGCAGCTCAACATGCCTGAACCATTGAGATCTGCAGCAATCTTTGACGATAAGGAGCACAGTTTTCTCCCGGTGGACATGCTCTGCTCATACACAGCAAGCTATAAATACTGCCAGTATATCCTAGCCTCTGAGCGGGTAACCGTTCTGTTTTGTGATCCACACTGAACCCCCACTCTCCTACCCGCTCATACATCCCCTAATTTGGGCTGTTTAACATGACCTGCTTGGATAGGCACTGAGCCTGGTATGCGTTCTTGGCGATTGAATTGTTGCTCCCAGCAACCACACTGCACGAACCCCAAGTTGCCAAACACATAAGAGCATACTTTTGACGTTACGGTCATTTACTCGTATCACCGAATGGAAATTCAGGAGGCTCATCCCGGTGATTCGATGGATCGGTGATCTCACAGAAAGAGATTCTATTAGCCCCGATTGGGATTACCAGCTTTCGCCTCTCCGACGATTTGACCGCATGAGCCATTCAGGAATCGTCATTCACAGCATTCAAAGGCATTAGACATCACAAATCCTGCGATGCCACACGCTACTGGGTTCGATGATCTGAGTACGCGACCGGCATTAGGATGCAGTTGAATATTCAGTCCACTATCTCTTTCAAAAATCGCTATGATTGGAACCTTATCAGAGTCGTATGTGCCTATGCATTTTGATTTTAAGCTGTCCTTCCTCGGTTTTTCTCTTCAGTACTTTCTTGCCCTTTGGATCTGGCTTCGACATGATTTCTCATCCATCTCAACGACTCCGCGGAGCTTAATGCGGGTGGCTTTGCCATATACGGTGGATCTCGGACGCTTAATCATATGGAAGAACTATTATAATTAATACCAACTGTATTTGGTATCTCGAGAATGCTCACCTTGAACTGCAAAGTAACACTCATCCTCATCCGGCATGAATGACTCAATGTCCATCCCAAATGTGTATCGCCAGTCAGCAAATTGCGGTGGTGCACCCCGCACCAGGCTGCGGGGTGTTCGATTTTATAGTATTCCGCATATGTTTATATAATATTGCATATTACATAAAATCATGTATGAAGTGTGACATATCAGCAGACTTTAAATTCACTTATATGAAGTGACGCAAATGACTATAAAATGAAGTCTCTCGACGCAGTCGAGAGCAGTCGAAGTGCAGGATGCCCTTCCATCTCAGGGGATGGCAGGATGTCACGCTCTTGGTTGGGATGGACCTTTCTTGAGCGGCATGGTCTCAATAGGGGCATCAACATTTTCCAGATAGAGTTTACCGGTGATGGTAGCTCTGTAGCTCTCGCCCACCCTCTCAACAACCAGCCCTTTTTCGAGCATCGCGAGATGGTACCTGGCCTGCTCTGTGCTTAATCCAAACTCCTTTTCGATCTCATCTCTGCTTCTAGCTTCCAGACCTATGAATCTCAGCATTTTCCTCCGGAGCGGTAACTGCAAAACCTCCAGGGCAAATTTGTGATCCTCAGCAGACTCCCACCATTTAGCTTCAGCAGATGAGACGTCGGTATGGTTCAGCTTGGGGTTCTTTGCATCTTCTCTCATCAGATGTGTTGTTCGCTGCGTCCGCTATATAGTCATGTGGCTTGTCTCTGCGAATTATCGGAGATCCGAATTGAGCCGGAATTTTGGGGATCTGTGAGGGCTCATTTCCGTCATTCTCTGCCAATCCGCTAATTCAGCTCGATTAGCCCTCGTATCATTCAGATCAACGGCATTGACACGGAAGGGTTGTGGATATTGTGCCGGTAGATATCGATTTCTGACAGACCAGGCTATGCTCAACGCTCGCCACCTTAATCTGGAATGAGCCAAGGGGAACCGACAAACGCTTTTTGTTAGATCATTCGTCTAACCCAGTTCATGTACACATCTTCGCGAATTCACTCTGTTAATACATTATGTTGCCCACCTAAAACACAGCAAAATTCTTTTCCATGAACCAGCGTATGTCCGTTTCACAGAAAAATATTTATAGTACTTCAAAACTAGTATATCTTGAGGTGAGAAGAATGTGGAGGAGAAGGTATCCATCGATCTTTGATATCTTCGAGAGCTTCATGAGAGGATTTCCGTTCGAGAGAAAGGAGCGCTTTGAGGAGGACTGGTTCCTGTCCCCCTTCGAGGAGATGATCAAGAGGTTTGAGAGCGAGATGCCGAAGGAGTTCAGGGATCTTGTCAGAGAGGAGGAGACACCTGAGGGCAAGGTCAGGAGGTACGGGCCGTTTGTGTACGGCTTCAGCTATGTGGTCGAGCCAGGGAAGGAGCCGATCTTCAGAGAGTTCGGCAACATCAGGCCATCCTATCGCGGCATTGAGGCCAGCATAGGTCGCGAGCCTCTCGTCGATATAATGGAGGAGAAGGACAGCTACAAGATCTTCGTGGAGCTGCCTGGTGTTGACAAGTCCAACATCAAGCTTGACGTCGCCGAGGACAGCGTCGAGATCAGGACAGATGACGAGAAGAAGTTCTACAAGATGATCCAGCTGGAGCGCCCGGTCGATCCGGACAGCGCAAAGGCCATCTACAACAATGGCGTGCTCACCCTGACGCTCGAGAAGAAGGAGAAGCGTAAGGGCAAGGAGGTCAAGATAGAGTAGACAGCAAAATTTTAATTTTTATTTAATTGTGATGTTTTCTGCCGCTGCGTGTTAGTATCTCCTTTTTGGAATGCACCACAGATGCCTTCGACTGCAAGTCAAAGCGCAGAAGGCCTGCCCATTTGGAGGCGGGGAGAGATTCACATGTACTCGCTCTGTATCCTCACGACCTCAGCGCTGTTCTTTGCGGCTGCGTACTCCTCGAGAGGCTCTCTGTTGAGCTCGAGGAATGTGTGCCCCCAGGAGAACTTCGACAGCACAAGCTCTGCCTGCTCTCTCTCGCCCAGAATGAAAAGAGCAGCTGCAAGTGCTTCCGCAGTGGATAACCTAAATGGCTTACCGAAGTTCACAGGGTTTGCAGCCAGGAGAAACGGCAGGGCTCTTGTGTTCGCATGAATCCTCTCGAATACCATCTCCGCCTCTGCCCAGCTGCAGTCGAGGGCTGCAAGCCCTCTTCCCACGTATCTGTCTGCCGGAGACAACGCTTTCTCAGAAAACGGGCTGAGAACCAGGTAACCCCTGAGATCGGTGATCCTGTGGGTCATTCTTGCGATACCAAAGCGCGCCAGCTTTCTTCCGGTGCATTTCTTCGGATCGCACTGGTTCGCATGGTATATCAGGAGATGCATCTCACTAAAGATAACCGATAATCCTATTAACGTTGTGTTCAACCCTCCGTACATCCTGTAAGGATAGAAGTATCAGGAGCTATCCCGATGAGCGAGATCTCCAAGGAGTACAACTTCAAAGAGGTAGAAGAGAAGTGGATTGAGAGGTGGGATCCATCCGTCTATTACTTCGACTGGGGATCGGAGAAGCCGCAGTACATAATCGATACGCCCCCTCCCTATCCCACCGGGAACTTCCATATTGGGAACGCCCTCAACTGGTGCTACATAGACTTCGTGGCAAGGTACAAGCGGATGCGCGGCTACAACGTCATGTTTCCCCAGGGGTGGGACTGCCATGGTCTCCCGACAGAGGTGAAGGTCGAGGAGACGTATCACATAACGAAGAATCAGGTCCCGAGAGAGGAGTTCCGCAGGCTCTGCGAGGAGATGACCGCTCAGGCGATAGAGAGGATGAGACGCACGATAACACGTCTCGGCATCTCAACTGACTGGTCGAACGAGTACATCACCATGAAGCCTGAGTACTACGTGAAGACGCAGCGCTCATTCGTCCAGATGTACGAGAAGGGGATGATATACAGGGAGGATCACCCAGTCAACTGGTGCCCGAGATGCGCTACAGCCATAGCATTTGCAGAGGTTGAGTACGACACCAGAACGACGACGCTGAACTACATGCGATTCGAGTCTGATCACGGATACCTGGAGATCGCCACAACGAGACCGGAGCTTCTGCCAGCATGTGTCGCTGTCGCTGTCAACCCGAATGACGAGCGGCATATCGAATTCGTCGGAAAGAGCGTCAGGGTTCCGCTATTCGATTATGCTGTCCCCGTCCTCTCAGATCCGGCCGTCGATCCCTCATTTGGTACGGGCGTGGTCATGATCTGCACATTCGGTGACAAGCAGGATGTTCGCTGGTGGGTCGAGCACAACCTCCCGCTAAGGCAGGCGATAGACAGGGAGGGGAGGCTGACCGATATCGCCGGGAAGTTCAGTGGCATGAGCATAAACGAGGCGAAAAGGGCGATAGTGGACGAGATGCTCGCCAGGGGTATGATCTACAGGCAGGAGCCTCTGGAGCAGAACGTCGGCCTCTGCTGGAGATGCAAGACCCCGATAGAGATACTATCCGAGAGACAGTGGTTCGTGCGCATATATCCAGATGTGATAATCAAAACCGCTGACGAGATCAAGTGGGTTCCGGAGCACATGAAGCTCAGGCTCAAGAACTGGACTGGAACCATGGAGTGGGACTGGTGCATCTCCAGGCAGAGGGTCTTCGCCACACCGATACCTGCATGGTACTGCAGAAAATGTGGTGAGGTACTTGTCGCAAAGGAGGAGTGGCTGCCGCTCGATCCCACGAAGACGCAGCCTCCGGTGAGCTGCAGCTGTGGATCGAAGGAGTTCGAGCCCGAGGAGGACGTTCTCGACACCTGGATGGACAGCTCGATCTCAGCGCTTCACGTCACAGGCTGGCTGAACCGAGAGGATCCGAGGTATCCGGCGCAGCTCCGGCCGCAGGGTCATGATATTATCAGGACATGGGCATTCTACACGATACTCCGCTCCATGGCGCTCGTCGGCGTGAAGCCCTGGGACACAATACTGATCAACGGCATGGTCCTCGGCGAGGACGGCAGGAAGATGTCCAAGTCGCTGAACAACTTCGTCATCCCTGAGGAGGTCTTCGAGAAGAACGGTGCAGATGCTCTGAGGCAGTGGGCAGCCCTCGGTGGCTCGCCCGGGTCTGACGTTATGTTTCAGTGGAAGGAGATCGTTGCTGCGAGCAGGTTCCAGCAGAAGCTCTGGTCAATCTACAGGTTTGCGGCACCGTTCGCTTCTGAGACAGACGCACCCCCCACACAGATCGATCGCTGGCTGCTCGGTGAGCTCAGTACGCTTGTCTCGAAGGTTACCGATGCGATGGAGGCCTTCCAGTTCGACGAGGCGTTCAGGGCTATACGCACCTTCACCTGGGAGGTGCTGGCCGACGATTACATAGAGATCGTGAAGTCCAGGCTGTACGGCTTGGACTCGGAAGAGCGGAGGGCTGCGCAGGCGACTCTCTACATTGTGCTCGATGTCCTCTGCAGGCTCATGGCTCCTTTCATACCATTCATAACAGAGGAGATCTACACCTCGCTCACAGGAAAAAGTGTCCACACCCAGAGTTGGCCGTCCCTTGAGGGTTATACATCTCCAGAGGGGGCTCTGATAAGAGAGATAACAGCTGCCATCAGGCGCTACAAGGCGGAGAGGGGATTGGCGCTGAATGCGCCGCTGCCGGGCATAGAGATCTACACAGAGATGGATCTGGAGACGTTTGATCTGAGAGGGGTGGCTAACGCGCCTATACAGCTCAGAAAGGGCCAGCCTGAGATCGAGAGCAGAGCAGTCGCTGTGAAGCCCGTGATGCGTCTGATAGGTCCTAGGTACAAAGGCCAGGCAGGGAACATCATAAAGAAGCTCACGTCCATGGATCCGGCGGAGCTGGAGAGGAGGCTGGCATCAGGGCGCGTCGAAATTGAAGGGGCAGAGATCACGCCAGAGATGGTCGAGATCGTGAGGGAGACGCTGTCTAGGGGAGAGGCTGTCGATGTCCTCAGGCTCGATAGAGCGACTGTGGTGATCCGGAGGAGCTCTTGATAGAGGTTGAGGCCAAGGCCAGGGCGCCAGAGGACGCTGAGGAGAGGATCCTGCGGATGGGTGGTGTTTTGGAGGGGGTGGAGAACCACACAGACATCTACTTCCGCTCCCCAGTTCGCGATTTCGCATCCAGCGATGAGGCGCTGCGAATAAGGATCAAGGATGAGGGTGTGTATCTCACATACAAGGGCCCGAAGCTGGATCCGGAGACAAAGACCCGGCTGGAGCTGAGCGTCAGGATTGATGATGCAGACGCTGCCGAGAGGCTGCTGGAGTCTCTGGGGTTCTCCAGATTCGCTGTTGTTAGAAAGCGGAGGGCGAAGTACAGGCTTGGTGATGCGATCGTGGCGCTCGACGATGTCAATGGGCTTGGGAGATTTGTGGAGGTGGAAATAGCAGCGGATCGTGACAACCCCATCGACAGGGCGCGTGTGCTCGATATGATCTCCAGAGTTGGCGCGGGCGAACCGATACGTCTGTCGTACCTGGAGCTTCTCGAGATCGCGCGGTCGGGCGCTGGCAGAGCTGCTGAAAAGAGCGCTCCTGGATCGGAACCCTGATTGAGCGGTTGTGTAGCCGGATCGTTTACCGCATCATTGATTTCATGTGCATGCGACCTTGTGGTGCATTATGCGAGTGCATGTTTATTCCTGAGAATTGCTCCGGTGATCCGCGGTTCTTTTCCAGGCGATCGCAAATTTAATACTCCACCTCATACCTCGAGATCAGCATGTTCAAGATCGGTTTTATCAAGCTCGGAAATATCGCATCGTCTCTTGTTGTCGATCTCGCACTGGATGAGATCGCGGAGAGGACCGAGATCGAGTCAAAGGTTGTATCGCATGGACCGAAGATGTCCAGGAGCGAGGGCGAGCGGCTGGCCGAGGAGATGCGCTCCTGGGGCCCGCAGGTGGTTGTTGTTGTGAGCCCGAACGCTGCGACGCCCGGGCCGACCGCTGCAAGGAACCTGCTTAAGGGGATTCCCCTGGTTGTCATATCCGATGGCCCGACGAAGAAGGAGGCAAGGGACGCGATTGAGGCAGAGGGCTTCGGCTACATCATCCTCCCGATGGATCCGCTCATAGGCGCGAAGCGCGAGTTTCTCGATCCTGCGGAGATGGCGATATTCAATGCGGATGCCCTCAAGGTCCTGAGCATATGTGGGGCTGTCAGGCTTGTGCAGGAGGAGATCGATAAGGTGATCGCGTCTGTAGCCGCTGGGTCTCCGCAGCTTCCGCACATACTCGCCACGCCCGAGCTCTGCGCAGAACGCATGGATTTCGCTAATCCGTATGCGAGGGCGAAGGCGATCGCCGCGCTCTACATGGCCCAGACGGCTGCATCCATAGATGCGCAGGCATGCTTCAAGCTCAAGGAGCTCGAAGCTATCGCTCTAGCGGCATCCGCAGGTCATGAGGTCATTCGGGCTGCTGCCAGGCTCGCAGACGAAGCGAGGGAGCTGGAGAAGGCAGGGGATTCGGTATCGAGAAAGCCACATGCGCGGTCGGGCGATCTGCTGGTGAAGAGGAAGCTCCTGGAGAAGCCGGCGAAGATCTGATGCGAGCCGATCGGGGCTCACAGTCTTTTTTCGTGCGGAAAATACTGTGCAATTGCTATCATGGAAGAGTATCCGAAGAGGACCTATAGTATTCTGCATAAGTTGATGAAGTCGTCTCAAAATTCACAGTCTCCTCCAGATAATGAGAAATGCAGCCAGCTGCAGGAATCCCAGGAAGCAAAGGTCGAGTCGTTCATGTCGTGTTGAGATCCTTCTGAA
>NZ_JAOAKP010000042.1 GCF_026419855.1 Methanothrix sp.
CTCCAGAAGCTCGAGCCTCACACGTTCTCCCCTATCAGCCATGCTGAGCAGATCGCTCAGGCGCACGAGATCGACCCTATCTCCCCAGGGGTCGCCTGATAGAACTCGAACGCGGATGAATCGATCCTGAGTGAGACCATTGCGACGTTCGCCGGATCGACCGCATTGAGCTCGAGACCTTTCTCAGATATCGTAAACTTTACCTCATCGACAATGGAAGATGCTGCTTCAATCGCATCCTGCAGGATTTCGGCATCGATCACAGTTTTTAACATAAAAAATCACCTCAGTCCGGGCACGGCGCGAACTTCACGCGCGGTCGAGCCGGCTCGGTGGGATACATCGCATCCATGCGCCGCCAGATCTCCTCCTGCTGCTTCTTTCGCTCTCGGAGCCACGCGCGAGCCTGGCGGACGTGATCGCAGCTTTCAGACCTGCACGCGCGGCACTCCCAGAGCCAGCGGCCCAAGTGTTTGTATTTTCGGACTTCTGCGAGGATCTCGCGATTAGATCCCCAAATAGTGACCACTTTCTCACGTGAGGACTTATCGTAGATTGTGAGGGTCAAGATGTATCACCATATCCACACATGTGTATATTAGTATATATGACTTTCGGTTTAGGATATATTTGTTATCTTATATCTCACAGACATGTTTATATATACATTTGCGTATATATGCTATCATGCAAGATGATGTGGGCATGGAAGATGTTGTTATAATGCGTGTAAAACGTCGTACGCGCCACAGATTGTCGTTAATTGGGTCAAAAGCAGAGACGTACGACGAAATAGTAACAAGGCTGATGCGTGAGGCTGGTTATCTCGACAATGATGGGAATCTCGTTAAGAGATCTAGGTCATTGTCGGAGTCGACTTTTAGGAGGCAGTGATGAAAAGCATCTGTAACAAGGAGGTCTTGAGATGCAGGTTGGTATGTACTGCATCTGGCAGCTAATCGCTATTCTGACACTTATATCATGTGTACATGCATCTGAAGAGAACGAGACTATCACATATCTGCTGAATTTGAGCCACGAGGGATTAGCAAGAAGTAATTATGATGGATCGTGGCAAGCTGTCAAGTACGCTGACAAGGCGCTCGAAATCAACGATTCTGACTGGAAGGCCTGGTGGTATAAGACAGAAGCATATCGCCAGATAACCAGGTTCGAGGATATGAAATTGTCCGCTGATAGACTCATCGATATTGCTCCGAACTCCACCATCCAGGCGGTCGGATATTATTACAGAGCGGTGGCAAACAGTTTTCTCGGAGAGGCATCTGACGCGGCCTCAGACTTCTCGCGCGCGCTGGACCTTTTCGACACGGTGAACCGGACAGCCAGTGAGGTCTTGAGAGCGCTGCGTTTTAAGTGTCTTGTATACAGCGGGTGGAACGAGTGGCGGCGGGGTGATTTTGACGCAGCGATCAGGCTGGCCGACCAGGCTGTGGAACTCCACGCGATGATCGAACCGCCGGCTGAGGTGCTCGAGGCACATTTCCTTAAAATCTCAGCGCTGGTCTCGCAGGAGAAATACGACGACGCTATCCGGCTTGGTGAGTCAGTGGTCTTTCTGAACGGGTCGGACGGTCTGAAGTCATGGGTTTATTTCAAGACGGGCGTGGCATACGGCGGGTTGGGTCGAAACAGCGACGCCAGGGAGTGCTTCAAGAAGGCGATCGAGCTGGATGATGATGAGTACGAGTTCTGGGTGATGCTCAGCGTCTCGTACGCAGCCGAGAACGAATACTGGCTGGCGCTGGCCGCGATCGACCGTGCCATCGCGCTGAACGAATACGATGGGAACGCATGGCTGGTGAAAGGCCGAATTCTGGAAGGAATTGGTCAGGAGTATCAGGCGTATGAATGCTACAAGAAAGCTGGAGAGCTTGGATTTAAACCGGTCTAGATTGCAGGTGATGTGACGTGTCATCGAACGTTACAGCAATATTCAGCCGCCAGCTGGCGGTGCTCCCTCTACCAGAGGGACGAGAATGGAGCAGCATACCATGGAGCAGCGCGCCTTATGCTCTGTGTGTGCTGCCTCCGGATGGTCATGTGGAGGATTACACCGACACGGCTGTATGGGGGCTGGATCGAAACATGAGCGTTGAGGATGCATGGCGTGATTTTGAGCATGCCAGCCGTTACGTGGTTGTCGATGATACACCGACTGGCGAAATACTGGAACGCGTGATGGTGACCGACGATCGATCAGCTGGCGGGTCGGGCGCTACGTTTCGAGGTGTGGAGGATCTGGTGAGATACCTCAGACGATATGCTGATGATGGCACGTATGTGATCAGAGGCGATATCGTTTATGTGACTCCATCAGCGATGCGAGCTGCTGAGCGTGGATTCCGGAGCGAAGAACCGATTCGTAACGTTATAGATTCGGCATGTGAAATACTCGCTCAAGCTCTCAACCTGTCACAGATCTGCGACCGTCTCCAGCCCGGAGTCCGCGATGAACTCCTGACCAGGCTGGCGTCCATAACACACGAGGGTAATAAGATCCTCGAAGACGGCCACCGAGCGCTCAGACTCATGCCGAAAAACATATCCGTATTTCCATCCGATCTATAAGGTAGATATGTACGAACGCCTTAGAGCGCACGAGACGACCTGGCCATGTGGTGGTCTGAGCATTCTTGTGCCGGTACCAGGACCGCTATCCAGAACAGATGACCTGGTGCGGGTGCGGTCAAATGCTCCTGGAGTGTTCTTGCACCTGGAATTTCGGAACAGCTGTGCGCAACCAGATGATCGAGAGCAAGCTGGACGTGTCGTTTGCGATACCGGTATGCCGCGAGCTCGTTGAGTACCTGCCGGACAGAGCGCGCGCGCTGCCCGAATCGTCTCTGTCCATCCACAGCATGCTCACGGATGATTTCATCACGCGACATGATGACCTGCGTGATTCAACTGTCGAGGACGCGCCGGCTGTCCAGATGATCGTGAACTACGAGGTGTTCGCACCGGGCACCAGGTTCGCGCACTGTTTCGTGCTGGACCAGCCCACGGACATCGAGCTTGGTGTGCTGGGCCGCGCGATCGAGCTCTGGCGCGAGAATCCGGTCGTGGGCGGCAGGTCTGCGATGGGGTACGGCCGGGTCGATCTCCAGTACAGCAACGTCCCGTCTCCAGATCCCTGGACGGAGTTCATGAAAACGCGCGCCGATGAGATATGTGGCATGCTGAAGGTGCTGGAGAATGCGTTTTGAGCTCTCTGACATCAAGGACAGGCTGAAACGGTAAGACCTCCACCGGAATCAGAGTACCGGCCGTTCGAGGTCAGGCTGCATCTCTCGACACCGATGATCATGGCTGACAACTGGTACCATGGCGATGGTCTCATCGCCAACCTTTTGATGCGCGAACTCCTGGGCGACGACTACTACAACCTTCCACCACGCACACCGCTGCCGGTCGCGCACTACCTCCGGCTGCCGCTCAGGTTCAGTCATCTGATCTACCACAGCTCGGTCGCAATACCCGACAGCGACATCCAGCGAGTCACGCGCATCTACAAGCGGTTCGAGGAGAACGATCCCGTGCTGCGAACAAAATCGAAAATCAACCGCGGCGGGGGCTACTTCCGCGACTCCATGATACAGATCCCCTACTCTGTATCGAACACGATGACATTTTACATGAACGGTGATATCGACGAGATCCGGAGGATATTCGAGGGTCTCACCGCTATCGGAAAAAAGATCGCGCTGGGTGGCGGGTTGATCCGATCGAAGGAGTACCGCGAGCTCGAGACGGACTGGAGCCTCGTGCGAGACGGTATCGCGATGCGTGAGATACCGGTCGAGATGTGCAGATCGTACGACTCGAGGTATGTGATGAGACGTGCCGTGATATTCCCGTACTGGAGCATCGAGAACGTTCGGCAGACGGTTGTTCCAGGAGGACGTGCAGAACTGTTATTCTGACCGGCGCCGGATCTCGTATCGACGCCGGTTTGTGATGTTTTAAACATTCGGTCCGAAAATTGCCTTTTCGAGACGCTCGATCTCCGATCTCGCTCTCTCGACCGCAACCTCAAGATCGTTCCAGTACTCCTCGGGGGTATCCCGCCCTGGCAAGCATCGAGAGCCGCCTTTCGGTTTTCACCTCTGATCGAAGCGCATCGGCTCTGTGCAGCAGAGTCTTCAGGCGAGCTATCAGCGAGACACGCATCATGACGGTGTCGCAGCCGGAGAACACGTTCCTGCCGATCCTGCACTTCAGTGTACCGTTAGGGGCTGACGCGATTGTGATCCCCGCGGAATTGCTGACGAACTCCACCGGGATCCTGAAGTAATCGACGATGTCGACAAGCTGTGACATGTCCAGAGCGATGCTGATCTCTCGGATGAGACCCTCGATCGAATAGATCGATGATGGTCTCACGTATATCGCATGCGCTCCAACGCTGCCGCATTCCGTATCTCGCAGGATGGAGTACAGATCACCGAACTTCATGTCGTCCTTCCCTCCCGGGACAGCCTCTTTACACGCTGCAGTATCTCCTCGGGGATTTCCATTTCGAGCTCTGCAAGTCTCTTCTGCCAGATCCGGACTCGTTCCTGGATCTGGATGTTCAGCTCTTCGACCGTGGTGTGGTCTCCGAATATGCTGTATGGTACCAGGAGCTTCAGCTCGCCGTCGGTCGCGACCAGAACGGTCTGGTTTTGCACGGCCGTCTCGATCGGGATTCTGCAGAGCTCTGCGGTGCGGAGCATCGCACGGACCCGCTCGATGTTCTCGAGCTCACAAAGCACATGCGTCCGGGAGAAGATCCTCGAAGGTTCCACATCGAGATGGTCTACGCGGTACTGATCCGGATTATTCTCGACTGTGATATACAGATCTTCCAGCCTCATCCGAACACCAATTATGACGGTCTGTGCGGTTCAGATATACATTTCTCACAGTGTTCGGCAATGAAAATCGTGCTGCCTGACTCGCAAACCGCCACGCCGTGCGCCTGTCCAGTTCTATGTCATCTTTGGTACCTGCATAGAGAATGACATAGAACTAAACACCAAAAAATCGAGCGCTGCGTATGGGTTTGTGCGCTCACCTCATACTTCGTTCATGCAGTCGGTTCCGTGCGTTCCGCTTTTCAGCAGGTCGCTCTTCACAACCGCCACCGCTACCGGTCCTGGTCGTCTTCGGAGGAGCTCCCCCCGACAACCCGAGATATCTTCGGTGAGTACTGGAAAATCGCGGTGTGAGAGAACTATGCACGAAGAGAAACACTATGAGTTTCTGAAGAAAAAGCAAAAAAAAAGAAAAATTCAGTCTGCTCCCGCGCAGGATTCCTGCGCAGGAGCAGGAGCGCGGATATTCTTGAGCTCTGAGTCGAGAGTCTCGAAGACCCTCGTCCAGTCGGCAATTGAGCCGACTGGCACGAACCACGTGGACTTCCACATTCCCGTGGTGCACATGATCGACTGACCCGCGAGGGCCCTCCAGTGTCGGAGGGCCTCCTCGCGGTCGGTGCTGACCGCGGGGACGGGCACGGCCCTGAGATCGTCGAGGTTCAGCTCGACGATCCTCCGGAAACCGTCAGCACCGAGTTTTTCCCGCCAGTACTCGGCATCCTCATGATGCCGAGCTTCATTGTGGAGCAGCCGGTTCGGCTCCACAACCACTATGTTGATTGCGGTGCCGTCAGGCGCCGGCGCCAGGACCAGCTCACGTGGCGAAGCACGTGCGCTCTGCACCACCCACCAGAACGCCGTCTCTATGGCGACGTTCCAGGCGGGTCCATCGGAGGCGTACCGCCTCCCTTTTCCGAGTTCACAGAACACGCCCGGCCGGCGGGACTCCGGCCTGGGGATGCCCAGTCCGTGGTGCCCACCGGCACCGGTCAACGCCTGCAGCAGGACGGCTGCGGCGCGTGTCTCTATGAACTGCTCGTTTATATCGTGACCCTGCTCCTCCAGGGTCACGAGGGCCGCCGCGATGGCTGCCCTGACGCGGCTTACGTGCCGCGCTGGCGCGCGGACGCGGATGAGCGCGTCCGCAATCTCGGCCGGCACGCCAAGTTCGGCGTACCGGCTCATCTCGGTATCCCTCCGGAGGACGCTCCGGAGGACGCCATTCGGGTCTGCTAATATGTCTACGTCAATGTGCATATTTCCACCTCAGTTTTCATTCGCAGGTGGTCAGATGTCGACCACCTGGCCCGCCTGGAAGGCGGGACTGTGCGATGCAATCACCACAGCGCCGAGCCGCGGATCGAAGAAAGCGATCGCCGCGGCTGGCGATCCGTGGAGGAGATGGAGGGCCAGGCCGTACCGCCATATTGGTGCCCGTCCCTCCACAACGACGAGCGCACCGCGTGGAATCTGTGGTAGTGGCGGTAGCGGCTCGTCCGGTGTGATCGGCGAATCCACACCGATGTTGTAACGGACAATCTCACTCATTGGGGATCTCTCCATTCTATCTGTTTGTCAACGCTCAAGGAGAAGCCGGCCTCGTTGGCCGACCTCTTCCCGATAGCACGGGCGATCGCGTGCTCGTATTCGCGGATCGCCTCGTTGAGGGCGTCCAGATCGCCCTCATCGATGTTCCAGATGTCGACTGGCCAGTCGACATCCGGGAGATCATCGTCTCTCTTGTACCACTCGTACACGATTTCGATGGTCCTGTCCCATGTATCTGCGACCTCGCTAGCGCTGAGGTCGTGGATCAGATACTTCGTAGTCGCGATCCCGTCCAGGATCGCGTGAATATTCTTCAAGTACTTCTGGTCGCGGAATACCTCCGCGATCTCCTCCCCGCCCACGAAGGAGACGAGGGACATCGAGATATTCCTGTCAGGATACACGACCGCCCGTATCTCATACGGACTCTCATCTCCCTCGAAGGGCTCACCGTCCTTGCGGCGGACGGTGATCAGGAGCTCATCGTATACCTGCTCAACGCAATATATCTCGTTATCGATTTCTTTTCTCATTACTTCACTCATCTTCGGTCACCTCTTTTCCTTCAGATTCAATCTCCCCTCGGAGGCCGCTTTCTGCGGCCTCAAGGGCGGCTGGAGTGGCGAATATCGTGTTGTCGACTATGACATATTCGCCGCTTTGCGAGTATGTCTGGAGACACCTAGCGAGTTCGAGCGGGTACTCGAACACGCTGGGTGTCTCCCAGGATGTTCGGCCCTCTCTCTCTATGGTTATCGGGACCAGGCCGGACAACCCGGCCAGATCCTGAGGAAGGCGTCATAGTCGCCTTCCTCGAAGACGCTGTTCGCGATATCGCGGACGTCTTCCGCGGTCGCCCACTCGGCTACCTCGCGATCGACATCGACCCGCACCTCAAGTACGGGTCTCTCCCCCCTCCTGGACGGAGCGCATCCAGGAGACAGTGTCCTCATCCCAACCTAGCTTCTCGACCACCGCCGGGTCATACACACGTATGACCACGCCATTCGCATTCCAATCTGCTATCCTGGCGTCGAGACCTGATTTCGACGCAATAGCCATGATCGCACTCACATTCATTTTTCTTACCTCCAAATACCATATCGTATTCTGATACCCTTTAAACTTTTCTGATAAAATCTGATCCAGTTTGAATATATCAAACCTTGTTTGAACAGTTGGAATAAAATATAAATACACGCGATACTAATGGAATAAATCATGAAGACTGTGGTAAGAATGGGGGTAAGGGGGATCGTCGTGATCCCCAACGAGATTCGCGAGGTCCTTGGACTTCGCGAGGGAGACTATCTCGAAATAGATGTCGAGAAAATCGAGTTGAAAAAAACTAGCGACAAAACAACTTGATAGCATTTTTGAAGCATTCAAGACATAATGCTGAAGAAATGATAGCTTTAAATGCGGAGATAATCGATTCTATCACATGGTTTTGAGCAATTTAGAAGAGCGTCGAGCCAGGCAGTTCATCCTGTATTTTCCGTCCTCGAGAGACAGGGAACGCTGGCGGCGGCTGGCTCGTAAGGCTAGAATGCCCCTCAGCCGGTGGATATACCACACGGTCGAGGAGCATCTCGCGGAGGATACCCGCGAGAGAACGCAGAAATCCGATCTTTTCGCAGAAAATCGCCGGCTCCAGAGGGAGCTCGAAAAAAGCAATGCCCGCATCCGTGAACTCGAAACAGAGGTCTTCAAGCTGCGGAACCGGGTTTTCGTCACACCGGACGGCCCGCGTGGGATCGGATCGTTCGATCCGGCTCTGCTCGATCTTCTGAGATCCGGAGAGACCTGGACGAGCCGCGCGCTGCTGGACGCGCTCGGGGTGGACCAGAGCGATGCTGACGCGATCGAGATCGTGACCAGACAGCTCTACCTTCTCCTCGATCTCGGTCTCGTCCAGGAGACCTCACGCGGCTGGAGGCGGATCGGGTGAAGGATCTTCAGGACTTCCAGCAGGATCTCGAGCTCCGGGGCATGAGCCCGACGACCATCCGTGATTCGATGTACGTTGTGAGAGCATACCTGAGCTGGAGCGAGAAGAACCGGCTGGATCCGGTATCATCGGAAAGTCTGCTGCAGTACCTCAGATACCTCCGATCCGTCAGGAAGCTCCGCTCGACCACTGTCCAGAAGACGTTCAGCAGAATCGGCACTTGGATGGATTTCCTGGAGGAAACCGGGAAAATAGAATCGAATCCGGTACGCATGATCAAAAAGAGATACCTGAAGACGTACAAGGATCCGGTGAGCCACCGTCAGCTGATCTCTGTGGAGGACGCGGCTCGGATGGTGAAATCCACGATCGATACACGTGACCGCGCCATACTGTTAGTGCTTCTGAAAACCGGTATCAGAGTGAACGAGCTGGTATCGCTCGATGTGGATGATGTCGATCTTGAGAACGGCTCGATACTCCTGAAGGAAACCGCGAAACGATCGAACCGGCTGGTATACATCGACGACGAAACCGCACGCGCGCTCAGACGCTGGCTGTCAACGCGCGGACTGAGACCGAGACGGAGAGGCGATCGCGCGCTCTTCTTGAGTCAGCTCGGCTCTCGACTGAGCATCCAGTCCGTCCAGCGCATCGTCGCGACCGCTGCGGAACGGGTCGGGCTGCACGATCCGAAGTCTGACCGCCCCGAGGACCACTTCTCGCCGCATTGCTGCCGCCACTGGTTCACGACACATCTGATCCGTTCAGGGATGCCCCGCGATTACATCAAGTGGCTGCGAGGAGATGCGATGAACGAAGCGATCGACATCTACAACCACATCGATCCCGAGGATGTCAAGCGCAGCTATATGGCGCACATCCCGATACTTGGTATAAATTAATGTTTCAATTTCAGACCATTACTCAGACTGGACGCTCACCGTCCCGGGCTCGATGCGTTCGTCGTGTTCCACTTCGAGCCGATCACCAAGGCTGGTGAGCACCCGATCCTTTCCGACCACCGTGCAGCCCACTATTTCATCGATACCACGGAATGATGTACCAGTACCAAAATCCGTGTATATGTACCGAAGCAGATCCGAGTACTCCAGGCTCTCGCCGATGGAGCGGTTGTCCAGGTACGTTCTCACAGATTCCACGATATCGTCCTCGAGATCCGCGCTCGCGGTCATGTCTTTCCGTATCAGGATCTGCACCAGCACCTGCACGCGTCTTGGAGGTATCCAGAGGTACGGGTACTCACCGAGCCCGATCAGAACGTCGTACTCGCTCGAACCGCTGTAGCTGATCGCCGAGATCTTTGTCGCCAGGTCGTCCGGATTCTCCATATAGCATCTCAGGCACGCGCCGCGTGGTGTTTTTGCAGGCACGCTGACGCTGGCGATTTTCTGATTCCCGTATGTGTCGAGATACGTCAGTGTGATCGATTCGGCGTTCTGGACGAAGTTCTTGGCTCTGACGTAGACTTTACCGCCGCCTGTTGTTGCAATACCCGGCCGGTTCTGAGCCCCCACCTTCGCAGCGAGCTTTCCTCTTGAGACCACGCCAGCGGCCATATTCTGCCTCAGCGTGTCGGATATGCTCGCCAGAGCCGGCCGGATGTATGGCGTGTCCGCCACAACCTCGATCTCGCCGGCATCAGCTGGAAATACCCTGGCCTCATAGACTCCGACCAGCTCCAGAAGCCGCTGCTCCAGGATGGGTCGAGTCGCCTTGCCCGGGATCATGATGGATGTGATGTACCGCTGCCGGAGCTCGTCGTCCGACTCCTGATCTTTGCCGCCTTCGAATGGCAGCTCGTTGTAAACTCGATCCACACCCCACACGTGGGTGACCATCTGAGTGATGGTGTAAGCGCCGACGTTGTACCGCGAGCCATAATCCTCGGCCACCGCCGGTATGGTGACGGACGTCTCGCCTTCTCGAATGTATCCGGTCTCGAGAGTCTCGAACACAAGGTCCTCACGCGGCACTCGGACCCGGCAGCCTTTCGGTATCTCGATCTCGGAGACTGCTGGCAGGTACCGCTCGAATTTTATGCTGCCACTGGCCTTCTCGCCTGGCAGACGGCCTCCTGGCAGCCGGTCTTTCACCAGAGCATCCAGATCAGCACCGGTGGCGGTGAGCACCGACAGTTTCTTCGCTCGCTCGTCTATCAGCTCCTCCATCTTGAGGATCTGTCTCGCCACGCTTTCGTTGAGGATCGACAACACCGATAGCGGCGAGTAGTCTCGCAGTTTTGGATGCCGGCTCATCTGGTAAAGCTTGAGCTCGTCCTTAATGCTTGTAAGCGTTCTCGCCATTCAACCACCCGTTATGTCAGGAATGCATCAGCGATAACGCTCGAAAGCCAGCTCAGATCGGATTCGCCGGTCAGGATATCGATATTCTGTCCTGATGCCTGGATACGAATACGCATCCGGTTCGGCGGGATCGGCTGGCAGCTCACATGTTCCAGCACCAGCTGGTCCGCGAACTCCGGAATAGACTCCTCCAGGTCATGCTGGAGCAGTATCTCGAGCTCGGCCGCGGTGGTCCTGGTCAGCTTCTCATGCAGATAGTCGTACAAGATCGAACCTGCCTGACGGCCCGCGATCTCGCTTCTCGGTGTGCCGAGCCACATGATGAGGTGCTGGATGAAGGACTCGTACGGTGTCTCCGTGACTGCCAGATCGCCCGCGGCGGTCAGCTCGATATCCAGCGAGCCGTGGCATGTCATTCTGCCGGCTTCGAGTTTCAGGTTCGTCTTCAGATCACCGACCAATATCGTCACGCTCCTGCACGGATTTCGTGTATCTGTTGTTTGAGCATATCGATCTCGGCCTGCTGAGTTTCCACGATCTGAATGAGTCGCTGGACGGCTCCATACATCGCCGCTATGATCTGATCGGAATCGAGGTACTTGAAGTCCGGTATCACTTCCCCATCGACCCACTGTTCGGCCCTGATCTCCTCGCCGGTCTCCGGATCTGTTGTCTTCACAACCCGCTTCGCGCGACGTGTGAACGGAGCCACTCGGACAGCACGCGGGAAGAACGGCTCGACCTCGTCCGCGATCCAGCCGAGCTTGCCGCGATCCGGTGCCTGATCCGGTGACAGAAACTCATCCTTCCAGCGGAAATGCCGAAGCGGTAGCTGCCTCACGATCTCCAGACACCTGTCGAGATCTGCGTCGACGATATCATTCTTCGCGCGACGATCAGATGACACAGTCCACGTATTTGTAGACGGTTTGGCTGCACTGTCAAATCCAAGCTGCAGCAGATATGATGGATTTGTCAGTGCGATTCCAACCCTTCCATAGTGATTCGAGTCTGGAGCGGCGCCCGCTCGCATCGCTCTGTTGGACGCCCTGAACCAATTGATGCTTTCTGGATTACTTCCTGGACCACCAGGCGTCGACGGAGGCGGATTGTTAATGTTAGTCTGAACTCCAATAGTGATCTCAAGATCTGTCCTACCAACATCGATGGTATACGACTGTCCCAAACTGTTCTTGTTTTCGATGTCAGTCGATGAGTATACGTAATACTTTCTACCACCTTTTAAATACACGATGACGTGGTATCCATGATACTGCAACCCGATGTACGATATCAGATTGACGTCGTATGGCGTCTCGTAGTTCGCGTACTCTATCCCATTAAGGAAGTGTCCGTAACCGGTCGGCATTGCAACGCATTCTAGATTGCATGTGCCGTACCAATATCCATCTTCATGAGCATTAGATCTCAGAATCCTGAACATGATCGGCGTGGCTGGCGGACTGTCTGGAGTGAATACAACTGGATACCAGTATGACGAGTTTGCCGATGTCAAGTTAACTACGTTATAATATTTGTACAGCGACGTGAGACACGTGCGTACAGCCGCAGCCGACGGAATCTGATTGCTGCCGCCGCTCGACGGTATCGACTGCACGATCGGCACGACGGTGCCAGGCGTGTGCCTCTCAGTGGTATCGTGCCTAGCGTTTGTCAGGTACTGCGAGAACAGGTCAAACTCTAGCGGGAAATCCTTGGGGGCTAACAACAGCGAATACTGGTGTTCTGTGATCGGGTCAGTCGTTAGAGTATATATTCCTCCGCCATCCAGTGTGAGGTAAGTGTATCCAGATGTATAAGCTACATTCTTGATTCTGAAAAATTTCGTATTGTTTTGCTGCACGATACGTACTAGCTGCCCAACCCAGTATTTCGATCTCATATCACCCGAGACCCTGATTTGTCCGGGCATCGCGTATTCCCAAACTTCGGGCATTTTTATTCACCTCCTTGACATTTCGCCGCAGCATGGCCCGTCGCCATGCGTGAACGCTCCGACCACGCTGCCAGAACCGGTGACCGTGATATTCCCGTCTACTATGGTATCTCCCCGAAGCAGGATCTGACCGCTCTTGTAAATTCGGACTAAAGCGCCGGTCGGACGATGTCTCATCTCACATGCGATATCTCCGTCGTCATCAGAGTAGACTGTGATGATGCTGCCGGCTGAATCGCCTTCCTCAGACACGATTTCGATCGTACCAGATGGGTGAAAGCGGATCCGGCCCTGTGGAGACGAGCATGACGTGGCATTTTTGATCAGAATCGAGCCGTCGCGTTCGAACTGGATAAACGAGCCGGTGTTATGGTTAATACGCACACGGTCTGGATGCTCTTCATGCTCACTGGAGTAGATCTTGATGCTCTTCGAGCAGTCTGAGATCTTATCGATATCATCACATGTCTGGCATGTCGGATCTGAATCGCCGAGCGGACATTCGAGAACAAATATCCGGCTCCGATCTTTGCCCCACCACTTCTCGCAGTACGGTTTGCGAGGTGGCGGGAAGACGATATACTGTCCGAGTCCGTCTTTCGAAGGCTGCTGCCACTGAGCCAACTTCCTCACATCGTCATCGAACCCGCGGGCGCCTGGCCGGCACAGAGGCGGCTGCTCCCAGTTAGGGAGCGTCCCGAGCACCACGGCTTTCTCGTTCTGGTAGAATAATACAACCACGAGATCGCCGATCTTCGGTGTCCAGGGTGTGCCCTGCCACCTCCCTCCCTCACGCTGCAGAACCGGTATCCGGCGTCGGATGAGCTCCTTCGAATGACCGGCACGGTAGTCTCGGATCCGGACATCGACCACGTTGTAATCATAATCACCGTCGGTCTTGTGCCAGTATACGTTCTCGACCTGGCCGATCTCGATTCGGAGCAGTGTGTTGAGCTCGCGTCGTATGGTGTCATATATTGCATCTCGCAGGTTAGTCATCCAGCCTCCTATACCAGACCGTGGCTCTGCCAGGTCTCGATCTTCACGAGTTCCTCCGGAGATGTGATGCTCTCATCGAACCACGGATAGATGATCTTCCAGCCCTTCGGCACTTCGTCCGACTGGCGGATCACGCGGAACTGATCGAATCCTTGAGTGAATCCGCTACCGTACTGCCGACCGATCAGGTAGAACTTCCCGCCAGGCGCGAAATCTCGGATATCGAGCATCCGCATCTCCATCTGCTCGTTGAACCAGCTCATCTTGGCAAAGGC
Source organism: Methanothrix sp. (assembly GCF_026419855.1). GTDB lineage: Archaea > Halobacteriota > Methanosarcinia > Methanotrichales > Methanotrichaceae > Methanothrix_B. The sequence continues at coordinate 13,941 of NZ_JAOAKP010000042.1, forward strand.
GATATCCTGCCCCTCCAGCCACCAGAACGTGTGAGTCGGATCTTCCATCCGCTGACCGCCGCCTTCCTGCGAAGGCAGGCTCTGGAACCCGCCGGATGGTTTCGTCGGACCTTCGACTATGCAGTAGAAACCGTCCTTGCTGTAGTCGATCACCCTCCGAATGACTCGATCGATGGCGGACGTGGTGGCGGACGACACGTATCGGCCATCGCAGCCAGGACCTTTCACGTTCGATCTGATAGCGTATAGCACAGTCTGGAGCGGATACGGCGCCTTCCCGAAGATCTTGATCCGTGCCACGTCCTCGAACGAAGAATAGTAAGCCAGCAGATTCTTCGCCACGGTCTCGCAGTCTTTATCCGAGGTGAGGTAAGGCCGGAACACGATCGGAGCCACGAGCCGGCCGAACTTCGCTATCGATTCGGAGTCTTCAGCTTTCCCCATCACGATCTGGTGGCTCTCGATCTCCGAGCCTGGCGTGTCGGCTGGCAGCCTCTTATCGGCGCCGATCACGTATACCACGTTCCTCCGGCCGACTGCATTATCCGCGTCCTCCTGATGCATCACGTATCCATCGACGTCGATTGCGTCTCCGGTCGATTCCGGATGGCGGAACACGATCTGGCCCGATTGCGGGTCGGTGTAATAGACCGCTGTGGCCTCGATCGCATGCTGATCCAGCGAATCCAGGAACGTTCTATCGCCACGGTGGATCTGCTGCTGCTTTGTCGGGTTGGCTTTCAGCGGCCCCACCTTGATCTGGCGAGGCGGATCGAGATGATGACCTGGAATCTCCTCCACGATCTCCTTGATGGTGGCGTAATGTTTCTCGAACTCCTGGTCGTACGCGTCCGAGAGCGTTCCGAGCTGGCACGTGGCCTCGATCTTCACCTTATCCGATGCGTACGAGACCTTCTGGATCTGGCCTCGCATGATCACGGTCCAGGCCTCGGTCGCGAGCGCCTGGCCGCATGTCATGTAAACGTTATAGATCACGATATTGACCTGGTCCTGCCTGGGGAGAAACGCACCGGTGTATCTGTTGCCGAAGTTAGAGAGCAGGATATCGATCTTCGCCGGATCCGAATTCATGCCGAGCGCCTGCTCGGCGTGAACCGAGATCAGGTCACCGGAAACGTCTCGACCACCGATTATGGCTTTATGCGTGATCATGGTCAGTCATTCGCTTCGATAAATGATAGATTCCACATCCAGGTGAGGTCGTCCTCGCCTTCGACCTGCTCTGCTTCTTTCGATCTGAGGTACATGCATCTCGATTGTAGCGAGGTTGTCACTCGGTGTGGTCCTGGACCGAGATCTCGCAGGAAGTCTCGTTTCTCTCGTGTGAGAGTCCGGATCCGGACGTCGAGCCTCCATAGGCCTCTGCGATCAGTGCACTGCGTCTTGTCCACAAAACCAGGAATGGACGCCACGACGATATTGTTCTCCTGCGACCACCTGATCGATCTCGGATTCGGATCGTTCCGGTTCTCGAGTCCACTTTCGTCGAGCGATCCGAACACCACGCCATTGATTGCGAACCGAACGTACCCAGGAGACTCCGGACAGGTCACTCAGAACACCTCACGTCTGATACTGCCTGAACGTTCTTCGAATTATGTCCTCGATTTCAACACGCAGACGATACGGATCCACCTCTCGCCTGGTCTCGATCCGTATATCGATCGGCATGTGGATGCTCATCGCAGTGGCCGGTCGTTCACGTTCCGGTCTCAGTGGAGCGCCTTCGGTGATCGGTTCTTCGAGCAGTCTCCGTACGTCACCGACTCTCCGTACGAGGTCTGCTGGAACGATCTCCTCGCCGGTGTGAACCAGCGCCAGACCGGTGCGCTCGACCCGGGCACCTACCTGTGCGGTCGCTTCTGGAACGAATGATTCGAACCACTCCTTCGTACCGACCGGTTGGCCGCCCTGTGTGGTCTCGCCCCATCCGTGAAGCTTTCCGAGCGGTCCGAGCTCTTCGGCGGCTTTCTCCACTTCCTCTTTGGCCGGTGGTTTCCATCCTTCTGGATACTTGATCTCGACCGGCTTATTCCAGTAGCCCCAGACCCCTTCGTTGATCTTCTCGAGCCATTTCATGACTCCATCAAGGAATGGGGCGACTTTTGTGGTCCAGACGTTATAGAGAAAGTCGTATATCGATGACAGCCGGTCGACCACCCATCCGACCAGTCCACGACTTCTCTCCATCAGCGAGTTCAGCCAGCGGCTCATGAAGATATCACGGAAACCCACGAGGAACGAGTACATGGACGAGAGCGTGCTCGTTATGACGCTCATGACGCCTGCCAGCGTGCCGATCCTGGCGCTGATCACGGACAGGTAGCCTCGGAGCTCAGCTGGCAGCTCCAGCTTGATCTTCGGCAGACCGAATCCGGTCTGCGCTATGGCGGATCGCAGTTCAGGCAGCCGGATCGCTGGCAGTCTCGGCACCGCTATTTTGAGCTCCAGCTCCGGTAACCTCAGACCTACCAGCTTTGAAATCAACGTTATTATGGCGCCGAGAGGTCCGAGCAGAATAAGGAGCACATTCTTCCAGCCGCCGAATCGGTCAATTGCTGCACTGATCCAGCCGAGCAGCCTCTTACCGGCATCTATGACGGCCTCGAGCACTCTGGCGAGACCGAGCCGTTCAGCCAGCGCATGGAACTCCTCCCAGTGTGTCACCACCAGAGCCACGATCGCGCCGAGCGCTATCAGAGCGATACCGATCGGACCGAGCGAGACATAGATCGATCTCAGAGCCGCTACTGCAGACGCCGCCAGCGACCGAAATGCTGTGGCGGCTCGTGCTGCCATGACGTTCAGAGCGGCAGCGGCACGTACGGCGCCGGCCTGGATGGCGGTGAACGTTCTGGCGAGCACTCCCTGGATGCCCGGGATCTCGAGCAGCTTTGTATAGAGCTCATGCATCTGAGCGAGAGCCAGAGCCGCTGCGGTTGTCAGTATCCCGACCGCCACGCCGATACCGATGAACTGCTCACCGTACGGTATGGCCTGGATAACCTTGATCAGCGCCTGGAGGACTCCGATCACCACGAGGAAGCCTGGAATCAGCACCGATCCGATATCACCGACCAGATCCTCGAGCCTGTTTTTGAGTTCCTTGATCCGGTCAGCGGTGGTGGTGGTCGAGCTCTTCACGTCCTCCAGCCGCTTGGAGAGAGCGGCGTTCAGGACGTTGATCGCAGCGGTCTGTCGGAGCTCCTCGAGCCGGACGTCATCGAGATCTTTCTCAGCGCTTATGAGCCGGTAGTACTCGCGTTCGATATCCTCCTGCGAGATCCGGTAGTCGCCCAGAACGCGGTTCAGCCGTTCCCATGCCTTCGGGTCGCCAGACGATATGGCGATCTTCATCATGTCCGCGATATCCTTCGCGGATCTGCCCACCGACGGGAACTCCTCAGCCAGCCGCTCGAGGTTGTCGCCGAGCGTCATGATCTGGTCGCCGGTCAGCCCCATATACGCCAGAGTCGCGGCCAGCTCGGCCCGGGCGCCCTTGTTCGTGTATGCGAGACCAGCCGCGGCGTCTATCCAGCTGTTGATTGCAGATGCCGCGTCGGTGCCCATCAGCTTCTCGATCTCGGCTCGGAACTCCTCCTCAGACGCAGCCGAGTAAATTGATACAGCCGCGAATCCGGTCAGCGCCAGGTTCAGACCGGTCAGCTCGGATTTGAATTTGCTCAGCGCTTCACCGAGCGCTCCGAGACGCGAGACCTGGCTGGAAAGCGCTTCGGTTGCAAAGCGAATCCCGAGGAAAAGGGAACTGAAAGCCGGCCTCGAGAACGTCACGAGC
>NZ_JAOAKP010000043.1 GCF_026419855.1 Methanothrix sp.
AAGTGCGACATCGTCATCGCTCTGGGTATGCCCGGCGCTGCGCCCATCGACAAGGCCTGCGCCCATGAGGCATCGACAGGACTGATAATGGCCCAGCTCATGACGAACAGGCACATCATAGAAGTATTCGTACACGAGGACGAGGCCGAGGATGAGCGTGCTCTGGCCATGCTCGCAGAGAAAAGGGCTGCAGAGCACGCCGTGAACGCGATCAGGCTCCTCTTCAGGCCGGAGGAGCTGACCCGGATGGCGGGCACAGGCCAGAGGCAGGGCTTCGAGGATGTTGGCCCGCTTGAGGGGGACGGAAGCGGATTACACTGAGGCGCACCCTCCAGGGGATGGAGCTTCCGCATGGCTATGCGAGCCTCCGGGGAGACTGCCCCAGTGATCCTTACCTTATCTCCTCATCCTGATCCGCACGGATTCAGCGTGTGCCATGAGACCCTCAGACTCGGCCATCTTTATTATAGCATCAGCTAGCGATTCAAGCCCATCAGCGGTCATGCTCTGTACGGATATCTTCTTGGTGAACGCATCTATGTTCAGGCCGGAGAAGATCTTCGCATAGCCAGCTGTGGGGAGCACATGGTTCGTTCCTGTTGCATAATCGCCAGCTGCGACCGGCGTGTAGTGCCCGAGAAACACCGATCCAGCGTTTCTGACCATATTCAGAGCATCCATCGGATCCCTGAGCATCAGCTCCAGATGCTCCGGCGCGAAGGCATTCGAGAACGCCATTGCGTCGTCCATGCTCTCGGCCAGCAGGATAGCGCACCGCTCAAGGCTCGCCCGGACTATATCCCTCCGCTCTGCCCTCTCCACCTGAGAGGAGATCTCGGTCTCGACCGCCCTCATCAATGGCTCGCTGGTTGTGACCACGACCGCTATAGATGATGGGTCGTGCTCTGCCTGAGCGATCATGTCCGCTGCTATGAACTCAGGATCGGCAGATGAATCCGCTATGATCAGAACCTCTGAAGGGCCTGCTGGGAAATCTATCTCGACGCTGCCTCTCACAAGCATCTTCGCTGCGGTGACGTAAACGTTCCCTGGCCCGACTATCTTCTCAACCCGCTCGATGCTCTCGGTGCCTATCGCCATGGCAGCTATCGCCTGAGCTCCCCCAAGCTTGTAGATCTCATCTGCGCCGGCGATATCAGCGGCTGCAAGCGTTAGCGGTGCGATCCTGCCGGATCTGTCTGGAGGCGTGCACACAACCACTCTCTCGACGCCCGCGACCTTCGCGGGGATAACACACATCAGCGCAGAGCTTGGATATGCGGCCCTTCCGCCAGGAACATAAGCGCCGACGCTCTCCAGCGGCACGACCTTCTGCCCTGCGACGACCCCGGGCGCGACCTGGTAGAGCCAGAGATCCTTTGTGCGCTCCTCATCGTGGAATGCGTAGATGTTCTGAGCCGCAAGCTCAAGGGCATTTAGGATGGACTCATCAACAGCATCGTACGCTTCCTCGATCTCATCCTCTGAGACCCTGAAGCTCTCGATTCGCACCCCGTCAAACTGCTCTGTGTATCTCCTGAGCGCCTCATCGCCGTTCTCTGCGACATCCATCACTATGTCGTTGACCCTCTGGAGAACGTCCTGTATTCCAATATCCCTCGAAAGGAGAACCTTCAGGTCCTCCGAACTCAGCTCGTTCAGCTTCTTCACAATCATTTTAAAAGCTCCTCATTTTTGGATCTGCCCCTCTGAAGCCTGTATATCTCGCTGATCCTCTCCAGCGTATCAGCCTCAGATGGTGATTTATCATCCCTAACAGCTATCAGTCTGGGGAAACGCAGGGCATAGCCCGATGAGTAGTTCGGGCTCCTCTGGATCTCCTCATAGCCTACCTCGAATACGATCTGAGGATGCACCTCGACCTCCATACCGCTCTCCTTGATTATCAGCTCCCGAAAGATCTCGGTGAGCTCCGCAAGCATCTCATCCGTAATCCCTGTGGCGACCCAGCCAACGTCCTTAAGCTCTCCGGTATCAGAGTCGATGCACGCGAGCCTGTAAGAGCCGAGAAGGTTTGCCCTCTTTCCCTCCCCCCACCTCGCCCCGATCACAACGAGATCGAGGGATTCGAGAAGCGGTTTGATCTTGAGCCAGTTCTTGCCCCTCTTGCCTGGAGAGTAAACAGATGCGGGATTCTTGAGCATCACGCCCTCATGCCCCGCTGCAAGCGCCTCTCTGTAGATCCCCTCAACCCTCGAGACATCGCTCGTCACGACCTGCTCAGCGATGATCTCGGGATCCGCCACGCTGACGAGAACCCCACGCCTCTCCTCCAGAGGCGCATCCAGAAGGCTCACCCCGTCCACGTAAATTATATCGAAGAGATGCAGGCTCAGGGGTATCCTCTTCGCCGTCCTTGCGACTCCATACTTCCTGCGGAACCTCCTCAGGATCTCCTGAAATGGAAGCGGCCTGCCATCCTCGCCTGTTGCAACTGCCTCCCCATCGAGGATTGCTGTTTTCGCCCTCACGTGAGCTCTCACGATCTCCCGTATCTCAGGCAGGGATGATGTGACATCCTCAAGCCTGCGGGAGAATATCCTGATGTTTGTGCCATCCTTGTGTATCTGGACCCTGGCACCATCGAACTTCCATTCCACCGCCGTGGCGCCCTCTGCAAGCGACGCCTCGATGCTCTCGCCGATCTGCGCGAGCATCATCTTGATCGGGCGGTTTATGCTTATGCCCAGCTCGTTCAGCCTTTTGAGCTTCGCATGCTCTGCGACCAGCCCGAGATCGTTCGTCAGGTTGTACGCCCTCTCCACGTCCTCCTTTGACGCCCCAAATGCCTTTGCTATTGCATCCCTTACCAGACCCTCACCGACGCCTATCCTCATGTCCTCCATCGCGAGCCTGGCGATGTACTTCGCCTCCAGCGGCGAGGCCTCGCTGAAGAGGTACTGGAGGTTCTTCACCCTGATGTCCTGGCTGCCCCTGCCGGAGGCCTTTGCTATCGAGAGAAACCTCTGATGGACATTCTTTATATCCAGACCATCGCTTCCGGAAAAGGCTGCAAGCGTAAGCGGTTTTCTTCGCTCAACAGCTCTGTATGCAACCAGCCCCGGATCTCCGGTGGCCCGCAGAAGCTCTTTTATCGCCTCTGGGCTCAGGCCGGTGGCCTTGCATATTGATTCATAGAGCAGGCTCGGGCCGACGCCGAGCTCTGTGTTTGGTATGACGACGCCCATGACGAAGCCTGTCACAATCCTCAGGTCATCTGGCTCCAGATCTGAGAGAAAGGATGCCAGTATGTCCGTCTTCTCCAGGGAGCCTGATGTCTGTGATATCCGCTCGCAGAGCTCTGCGAATCTCGCGAAGCCTAGCATCAGAATATCGCATCCACCCGCTTTGTCCTGTAGATGCTCACAATATCGCTCAGTATCGCGGCTGCGGTCTCCACACCCCCAGCCCCGAGACCTGTGACCGTTATCGTCCCTGAGAGGTCTGTGTAGATTGCAGCTGCGTTCAGAGTGGAGCCAACAGCAAGCGGGCTTCTTATGGGCACCAGCATCGGCCTGACCGTCAGTGCCGGAACCTCGCCGATCAGCTTTATGACGTACCCGTGCTTCTTTGCAAGTGCCAGGGCCTCAGGCGTGATCTCTGTTATGCCTCTCACCTGAACATCGCTGTACTTCACGTTCATGTTGAATATCGCGTTCGCCAGTATGACGATCTTCGCAGCGGTATCGACGCCCTCTATATCGTATGTTGGATCTGCCTCAGCATATCCCAGCTCCTGCGCCTCAGCCAGCGCCCTGCTGAACGGATATTGCTCATCTGCCATCCTTGTTAGGATGTAGTTGCATGTGCCGTTGAATATGCCGCGTATCCCCAGGATGGTGTTCCCAACTAGCGTTCTCTCTATGAGATTGATCAGGGGCATGGTGCCGCCGACGGTCGCCTCAAACTTCAGCATTACTCCATTATCATCGGCCAGCCGCTTCAGCTTATTGTATGCAACAACAAGAGGGCCTTTGTTCGAGGTGACAACATGCTTTCCGTTGGAGAGAGCCTCCTCCATGTGGCCCAGGCCGGGCTGCCCATGAACTATGTTCGTCGGCGTGACCTCGACCACCAGCTCTGAGTTCACGGATCTGATGGTCTCCTTGGCGCTCATCTCAGAGTTCGCGATCTCCTGGAGGGTCCTGTGGCCGAGAACCTTCTCTCCTGATATCCCATCCTCCTCAATCAGCGTGCCTGTGTGATCTGTTATGCTGACAATCTTGAGATCCAGCCCCAGCTCCCTGAGCATCTTGCGCTTTCTGCCGATGACATCGACAACTCCGTGACCGACGACACCGTAGCCGATCAGCGAGATCCTGACCTCTCTCATAGATCATCCTCCACCGGCTCTATCACGAGCAGCTTCTTCTGAGCGCCAACCTCGCGCAGGATCTTCAGGGCCCTCTGCATCTCCTCCTTTCCTGTGGCCCTGATCTTCATGTACGCTGAGGAGGGCTCATCAACGCCCGGCATGGAGAGGGAGAGATCCATGACCTCCGCATACCCTGTCGAGTCGATCCTGCTGACAGTATCACCGAGATCGCTGTCGAGAACATGGCCGACAAGTATCACCGAGACCTCCTCTATGAAGCGCTCCTCACCTGCACGCACGACGACGATCCCGCTCTTCTCCAGGTCTCTTTTGACGCCATCTAGCTTCGATCTGTCCATCTCAACGATGAGCCTCACAGGCACCGTGCCCCTTGGTGTCTTCCTGTCCCTGTGGTGCACAACGCTGATTATGTTGCCTCTCGCATCCTTTATGGGTTGCAGTGCTAGGAGCAGTTGCCCCGGCACGTCCTGCAGCTCCAACTCCATCGAAAGTCGCATACAATTCCCCTAAGTCGCTCTCTTCTCCAAATGCTTTTAAGACATAAAGCTTGTTGTGCATTCGGGAGATGTGATGGTATGAAGCTGCATTTATGCATCATGATCGTGTGCGTTATCGTCTTCGCCTCACTGAATGCTGCAGCAGTGACCGTATGCGGAGAGGGTTGCGATTTCCCGAGCGTGCAGGAGGCGATAAATGCTGCGGATGCTGGAGACACCATCGAGGTCCACAGCGGGATATACTTCGAGCACGTTTACGTCTCGAAGAGCCTGACGCTCATTGGAGTGGACACCGGTGGGGGAATGCCCGTGATAGACGCAGAGGGTATCGGCAGCGCAATAACAATAAGTGCAGACAATGTGACCCTGAGGGGTTTTAAGGTCACGAACTCCGGGAAATGCGGATGCGGCAACGCCGGCATAAATGTTCTCTCGAACAACAACACGATCACAGACAACGTAGCGCAGGGCAACAAGTACGGAATCCACTGCACCGGAAACGGGAACACCTTCATGAGGAATGACATTCACGACAACGAGATCAGCATGCAGGATGTGGGCGAGAATAACGTGTGGGACGCGAAGTAGGAGCGCTGATCTGTGATTTCCTCTCCGGCCTGAAGACCGGAGTGCGCGCCCTGCTACTCTTTATTACAGCCAGATCCTGTCTCAAAATAGCCAGCCGCCTGCAGCGCTTCACACAACCGCTCTGGGAGCCGGATGCATTGCAGGATCGGATCGTTTATTTGTATCACTGAATGGAATCCCATGAATCGGCAATCACTGGGCACAACAGATCACAATACTGCGATGTAACATGCTGCTGGAATCAACAGTATTAACATGACCCAGGGCCACTTATCCAGTCGATTGCCAATGCCGTTTTTTAGATAACTTGCTGGCAGTGAAGCAGATCTCTTATTTGGCGCTGTGACAAGTGCCAGGGAGACATATAATACTAATAGTGGATGACATATTAACGTGAGGTCCCGAATATGGAGAAGGTACAGGATGTCAAAGGGCTTGGTGGAATGCTGAACGGCTTCAGGGACATGGTGAAGGAGTTCGAGAGCATCACTTTCATAGGCTCTCCCGGCTTCTGCACGCCATTTGCGCTCTTCCTCGGATATCCCGTAAGGGAGAAGAGGCTGGCGTTCGTGCCGGGGCTGAGCGCGGACAGGGCGCGCAGGGTCATCGCCACCGAGTACGGGATGGAGCTGGGAGAGATATGCTCCCCGGATGCTGATGTCCTAGTAATCCTCGGCGGAATGGCAATGCCTAAGATCGGCGTCAGCATCGAGGATATGAAACAACTTCTCAGCAAAATCCCTCACAAAAGCGTCATGGGCGTTTGCTTCATGGGGATATTCGAGAAGGCCGGATGGTGCGACAGAATAGAGTTTGATTACGTGATGAACACCATCATAGAGGGGGATATAACAAAAAGATAAAAAGATGGGCCCGACGCGATTCGAACGCGTGACCTCACGGTTATCAGCCGTGCGCTCCGCCAGGCTAAGCTACGAGCCCGCGAACGTGGAGTCTGATAGGGCGTCCAGCTTATAACGTTTTCCCTTCGAGAATGCGCCCGGGCCATCAGGTGTGTTTGCTGAATTGAAAGGAGGATTCGAATGGGTCTTTTAGATCGGATGGGAACGATTGTAAAATCGAAGATGAGCAGGATAATGGACAGGATGGAGGATCCGAGAGAGGTGCTGGATTATTCCTATGAAAAGCAGCTCGAGCTGCTCCAGAACGTCAAGAGGGGCATCGCAGAGGTCGCCACATCGAAGAAGCGCCTGGAGCTCCAGCGCGCCAGGCTTGCGCAGAGCGCGGAGCAGCTCGAAGGGAAGGCGCGCGAGGCCCTGAGTTCCGGAAGGGAGGACCTCGCAAGGCAGGCGCTTGAGAGAAAGGTCTCACTGCAGAACCAGATCGAGATCCTGGATTCGCAGATCGCTGAGCTCGATCGCGAGGAGCAGAAGCTCATCGCTGTTGAGACGCGTCTCTCGACAAAGATAGAGACGCTTCGTGCGAGAAAGGAGGCGATAAAGGCGCAGTACTCAGCTGCTGAGGCTCAGGTGAAGGTTACTGAGTCTGTGACAGGCATAAGCGAGGAGCTCGCAGACGTCGGCCTTGCGATACAGCGCGCCGAGGAGAAGACCGAGGGAATGAAGGCCCGCGCTGCAGCTCTCGATGATCTCCTCGAAAAGGGCGTTCTCGAGGATTACACAGGCGGGGACGCGCTGGAGCGGGAGCTCTCGAAGGTCAGGGCGTCAAGCGCTGTAGAGGCGGAGCTGGCCAGGCTGCGGGGTGAGACGAAATGATCATAAGGATCATGGGTGAGGGTCAGTACAGGGCGCCTGATACCATCATCGAGGATCTGAACGCCATTGATAACCGCATCGTGGAGCTTGTGGAGAAGGGCGACAGAGAGGGATTCCGGAACGAGCTGCTGCGGATGGTCTCGCTGGTCAGGGAGCGGTGCGAGCCGCTTGACGTGAGCGAGATCGTAAAATCCGATATGATCCTCCCGCCTTCAGATCTGACTTTCGAGGAGGCAAGGGGCATATTCAGGGGTCAGGGCCTGATCGAGGATTAGAGCGGCATCTCCCATATCGGGTACCACCGTTCCACGTCCTTCTCAATGGGAAGCTCTCCGGCCATCACAGACCTCAGCCTGAGCTCCAGCGCGCTCTCCCGCTCACGCCCGGATGCACTGGATGGGACGAACGGGTAGTACGCACCCAGCTTGAAGCTGAATATCCAGTAGACCTTGAAGCCGTCAGAAAACGGATAGACAGCGCACAAGAGCTGCTGTCCGAGACCGCTGTCTGTGAGGATCCTGGCGACCATGTGAATTCCAGAGACTAGATCCTCGAAATCCGGATCTTTGAGCACAACCCACAGGTATCCATAGCTGTCGTTCTCAAGACGGTACGCGGTGCCAACCTCTCTCGATCCCAGCTTGAGCAGGTCCTCTATCTCGGCGCGGGTGCGCTCGTAAGTCGATGACTCCAGGGGCTTTATGCATATCGCTGCGCCTCCTGTTGGCTTCAGCCCCAGCTTCGCCTCGAGCGTGATCCTCGCTGTTGCGATGGCGAAGAGTCTCTCCGACTTCGGCTGCGGCAGCTCTGTGGAGCCCAGAAGAAAGTCGAGGAAGCCCATCAGAGGATCTCCCTCTCAAGCTGCTCAAGAGCTGCTATTCTCGCCTCGATTGGCGGATGTGTTGATAGCAGATTCGCTATTGCGCCCGTGGGGATTATGAAGAATGCGTTCATCCCCTCGACCCTCCTCAGATCCTCCCTCGGGATCCTGGCCATGGTTCCGCTGATCTTCATGAGGGCAGATACGAGAGCCGATGGTCTTCCTGTAATTATAGCTGCGCCCCTGTCCGCAGAGAACTCCCTGTACCTGGATAGCGCTCTTATGAGTATGAAGCTCACAATCCACACGATCAGGGAGACAAGCCACACCGCAACAAGGCTGCCCGACTCCCGGTCACGCCTGTCTCCGAGGAAGAATATGTTCTGGACTATCACAGATGCCACTGTCGAGAGGAAGCTCGCGATAGTCATCACAGCCACATCTCTGTTTTTGATGTGTGATAACTCGTGTGCGAGAACCGCCTCTAGCTCACTTTTATCAAGCCTTCTGAGAAGACCGGTGGTGACCGCGACCACAGAGCTTGACTGGCTCCGGCCGGTGGCGAATGCATTGGGTATATCTGTGCGAACAATCGCTATCCTGGGTTTTGGGAGACCTGCTATGGCGCAGAGCCTCCCCACAAGCTCGTGCAGCTCCGGAGCCTCGCTCTCAGAGACGATCCGCGCGCCGACGCTGGCCAGGGCTATCCTGTCAGAGTAGAAGTACTGTATGAAGAGAAATATGCCCATGATCAGGATGACTCCCTGTATACCAACTCCCATCGCCATTACGACGTTGATAAATATCAGGTACACAGCTGCAAGCAGGAACATCGTCAGAAGCATTCTCGCCTGAAGGCCCCGATCAGCGCTCCATCGTACCATGATTCACACCTCAGTGCCAGATATGGCTCATAACATTTAAGCAATTCGTTGCCGGTATTGCATATCAGGATATTGATGCGATAACTCGAGGTGGCCATATACATAATTAATAATTTATAAAAAAACTTTTTTTTGTATCTCTCACTTTTTAGAAAATACACTCTGATCTAAAGAATTCATCATTCATAATAATACATTAAATTTTTAATATAATATAAATAAATTTTAGAATAATAAATATAGTTTATAGATTATTAAATATCTAATTTATAATTTTTTAAATTATTTATATAATCTTTAAATTGTATCTACAACATAGATTATAATATGTGATATACAAAATATAAATAATAAATTTATATAATATTATACTAATGTATTAATCTGCGCCTCAAGCAACCAATAAGTGGCTTATCTCAAGTTATCTTTCAGATACAATTGAATGCAATTGATATTATAAATAAATTTTTGCCCGGTAACTCTTTAGTAAACAATGAAGATTTATTTTATAATTTATACATCAAATTACATCCAAGCCGTGTTAATTCATATATGTTATGTGCATTAGAAAATGTGATTTTATCAGATCCTCTTTGAGGCAGTTTTCTGTGCAGTGAAGAAAAGGGTATGCGCACCATTGGGGGCAAATTCACATATCATATGGAATAAACTAGCTTGCAAAATTGGTGTTCTTAAGATGAGCATCAGGATTGATACCATATGATATGTGAATACATGCTGTTGCCGCCCGCGTTCTCTGAGATGCACATGTGATTCGGCTCGCGCATGTTAGTCTCTGGGGTGCGAGATTGAGCATATCAGTAAAGCAGATAGCTCATGTCAACGAACCCATTGGATATCTGGAATGAGCCAGATGCAGATCATCTGCTCATATTCACATGGATCAGCAGCATCTGCTAGGTATTGTGCCAATAGATATCGATTTCCTGACAGACCATCAGGTGATTCGATCACACGACCGTGATTCCTCAATGTGGTCTATCGTAATTGGTCTGGCCTCCCAGATGATCGCGACCCAAATTGCCCAAAACACAATTCGTCCCATATACTATAAAATTAATAATAATTTAGTACAAAAATAATTAATTTTTAAAAATTAAACTTTTTCATGTGCTAAAAATTTATTAATAATTATTTAAATATTAAAACAATTTTTTTAATTTTTTAAACTTTTAATAAATAATTTTAATTAAAATAATTTTATTAAAACGTAAAATTATTTATACAAATTTTGTGGTGCAGATGATATCAGATGCGTCCCATCATAAAGTGAGAGTTTTAGGATGGTATGAGGCGCCCCAGTCCCTCATATTCCCTTACCTCCGCCCGCAGCGCTGCTGCTTCCACGATGCACCATCAGCGAATGAAAGAGCATTTCCAGCAACCAGCCCTTTAAATTGCTGACAATACTAACGCCCGATAACTCAGGAGAGGCTATGGTCCTTTGAGCCATTTCATATAAGACAATCGCTCTTATCCATTTGATGGCTGCTTTGAGAGGCACTGTTCCTGCTATGTGCTCCTGGCGAATGAATGAGTGCATCCAGCGACCAGTATGCGTGCCCTCTAAGTTGCTGAACGCACAAGAGCGAAATCGAGAACCCGGAGATGACAGACAAAGATTCATGGAAATAATGAAGAAGCGCGCCTGCACAAGCAGCGCTTCATTCATTGCAGCTTCCCTTCCACCTCCCCGGTTCTCACCTTTCCAGACATCAAGACAGGCATGACGAATATCCTGCCGTCCCCGAACCTTCCTGTCCTCGCAGAGTCGCATATCGTTCTCATCACCATCTCCACATCCTCATCTCTGACAAACATCTCTATCTTCAGCTTCGGCAGCATGTCGACCTCGATGCTTCCGCCGCGGTACTGGAGCCTGATGCCCTTCTGCTCGCCCCTTCCCAGCACTTTTGTCACTGTCATGGCCACGAAGCCCTTCTCCTCGAGGGCCGCCTTCACATGACCCAGCCTCTCCTCTCTGATTATCGCCTCTATCTTCATCATCCCTAACCCTCACGCATAGGCCTTCTCGCCATGGACCGCGATATCCAGACCGACATACTCCTCATCCTCAGTAACCCTGAGACCGAGGGTGGCATCCACCAGCCTTGCCAGCAGATATGACATCACAAAGGCATACGCCACGGACGCCAGCGCCGCTATGACCTGGGCTGTAAACTGCGCCGGGTTCCCGTATACCAGTCCAGCGTAGCTGTTCACAGCAGGGTTTGCGAATATCCCCGTCGCCAGAGCTCCCCAGAGCCCGCCAACGCCGTGAACCGCCCAGGCGTCCAGGCTCTCGTCGAGACCAATGCTGACGCGGAAGAGCAGAGCTGAGTAGCATATGAGCCCTGCGAGCGCTCCTATCAGCACCGCTGACATGGTGTCGACGTATCCTGCGGCAGGCGTTATCGCCACCAGCCCCGCTATCGCTCCGCTGACCATGCCCAGAGCGCTTGGCTTTCCTCTGAGCCAGCTGCCCAGGAGCCATGCCAGCGCTCCTGCTGCTGCGGAGGTGTTCGTCACCACGAACGCGCTGGCAGCGAGACCTCCAGCGGTCAGCGCCGAGCCGGCGTTGAACCCGAACCATCCGAACCACAGGAGGGCAGCACCTATCATCGCCATTGGTATGTTGTGCGGCTCAAGCACGTAGGTGTCGAAGCCAACCCGCTTTCCTATTACAAGTGCGATCGCAAGCGCGGAGAAGCCCGAGCTTATGTGGACCACAGTTCCACCCGCAAAGTCGAGGGCTCCCAGGCTCGCGAGCCAGCCGCCTGCCCACACCCAGTGGGCCAGCGGATCGTACACCAGTGTCGTCCAGAGGATGCTCAGCACTATGAACGAGCTGAGCTTGATCCGCTCGGCCACGGCAGATGTGAGTATGGCAAGGGTCACGGCCGCGAAGACCAGCTGGAACATCATGTATGCGAGATGCGGAACCGTCCCGGCCAGAGGGGCCTCGCTCATTCCAACGCTGCGCATGAATATGAAATCCAGACCGCCTATGAGCCCCATGATATCAGAGCCGAACGAAAGGCTGTAGCCCACCAGCACCCACTGTATGCTCGCCAGCGATATCGCAAGGAACGACAGGGATATCATCGAGATCACAGACTTGGAGCGGACGAGCCCGCCGTAGAACAGGCCGACGCCTGGAGTCATGAGCATCACCAGTGCAGCTGATATCATTATCCAGGCGGTATCCCCTGTGTCTATTGCCAACAGAATCACCCGACAGTCAGATAAGAAGTTTCTTATAAAAAGATATTTGATAATTTTTCTTAAAAATTATGAAACATTAAGCTTCCGGCTCCTGCTTTCGATTGGATCTCCCGGGCCCGAAACCAACCCGCAACGCATCGCTCCTTGCCCCTCTCATGATGAGAAAGTTTATATATGGACTGACATAGAAGAGAGCCTGTCGTTTTCTAGTTTTAGTACGAGGTATCCAGATGGTCGAGGCGTTCAAAGGTACAACAACGGTTGGCATAGTCTGTGATGGGGGTGTGGTTCTCGCCTCAGAGAGCCGTGCCACCATGGGCAGCTTTATAGCCAGCAGGACAGCTAAGAAGATCTACCAGATCGACGACCTCGTAGGGCTTACCACGGCAGGGGTTGTAGGCGATGCCCAGGCCCTTGTGAGGATGATACAGGCTGAGGCGAGGCTCTACAGGATGCAGAGGGGTGAGCCACTCACCATCAAAGCGATAACATCTCTCCTCTCGAACATCCTCAGCGCGCGCCGGTATTTCCCGTATCTGGTGCAGCTCGTGGTTGGTGGGGTTGACAAGATGGGCCCGAAGATATTCTCTCTCGATGCGCTTGGAGGGCAGATCGAGGAGCACGATATCGTCTCCACAGGCTCAGGCTCGCCCATAGCATACGGCGTTCTGGAGTCTCTTTACAAACCAGGTCTCAGCATCCAGGATGGCTCGGTGCTCTGTGTCAGGGCGGTCCACACAGCCATGAAGCGCGACTCGGCCTCGGGCAATGGTATAGCTCTCGTGAGGATCACGAAGGACAGGTATGAGGAAGTTCCAACCTCCGAGGTGGAGGAGATCGTGAGATCTCTTTGAGCTATTTTTGGGTGTGTTCTTTTGTCGGTTGAGGATGTTCTATCAGAGCTCAGGCGCAGGATTCAGAGCAAGTTGCCTGCAGATATTAACGTCACAGGTCTGGAGTTTGAGGGGCCTGAGCTGGTAATATACACGGACGATCCGAGGCGGCTTGCTGACGACGGTGAGATAATACGATCCCTGGCCAAGGATCTCCGGAAGAGGGTTGTGGTCAGGCCGGATCTGAAGGTGCTGATGGACCCGGAGGAGGCCATAAAGCGGATACAGGAGGTTGTGCCCAAGGAGGCGGCTCTCACCAACTACTACTTCGATGGAGAGACCGGTGAGGTGATAATAGAGGCGGAAAAGCCGGGGCTGGTCATAGGGAGGCATGGAGCGACACTCAGGGAGATAACCAAGCTGATAGGCTGGACTCCAAAGGTTGTGAGGACTCCACCTGTAAGGTCATCAACCATTGCAAACATCAAGGACTACCTGAGATCTGTTCAGACCGAGCGGAAGAGCATACTCAGATCCATCGGCAGGAAGATACACAGAGATATAGCATCCAAGGACCAGTGGGTCAGGATATCGACGCTCGGCGGATGCAGGGAGGTCGGAAGGAGCTGCATGCTTCTCTCGACCCCGGAGTCGAAGATCATCATCGACTGCGGAATAAATGTGGGCTCGGATGACAGCGCCACGCCATACCTGTACGTTCCCGAGGTGTATCCGCTGAGCCAGATAGATGCTGTAGTGCTCACACACGCCCACCTCGATCACTCCGGGCTCGTCCCGATGCTGTACAAGTACGGCTACGAGGGGCCCATTTACTGCACGCCACCAACAAGAGATCTGTATGTGCTTCTCCAGCTTGACTACATCGAGGTGGCGGGGCGCGAGGGCAAGAGGCTTCCGTATGAGTCAGCGATGATAAGAGAGGCCCTGAAGCACACGATAACCCTGAACTACGGGGATGTAACAGATATCGCTCCTGACACAAAGCTCACGATGCACAACGCAGGGCACATCCTGGGATCGGCGATAGCGCACTTCCATATCGGCGACGGTCTTTACAATGTAGCATTCACAGGCGACTTCAAGTACGAGAGGACGCGGCTCTTCGACCCCGCCGTCAACAGCTTCCCCAGGCTTGAGACACTTGTGATAGAGGCGACATATGGAGGGGCCAACAGCATTCAGCCCTCGAGAAAGGATGCTGAGAACCACCTGCTCAAGGTCGTGCGGGAGACCATCGGCAGGGGCGGAAAGGTGGTGATACCGGCGTTCGCTGTCGGCAGGAGCCAGGAGGTGATGGTGGTCCTCGAGGAGGCCATACGGAAGGGACTGATCGAGGAGTTTCCCGTATACCTGGACGGCATGATCTACGAGGCCACAGCGATACACACAAGCTATCCCGAGTACCTGAACAACGAGCTGCGGGACATGATCTTCCACAAGGGGATAAACCCGTTCCTCGCCGAGTGCTTCGTACAGGTCGAGAACTCCAAGCAGAGGGACGAGATCATAAACGGGGAGCCTGCGGTCATCCTGGCCACAAGCGGCATGCTCAACGGCGGGCCGATAATGGAGTACCTCAAGGGTCTCGGACCGGACGAGAAGAACACGCTGGTGATAGTCGGATACCAGGCTGAGGGAACACTGGGCAGAAGGATCCAGAAGGGATGGAAGGAGATACCGCTCACCGTCGAGGGGAAGACTCAGACGGTCAAGATGAACATGGATGTCATCACCGTGGATGGGTTCTCGGGGCACTCCGACAGGAACCAGCTCATGGAGTATGTGAGAAGGGTGTATCCGAAGCCCAGCAGGATCATCACAAACCACGGCGACGAGAGCAACTGCCTGGATCTCGCGAGCTCGATCTACAAGAAGTACAGGATACCTACATCGGCCCCGATGAACCTGGAGACAATAAGGCTGGTGTGATCGATCCGGCTCTGCCACCATTAACATGTTCGTGGGCTCCCGGAGTCCGTATGCGAGCGGTCAGTCCATCGACCACCTGCTGGATGGCCTCTCACGATCAGCTCAGGCATTGACTAGCTCCATCGCCTCCGACAGGGCGCAGGCTTCGCGGCTCCGGGAAAGCCGTTAGCGCGTCGATCACGGTCTCGCGGCATCCCATAGCTCGCTGGTGATCTGTGGGAGAGCCATCGCCTTCTGGTTGCTGCAAAGCTTGTTGGCAGCACAAAGGCACGAGCACAAAGAGACGTGCCCTGATCTCCTCATCATTTAGGCAAGGTGAGACGGAAATGTGACGAATGATGCTGCTTTTCCTGGAAGATAACTGTGCCATTGCCCACAAATAATCAGTATGCTGCGGATCCATATGCCTAAATAGGGGAAGCTTAAGTGCAGAGAGCACACATTGCCTGAAGGTAATTTCATCCACCAGAAGTGAAAGGGCCGCTGCTGGAGCGCTACCTGCATCGACCTGTCGTCTGAGGAGATCGCCAGCGATCTAAGAAATGTCCGATTTTGCTAAAGGTTTCTGGCTTAATATCGGCTCTAATAAGTCTATTATTGTTTCAGAAGCCCTCTTCCTTCAGGTATGATAGCATCGCGCACTAAAAACCCAGCTCCTCTGGCGTTACAGCTCTTATACCCTCTATCCTCCTGAAATGGTCGAGATCTCTTGTTACGATCTCCTCAATCCCCAGCGAGAGCGATGTGGCAGCTATCAGGCAGTCGTTGAGCTCAACTTCCTCGCCTCTTTTCATCAGATCTGCATAAATTCTGCCACCATTCACCGCGATCTCCCTGTTCAAATCGACAACATTCACGATGGATAAAAGCCTGAGTGTCTTCTCCAGCGCATCGCTCCTCGGAGACCTGTAAGCACCCACTGCCAGCTCTGCAACTGTTATCACAGATGCAAAGCCCGTACTCCCATCCTGCAGGCTCCTGAATAGCGACTTGGACGGCTCAACCTGTCGAGAGCGCAGAAGATCGACGAATATAGAGGTGTCAATGAAAAGCTTCATACTCGCTCTGTTCTCCTGAGATCTCTTACAAAATCCACGCTATCAACGTCGTACCCCCACGCTCCAGCAGCGTCCTCCACAACATTCTCTTCAGGCCTCTTCGCCTCCCTGATCAGCTCAAGTATCGAATGCAGACTCTTATCGAGCTCGATCAGCTTCCTCTCGATCTCCGAGATGTTAATCTTCACAACCATCCCCTGCTCACCATCATGGCTTGAGGATCACAGCAAGCCCTGTTTTCTCTCCTCATGTACTTCATGTTTTGCCACACCTTGCAGGTCTCGCACAAGCCCCATCGCCTCCATCATTCTTCTGTTGATCCTCCGCACATCGAACCGCTCCTCAGCGATCCTGCGGCTCGCAGCGCCCATCCTGGCGATCAGCTCAGGATTCAGGACGAACCGCTCCATCGCGTCTGCGAGCGCCCTGGCATCGCGTGGTGGCACCAGGAAGCCGTTCTCCCCGTCGATCACGGTCTCGCGGCATCCGGGAGCGTCTGTCGTGATCACGGGCCGGCCCATCGCCATCGCCTCCTGGGTGCTGCGGGGCACGCCCTCTCTGTAGTACGAGGGCAGCACGAAGACGCTCGCCCGGGCGAGCCAGGGGCGGACGTCGGGGACATGGCCAGGCCATTCAAGGATGCCCTCTGATACCCATGCCTCGATCTCATCTCTTCTGAGACCTCCTGGGTTTGTGTCAAGCCCACCGAGCAGAATGAAGCGCGTATCCGGGTATCTGGACCTGACGAGCCTGGCGGCCTCCGCGTACTCCGCTAGGCCCTTCTCACGGAGAAGGCGGGCTGCAAGGAGGAAGGTAACGGGGTGATTCACTGAAGGCGCTGGTTTCCATTCATCAAGATCAACACCGATGCCACCGAGGAGGAACGCCTTCTCGGAGGAGACCAGCCCGCGGCCCAAGAACTCCTGAACATCGTCCCTGTTCAGGAAGAAGACCCTGGTCGCACGGCTGAGCGCTGCCCTGTAGAGAAGCTCGACCATGCGTCTGAGCGCCCTGCGCTTCAGCGGCTCTCTGCCTTCCGGTGGTGTGAAGACATAGCCGAGCCCCTCGATCATGGCAAACCTCTGCGGTACTCCTGCAAGCCACGCTGCGAGCGTCCCGTAGATCACGGGCTTGATCGCATACCCCAGCGTGACATCAGGCCTAAGTTTTCGCAGCATGAATGCCAGGCTGATCATGTCTGCGAGATCCCGAATTGGGTTCATGCCCGTTCTCGAGAGAGAGAAGCTCAGAGGCTCAGCTCCAAGGGCCCGCACTGACGCTATTGTATTCTCATCATAATCC
>NZ_JAOAKP010000044.1 GCF_026419855.1 Methanothrix sp.
TGTTGGATAAGTCTTTAAAATCGGCAAGCAGAAGACGATTCCAGGGATGCGTGGAGAGTAGATCAGAATCAATAGCCAGAGACGTTATCACAAAAGGTTATCTAACACAGCAGTTTTAGGTTCAAGGTCGTGCACCTGTGCTGCTGAGACCAAGAGATGAACTCACATGATCCATGAGGGCTGATGCTGGTGATGGTCCATAACTGTCCATTCAGTTATTTTCTCAATTGACGTTCATGATATCGTCCTCATCATCCTCAACATCGTTCAGCTCAGATGTGTTTTCACCCAAAACGCTTACATATGGGTACTATTGTTAGCATTATTGTTTACAGGTGGGATGTATGATTTCGGCTGGTTGTTATGCAAAGCTGCCCCTTGTGGCATTCATGTTCTTCATGCTCATGATCTCAGCATGTGATGCAGCAGATGACAGGCTGAGAATTGCGACGACGACGAGCCTCTACGATACAAAGCTTCTAGACACGCTGGAGAGCCGGTTTGAGGAAAAATATGGAAAGGAGGTTGACATAATCTCCGGTGGGACCGGATTCGCGCTGGAGCAGGGGAGGCGCGGGGATGTGGATCTGCTTCTCGTTCACGATAAAGAGCGGGAGATGGAGTTCATAGCTGAGGGATATGGCACTGAGAGGAGATGCTTTGCGTACAATTACTTCTACATCCTCGGTCCTGCCGATGATCCTGCAGGAGTAAAGGGCATGAACGCATCCGGAGCGTTCAGAAGGATAGCGGATGCTGGAGAGAGAGATCCAGATGTGCGGTTCGTCTCCCGCGGCGATAACTCCGGGACACATGCACGTGAGAGGCTGCTTTGGAAGAGCGCCGGCATCGAGCCTGCCGGGAGATGGTATCTGGAGTCCGGCCAGGGGATGGGCGCGACACTGATCATGGCAGATGAAAAGAGGGCATACACGCTCACAGATATGTCGACATACATGGCCTTCGCGGGCAACCTGAGCCTCGTGCCGCTGGTGATAGAAGGAGAGGAGCTGCTCAATGTGTACGCCGCAATACCTGTCTCCGCATCAAAGCATCTTGATCTTGCGGAGAATTTCGTGGAGTTTCTTCTTTCTCGAGAGGGGCAGGATATTATAGCCGGCTACGGAAAAGATAGCTACGGAAGAGCAATGTTCTATCCAGCATCAGGTCACTGCGCAGAGATTGGATGCAATGCCTCGGAATGTGCGGGAGAGATGGTGAGCGCAGTTGGATGAGATAGCAAGAGGGTTCCTCAGGGCGATCGAGCTGATACTCGAACTTGACCCGGAGGTGATCGAGGTCGCACTTCGATCACTTTTCGTCTCGCTCGCCTCAGTTACCATCGCATCTTTGATCAATGTGCCTCTTGGGTGCCTGATACATTTTCACCGCTTTCCCGGGAAGAGCTGGATGATCAATCTGATCCAGACCCTCTACAGCATGCCCACAGTGACCGTTGGACTCCTCGTATTCCTGATCCTATCAAGATCCGGCCCGCTAGGAGACTATGGCCTTCTATACACTCCCTACGGAATGATCTTCGGACAGGCCATTCTGATAACACCGGTCATCCTTGGGCTCACGATATCCGCTATCAGTGGTGTCAGCGATGATGTCAGGGACACGGCCATCTCGCTTGGAGCCGACAGGATGCAGGTGATGTGGACGGTTATAGCGGAGGCACGGGGCCCTGTGCTTGCGGCTGTGCTCCTCGGCTTCGGAAGAGCCCTATCAGAGGTTGGCGTCGCTATGATGATAGGCGGAAATATACGAGGATACACAAGAGTTCTCACGACAGCGATCGCTCTCGAGACATCCATGGGAAATCTGGAGGTATCGATAGCTCTGGGTCTTATTCTGATATCGATAGCTCTGGTGGTGAACACAGTGGTCAGCAGGGTCCAGGGGTGGTGAGGATGATCCAGCTTGAAGGCGTGACCGTAGAGAAGAACGGGAAGAGGATACTGAATGATATCAACATCGAGGTCAGGACCGGAGAGACTCTGGGGATAATCGGCCCAACCGGCGCCGGAAAGACGACGCTGCTCAGGGTGATGGACCTCATCGAGATCCCATCAACAGGTCGCGTGCTCTTCAGAGGTGAGGCCCCGGAGAGCGAGAGCGAGAGGCTGGCAGCTAGGCGCAGGATCGGCGTGGTCTTCCAGCGGCCTGTGATGCTCAGGGGCAGCGTTTACGATAACGTGGCTTACGGCCTCAGGATACGCCGTTTATCAAAAGAGGAGATCGATGAGAGGGTCAGGGCTGCTCTCTCAGATGTCGGCCTCGAGGGATATGAGAGAAGGCCCGCCAGGATGCTCTCAGGAGGGGAGATGCAGAGGGTAGCGCTTGCTAGAGCTCTCGCGATAAGCCCGGAGCTTCTGATCCTTGATGAGCCGACCGCCAATCTCGATCCCGGAACATCTTATGTGATAGAGGATCTGATATCCAGGGCGAAGATGATAGGGATGACCACGGTTATATCAACTCACGACCTGCCCCAGGCGGTGCGTCTGGCTGACAGGATTGCGGTCATCATGGACGGCAGGGTGATATCATCCGGCTCTGCGGATCTCCTGATGAACTCTGATTCTGATGAAGTGAAGGCCTTCCTTCATGCAGGGATGCAGAGACCTGTGGACTGGAGGTTAGTTCATGAACGCATGCGGGTTCCTCACTGAGAGGCAGATCCAGGTCCTGCGTCTCAGACGAAGGGGGTTGTCACAGGAGGAGGTGGCTGAGATTTTAGGCACAACCAGATCGAATGTCAGCATCCTGGAGAGGCGGGCGATGCAGAACATAGACCGCGCGCTGGCGACCCTTAAGCAGTGGAAGATGCTCCAGGCGCCTGTTGCCGTCAGAATCGCTGCGGGCACAGACCTCTTCTCCCTGCCCGGGATCATATTCAGAGAGGCCGACGAGCGGGGATTGAAGCTGCCGGTGAACTCCATAGATATCCTGGCGGAATTGAGGAAGATCGCCCCGCATATCACCAGGAGGAGGATCATCGAGAGGAGTTTTGATATCTACGTAACGGAGGACGGAGAGATCTATGTTGAAGAGGTCGATGAGAGCAAATCAGTGTGATCCACGCTCTTTTCCTTTATTCGCTGCGATGTGCATCGGTTTGCCATTCTGCAGCACTGATGCCCTCCGCAATTCCATGCGGCTAATCCCCGTGATTCAGCGGATCAGAAACCTTGCAGAAAGATGTGGTCTCAACTGTTGATGGTTGAGGTCATCAGAGTCAACCTCTCCGACGATTCGACAGGCAGTGTGCCGAATTTGCCGTAAATTTCGCTCAAGCTGCTGTGATGCATACCGATCTGTTTTGAATTTACATGCTGTGTTGGATAACTTTTTGTGATAACGTCTCTAGCTATCGATTCCTATCTACTCTCACGCATTCCTGAAATCGTCTTCTGCTTGTGGATTTTAAAGACTTATCCAACACAGCAAATTTACAGCAAATTTGATGCGCTGCCCGACTCGACAACATGAGCCTTCCATGATTCAAACCTGCAGCCACACAACATCGCTCATCAGTTCCTGTGCACTGCCCCCACGACCTCAGGGAAGCTCGTCATTCCCGCACGCTGATTATGTGCACCCATCTCGACCTGAGATGAAGAGTCCCATGCAGGACGTCCCCTGCTAGCTGTGTGCACGCCTCTCCTCGACCCTGGTGATGACGGATGCAACAAGCAAAGGAAGCGTTATGGTCGCGTCCCCGTAGACCGTGACGTGCTTCGCCTCAGGATCGATCTTTCCCCAGGATATCGCCTCTGAAAGCGTCGCGCCTGAAAGCCCGCCTGCCTCTGGATGATCTGTTGTGAGCTGAATCGCGAGCCTGAAGCTGTTCGGGGTTACGAGCATCGACTGCAGGGCGAAGTTCTTTGGAACCCCGCCACCGACAATCAGTATTCCAGCCCTTTCCGATTCGTAGCATATATCGACTATCTCTTTCACATCACCGAGAACATCTACGTTCAGCTTTTTTGTCTGC
Organism: Methanothrix sp.; assembly: GCF_026419855.1. GTDB lineage: Archaea > Halobacteriota > Methanosarcinia > Methanotrichales > Methanotrichaceae > Methanothrix_B. The sequence goes on from NZ_JAOAKP010000044.1 coordinate 4,004, forward strand.
CTGTGGAGCCATGCCTGAAGCCCTATCATCGAATCTGTTATGGCAGGGCAGAACACAGGCACACCACAATCGCTGGCGCTTCTGAGTATTGATCTCCTGTCGTCTATCCTCGACCCGATCTCTGCCAGAAGAGCCCTTCCGGATATGGGATCATCCCTATCAGGAAGCACATTCTGGACCAGCTCCTCGAACCTGACGAAGTCCTCGTCTGTTATGTACACATCGTATATCCTCGATATCCCCGATCTCCTCAGCTCCGAGTCATCCGCCTCAACGTATCCGAGGCAGTGGTGGCTGAACGATTCCACGATATCGTGCACCAGATTCGCCCCTGTTGTGACGAGCACATCTATCATTCCTCTCCTTATGAGATCTGAAATCATATCCCTCATGCCAGCAGGCACCATCGCACCTGCAAGGGTGAAGAACTTCCTGTAATCCCCCTCCACCATCTCCTGATAGATCTCAGCGGCATGTGCGAGCCTGCGTGCGCCGAAGCCGCAGCCCTCCATGCCCCTTACCAGCTCATCCACACTCATCCCAGGCCATACAGAAAGCTGTTGAACATGGTCCATCGGCATCGCTCCATGGATCTGCATCTTATGCGTTGCTCGCCTTCATTCTTTTGGTGCCATGTGGCTCATGGGATGAAGAACTGCCGGTCACGGCTCGAATCACTGAAGAGATCTGGCCTAATCTGCTGTGTTGGATAACCTTTTGTGATAACGTCTCTAGCTATTGATTCTGATCTACCCACCACGCATTCCTGGAATCGTCTTCTGCTTGCGGATTTTAAAGACTTATCCAACACAGCAGCCTAATCTGAAAACATGACAAAACTCTCAGCAAGACCTTGGATTTGTATGGCATAGTGTGCGACTACAAGATCGTGGTGCTGCATGCAAAGGGCCACCAGAATCCTAAACATGCGCATCTCCGTACGCATCCTCTGCAGTCTCCACGACGAGAGATACGAGGTCCTCTGGCGTGTTTATGTAGTAAACCATGCCCAGTGAGCCGAGGGCCTCCAGGACATATCTGTCCTTACCCTTCTCATCTATGCAGAACAGGACGAACCTGCCAATTGATGAGGCCTCTTTCAGATACTCCCACTGTGTGTAGAGGTTCTGTATCCCTGTGTCTGTTATGCACAGTATCAGGCATCCCTTCCTTTCCTTCACCAGCTCCAGGATCCTGCTACCTGGTATGTTCGTTCTCCCGCATAGGTACTCAACCAGAACGTCCTCTATAGCATCAATGTCCCTGCACCAGGGCTGCACGAGAAAGCTCTCGCTGAAGTTTATCGCAGCGAGATCAGCACCCTGCTCGTAGGCGAACTGCGCAGCTTTAAACGCGGCCAGCGTCGCGTAGAACGTCCTGGATCCCCTCCTGTGGCCATCCATGGACCTGCTGCTGTCGAGAACCACGAGAAGATCCGGGACATCAGCTCTTCCCGGAGCCATGCTGCATGATTCGCACTCTCTCCTGTAAGTGGTCACCCCTGGAACAAGCCAGGGGCTCATGCTGAGCGAGTAGTTCACGTCCAGCTCACTCGGAGAATCATCGAAGCGCCATCTTGTTGTGCCTGTTGGGTAGGTATCACTCCTGCTGGACCTAGTCGCAGCGATCTCTATTCTGTACCCCTGATCCCGATACCACCGCTTAAGGTCCCCCCTGATCCCAAGCACGTCCAGGCACCTCATGTACTCCTCCGGCTCGAGCTCAGATGCAAGGCCTGAGAGCGGGGCTGATCTCGCATTTCCACGCAGGATCTCCAGGGATCTGATCTCGTCCCTTCCAAGAGAGCCCGGGGCGAGCGGAGAAAGAACCATGGCCATCTGCTGGCACTGCCTGTTCCACATGGACCTCTCCCGAACGCCAGGTGCGAAGATCTGAAGCAGGAGTCTTGTCTCCGCCGTCTCCGCTGCTCCACAGATGTCCGCAGACCAGTACCTCTCGAGGAACGATAGAACTGCCATATCCAGATCCGATTCTGCAGACTCTGCAGTGCGCCTCCAGAGGTGGATCACCTTCTGCTCGTCGGATTCGCTCCTCTCCAGCCTGAAGGAGTCGATCACTATATCGCTGAAAATGTTCACGATCGTTCTTGCAAAGCTCGTATCGTTTCTCTTGATGCCCCGCAGAGCTGAGAGGGCAAGCTCACCAGCAACCTCAAGCGACCTGGGGCAGAGGATGTAATGGAGGATGAGATGCTCGAAGAGGCTCTCCAGATAGATCGTATCGCTCAGATCCACCTCCCTCACGGATATCCTGTAGTTATCGAATGGGAAGACGCCGGAGCCGTTTGAGGATATAACCGGGCGCGGGAGCTGTGGATAATGCCACTCGCTCCGTGCCGCCTCCCATATCCTGAGCATCTCACCTTCTTCGGATCTCGATCCTGACACCTCCCGCCCTCCAGCCTGCATTCTCTCCAGCATCGCCGCATATCTTTATCACTCCACCCTTTGCGAGGATGCCGGCGTAAGCTCCTGCATCTCCCAGCACGGTGAGACGTCCGGAGCGCATCAGCCACCCAGCCCTCTCGCCGACGTTGCCCTTCACAAGTATCCTGCCGCCCGAGTTGTTGACTCCGATGAAGCTGCCTGCATCTCCTAGGATCACGCCCCAGCCACCGCTCATGTTACGGAACGCATAGGTCCTGCAGGAGGATGCGACTATCCCACCCCCGGTCATGCCCTGACCGAGGTAATCCCCCGCTTCACCCATCCTGATCACGCCTGAGCTCATCCTCTCACCGACATGTGATGGTCTGCTCTTTCCATCACTGCTCAGGATGAGATTCCCACCGGAGAGCTCAAGCCCCGCGAAGTCCATCGGTCTTACGGTGACAGGCTGCCCGGATCTCTCTGCTGCGATGCTTGTGACGTAACCCCATATCAGGGATTCCTTCTTTCCACGGGGCGTGCTCGACAGAAGTCTCGGAATTATATCGTCGCCCACTAGCTCCGCGATCTCCTCCTTCTCCGGATGATCCGGGAGTCTGTCTGCGAGATCCTCGAGGCTTATGACTCTGTCTCCTTTACTGGATTCGAGCCTCCTGTGCCGGATCCTTCCGCCATATGCGCTCTCCATCATATCCTTCAGGCCCATCATCCCAGCCTCGATGCGGAATACTGATCATGCTGTTTGTCAGCATCGCACCGCCTCTGGATCAATGCATCAATACCGATTCCCAGCACACTACCTCAGCCTCTCGAGCATATGGATGTAATCCAGCCTCGCGATGGGATCGTCGTACTCGGAGAGCTCTTTTATTGCTTTATCAACCGGGATCTCCCCATCGATCGCTCTTGAGAATATCATGTTCATCTCCCCGCGCTCATTGACAGTCCTGTCTATGCTCTTCTGGACCAGATCGGAGATGTACTCCAGGCGCCTTGCACCGTAGTATGGAGGTCTCTCAAGCATTGAGCGGTTCGGCGTCACCCTGTGCCATATGATGTAGGGCGCAACCGCCCTCAGAACCTCAATTCTTGATTTGTTATCGATGCCGCAGACGAATGAGATCGCCTTTGTGAACGCTCTTAGATCCTGCCGCACCCTGTCCGAGAGCCCCTCATCGACCTGCCAGCAGCAGACCTCTGGATTGTTGAAGTAATGGCATCCAGTACAGAGACCGTGGCTTGGGTTCTTCCCGGAGAGCTGAGTCTTGTCAAAGCACGGCGCGCGCTCGCAGAGTGTGAAGTCTCGGATGAGTGATACTATGCAGAGCTCTGTGAGGAAGTCAAGCGATACGCCATCAACCGCATGAGGCAGCATATCGAATTCGTCTGCTGAGAACCTCGGAATCTGCTCAGCCAGATCTCTCACCTCATCCATGCGCTCCGCGAGGTTCAGGCCAGCAAGAAGGTCGGGCTGTATCGCAGGCACACACGCTGATATCCTGTCCATCAGGGCCTCATCAACAGGGTACGTGGAGCTGAACTCCGGGTTCATCGTGGCGAAGTAGCATGTGTCCCCGGGCTCCAGCACCTGGCCCGCGTAGGTTATCTTTCTCTTCTTGATGATCTCCAGGAAGAGGTTCTGCTTTCCAGCCGGAAACCTGTTGATCTCGTTGATGAGCTTCCACCTGGACCTCGCCCAGGGCGTCCAGAGCACTCTGATCTCTGTGCTGGAGGGCTGCATCCACTGTCTGGGATCTATGAAGCCGATGATCTTCTCCTCCGTCTGCTCCGGGTGGCCAGATACCATGAGGTTCTCCACCTCATCAAAGCTCATGTTCATGAATGCACTGCCCAGAATGTTCACAAGCGTTGTTTTGTTTGCGCCCATCCCACCGTAGAGAAGAACCGCCCTGTTCCGGAGGCATGCATTGGCCAAGCAGAAGATGAGCTGCGCGTTGAATCTCACGGAGCCGATGGAGAGATCCCTGACTCCAACGTGAAGGCGCAGGTCCTCCAGAGCATCCATGAGCGATGCGATCTTCGGGAGCAGATCCCCAGACGATACCATGATGACCTCCGAAATGCATTATGGGCTTAAAGGCTTTCCTCCTTCGCCATGCAGAAATGCGGATTGAAAGAGTCTGCTTTGGTAATCAGATACGCGATGATATTACTGGGCTAAATGGTATTGTTTTATAAGCATTATGAAAATATAACTTGGATATGTTTGTCATAATGCTGACCCATTGGATGCAGTCATAGTAGCGATGCCCCCAGATTTTCAGAAAAACCATAATTATTATTTATTATATTATCGCAGGAATGGTGGGTTAACGGTGGTGTGGACCAATAGATTTATTAATAATGAACATAATCTATCATTAACATCTGCCGCCCTTTAGCCCTCAGACCACGCGGCGGATGAAGATGAAAGGAGGTTTATAAAAATGGCCGAGGAAACCGCAAAGACCGCGGTCCTTCTCGAGGAGAAGAGGTTGTTCCATCCCCCGAAGGATTTGGTCGAGAACTCAAACGTCATGCAGTGGATGAAGAAGAAGGGCTTCAAGACCGAGAAGGAGATGCGCGAGTGGTGCTCAAAGAACTACGTCGAGTTCTGGGATGAGATGGCCAAGACCTACGCGGACTGGTTTGAGCCCTACAAGCAGGTCCTCGAGTGGAAGCCCCCGTATGCCAAGTGGTTCCTTGGCGGCAAGATCAACGCTGCGTACAACTGTGTCGATAGACATGCAAAGTCCTGGAGGAGGAACAAGGTAGCCTACATAGCTGTGGGTGAGCCAGGCGACGTAAGAAAGTTCACCTATGGGGATCTGTACAGGGAGGTCAACAGGTTCGCAAATGGCCTGAAGAGTCTGGGAGTCGAGAAGGGCGACAGAGTAAGCATATACATGCCGATGGTACCTGAGCTGCCGATAGCGATGCTCGCGTGCGCAAAGATTGGCGCGATCCACAGCGTGGTCTTCTCAGGATTCAGCTCGAAGGCATATGCTGACAGGGTAATGGACGCGGAATCAAAGGTATCGATCACTGCTGATGGATTCTGGAGGCGCGGAAAGATCGTGGATCTCAAGAAGCAGGCTGACGAGGGGATCCAGGATGCTCCAACCGTAAAGCATCAGATCGTATACAAGAGAACCGGCCAGGATATCCCATGGAACAAGGACAGGGATATATGGTGGCACGATCTCGTAAAGGATCAGCCTGCTGAGTGTGAGACCGAGAAGCTTGACCCGGAGCACAGGTTATACATCCTGTACACATCAGGCACAACAGGGAAGCCGAAGGGCATAGAGCATGCGCACGGTGGGTACTGCGTTGGTGTTCCGCAGACACTGCACTGGGTCTTCGATATCAAAGAGGAGGATATCTACTGGTGCACAGCCGACATCGGATGGGTCACAGGCCACTCGTACATAGTCTACGGCCCGCTCTCACTCGGCGCAACCAGCATAATGTACGAGGGCTCTCCCGACTATCCGGACTTCGGAAGATGGTGGTCCATAATCGAAGAGTTCGGCGTGAACGTGCTCTACACCGCGCCCACTGCGATCAGGATGTTCATGAGGGCGGGTGAGCAGTGGCCTGCCAAGTACAACCTGAAGAGCTTGAGACTCCTGGGCACTGTGGGCGAGCCGATCAACCCCGAGGCCTGGATATGGTACAGAAAGAACATCGGAAGGGACGAGCTCCAGATCATGGATACATGGTGGCAGACCGAGACCGGCACGTTCATAGGCTCGCCGCTCCCGATAACACCGCTCAAGCCCGGAAGCTGCACGCTCCCACTGCCAGGATACAGCATGGATGTGTGGGACGAGGCTGGAAAGCCAGTGCCCGCAGGAGAGGGCGGTAACATCGTCATACTTGAGCCATATCCGTCGATGCTGAGAGACTTCTACAAGGATCCGCAGAGGTACTTCAAGACTTACTGGGAGCACTACTGGAACATCAGGCCCGGCACATACCTGGCGGGCGATAAAGGCAGGAGAGACGAGGACGGCTACTTCTGGATCCAGGGCAGGATCGATGATGTCATAAAGGTCGCGGGCCACAGGATCGGGAACTCGGAGGTCGAGTCAGCTGCTGTCTCGCATCCGAAGGTCGCAGAGGCAGCTGTCATCGGCAAGCCGGATCCGGTCAAGGGCGAGGTCATAATAGTATTCGCCATACTCAGAGAGGGCGTGCAGGAGAGCGAGGAACTGAAGAAGGACATCGCACAGCATATCAGAGCTACACTTGGGCCTGTGGCAATGCCTGAGGCGGTCTACTTCGTCAAGGACGTCCCGAAGACAAGATCCGGAAAGATCATGCGCAGGGTCATAAGGGCAAAGGCGATGGGACAGCCTGTCGGAGATATCTCCACGCTTGCAAATCCAGAGGCTGTGGACGCCATACCGAAGATCGTGTAGAGCGTCCACATTTTTATTTATATAAATTTCTGTGCTGCGGGCATGCTTGTAGATATCTGGTTATTAAATAATTTTATTTAGTTTGACCGTAATTCGCTCCGAATACTGTTTCAACAATATGTAATATTGTAAAAAGATTTCTTTACTCTGAACATACTTTAATGATTTTTCAATATCATTATTAAACATTATTTTCATTCAAACGTTAACTTTATAAACGAAAGAGATAATTATCAATCGTAATAATGCCTCTGAGTCTCCTCATCCGGATTTATCTGCTGGGAGGGCAGATTCGCAACATATCGGGAGGGGCTGGAGGCAGAATGACTGTTGAGGAGTGTCAAAATGGCTGAGCAAAAAGCTGCTACAACTGCGGTTCTTCTTGAGGAGACAAGAGTATTCCATCCCCCGAAGGAGCTAGTGGAGAACTCAAATGTAATGCAGTGGATGAAGAAGAAGGGCTTCACCAGCGAGCGGGAGATGCGCGCCTGGGCCGGCCAGCACTACATAGAGTTCTGGGACGAGATGGCCAAGACCTACGCGGACTGGTTTGAGCCATACGCGCAGATCCTCGTATGGAAGCCCCCGTATGCCAAGTGGTTCGTGGGCGGCAAGTGCAACGTCGCGTACAACGCCGTGGACAGGCACGCAAAGGGCGCAAAGAAGGACAAGGTCGCCTACATCTTCGTGCCTGAGCCGACAGATCAGCAGGTGAAGAAGATAACCTACCTGGATCTGTACAAGGCTGTAAACAAGTTCGCAAACGGCCTGAAGAGTCTGGGCGTGAAGAAGGGCGACAGGGTCAGCATATACATGCCCATGATCCCGGAGACGCCGATAGCGATGCTCGCATGCGCGAAGATCGGCGCGATCCACAGCGTGGTCTTCTCAGGGTTCAGCGCTGGAGGTCTCCAGAGCAGAGTTCAGGATGCTGAGTCCAAGGTTGTAGTCACCACTGACGGTTTCTACAGGCGCGGCAAGCCGCTCCCGCTCAAGCCGAACGTCGATGAGGCCGTGCAGAACGCCCCGAGCGTCGAGAAGGTTGTAGTGGTCAAGAGAGCCGGAATCGATGTGCCAATGAAGGAGGGCCGCGACATCTGGTACCACGAGCTCATAGCCAATCAGCCTGACGAGTGCGAGACAGAGAAGATGGACTCAGAGGACAGGCTGTTCATTCTCTACACATCAGGCACAACAGGAAAGCCAAAGGGCATCGAGCACGTCCATGGTGGATACTGCGTGACTCCGGCACAGACAACCCACTGGGTCTTCGATCTCAAGGACAACGATGTCTGGTGGTGCACAGCTGATGTCGGATGGATCACAGGGCACTCCTACGTCGTCTACGGCCCGCTCTGCCTGGGTGCGACAAGCATCCTCTACGAGGGCGCTCCCGACTATCCGGACTTCGGCAGATGGTTCAGCATAATCCAGGAGCACAAGGTCTCTGTATTCTACACAGCGCCGACCGCGATAAGAATGTTCATGAAGGCCGGCGAGCAGTGGCCGCAGAAGTACGATCTCTCCAGCCTCAGACTGCTTGGCTCGGTCGGTGAGCCGATCAACCCAGAGGCCTGGATCTGGTACAGGAAGTACTTCGGAAGCGACAGATGCCCGATCATGGATACCTGGTGGCAGACAGAGACAGGATGCTTCGTGGTCTCTCCGTTGCCAATCACACCGCTCAAGCCCGGATCGCCCACCTTCCCGCTGCCTGGATTCAATACAGACATCTACGATGAGGATGCAAACCCGGTGCCTCCAGGCATGGGTGGCAACATAGTCAACCCGACGCCCTGGCCATCGATGCTCCGAGCGTTCTACAAGGATCCCGAGAGATACATGAAGGAGTACTGGCAGATGTACTGGGACATCAGGCCTGGAGTGTACCTGGCAGGCGATAAGGCCACAAGGGACAAGGACGGCTACTTCTTCATCCAGGGCAGGATCGATGACGTCCTCAAGGTCGCTGGCCACAGGATCAGCAACGCCGAGGTCGAGTCTGCGCTCGTCTCCCATCCAACGGTCGCCGAGGCAGCTGTCATCGGCAAGCCAGACGAGGTCAAGGGCGAGGTCATCGTGGCCTTCGTGATCCTCAGAGAGGGCGTGCAGGAGAGCGAGGACCTGAAGAAGGAGCTCGCAAAGCACGTCAGGAGCGTGCTCGGGCCTGTTGCCTATCCGGAGATCGTCTACTTCGTCAAGGACGTCCCGAAGACAAGATCCGGAAAGATCATGCGCAGGGTCATAAAGGCCAAGGCGCTGGGACAGCCGGTCGGAGACATCTCCGCGCTTGCGAACCCGGATGCAGTGGACGCCATACCGCTCATCAAGTGAGCGGTCAATCCATTTTATTTGATTTTATGTGATGTTGTATTTTGGTTGAACTCTTTTGGTTTCCGTATTCAGATCTGCGTCTATTGGTTACGAAATATTGGTGATACCTGCTGCTTTTACTACATATATCATGAAAAATAATTAATACAATTTTTTACTAACAATTCTATATCGATAGATTTATAAATGAGCGATACGTATGGAATTATCGTGTTTCCGGAGTCTCCCAGTGCTCATAGGTGATCGTGGCATGGCAGTTGTAGATTTGCCGGAGGACTTCTTGACCCGCTTCTTCTCAGGAGGAGTTCTCGAGTGGAGCTCATGCCAGCGGCATCGTGGGACGGAAGCACGTAAAGATCTATATATAAATGGAGGTATGTAAATGGCTGAGACTGCAAAGACTGCTGTTCTGCAGGAGGAGACCAGGATATTCAACACTCCCCAGTGGATAATCGAGTACTCGAACTCCTACCAGTGGATGAAGAAGAAGGGCTTCAAGACAGAGAAGGAGATGCGCGAGTGGTGCTCTCAGAACTACCTTGACTTCTGGGATGAGATGGCCCAGACATACGCGGACTGGTTCAAGCCGTACACCCAGATCCTGGAGTGGAACCCACCATATGCGAAGTGGTTCCTCGGTGGCAAGTGCAACGTCGCGTACAACGCAGTTGACAGGCATGCGAAATCTTGGCGCAGAAACAAGGTCGCATACTACTTCGTCGGCGAGCCTGTTGGCGATACAAAGACGATCACATACTACCAGCTCTACCAGGCTGTCAACAAGATGGCAAACGGCCTGAAGAGTCTGGGCGTGAAGAAGGGCGACAGGGTCAGCATATACCTGCCGATGATCCCCGAGCTCCCGATCACGATGCTCGCATGCGCGAAGATCGGCGCGATCCACAGCGTCGTCTTCTCAGGATTCAGCGCTGGTGGTCTGCAGAGCAGGGTTACCGATGCAGAGGCGAAGGTCGTCGTTACCTCTGATGGCTTCTACAGGCGCGGCAAGCCGCTCCCGCTCAAGCCGAACGTCGATGAGGCCGTGCAGAACGCCCCCAGCGTCGAGAAGGTTGTAGTGGTCAAGAGAGCAGGGCTTGACGTCCCGATGAAGGAGGGCCGAGACATCTGGTACCATGACCTCATCAAGGATCAGCCCGCTGAGTGCTACACAGAGGAACTTGATCCAGAGGACAGGCTGTTCATTCTCTACACATCAGGCACAACAGGAAAGCCAAAGGGCATCGAGCATGCACATGGCGGCTTCTGTGTCGGTCCTGCATACACCACCGCATGGGCTCTGGATGTCCATGAGGAGGATGTTTACTGGTGCACAGCTGACTGCGGCTGGATCACAGGGCACTCCTACGTCGTCTACGGCCCGCTCTGCCTGGGCGCGACAAGCATCCTCTACGAGGGCGCCCCCGACTATCCGGACATCGGCAGATGGTGGTCCATCATCGAGGAGTACGGCGTCTCTGTATTCTACACAGCGCCGACTGCAATAAGAATGTTCATGAAGGCCGGCGATCAGTGGCCGAAGAAGTACAACCTCAAGTCCATCAGGATCCTGGCCTCCGTCGGCGAGCCGCTCAACCCCGAGGCATACGTCTGGTTCAGGAACAACATCGGAGGAGGGCAGGCACCGATCATCGATACCTGGTGGCAGACAGAGACAGGATGCCATGTGATCGCTCCGCTCCCGATGACACCTGAGAAGCCCGGCTCTGTGGCTTTCCCGCTGCCCGGGTTCAACACAGACATCTACGATGAGGATGGCAACTCCGTGCCACTCGGCTACGGCGGCAACATCGTCCAGAAGACACCCTGGCCGTCGATGCTCCGCGCCTTCTTCAGGGATCCCGAGAGGTACATGAAGGAGTACTGGCAGATGTACTGGGACGTCAAGCCCGGCACATACCTGGCAGGCGATAAGGCGACGAGGGACAAGGATGGCTACTGGTGGATCCAGGGCAGGATCGATGACGTCCTCAAGGTCGCTGGCCACAGGATCAGCAACGCCGAGGTCGAGTCCGCTGCGGTCTCGCATCCAGCGGTCGCCGAGGCAGCTGTCATCGGCAAGCCAGACGAGGTCAAGGGCGAGGTCATCGTGGCCTTCATAATACTCAAGGAAGGTGTGCAGGAGAGCGAGGACCTGAAGAAGGACATCGCGAAGCACGTCAGGAGTGTGCTCGGGCCTGTTGCCTATCCGGAGATCGTCTACTTCGTCAAGGACGTCCCGAAGACAAGATCCGGAAAGATCATGCGCAGGGTCATAAAGGCCAAGGCCCTGGGCAAGCCAGTCGGAGACATCTCGGCCCTCGCCAACCCAGAGTCTGTCGAGAACATCCCGCTCATAGTCTGAGCGCGGAACTTCATTTATTTTTACATTTTTCAGAGCCCTGAGTCCGGATAGTCTACCTTTGTTGAGTTGATCTCAATGGGTTGGCTACCTTAAATGTGTTTATTTTGTAGACCACCTCGCGTTAGTGATGAATGAGATGGGTAGGTATTTCGAACTCATCATCACCGATAACTCACGGACATGAGCCTAAGTTGATTCCCAAGGGACTATGTATACCTTGTCTCCCTCACGCCTCCCCTTCACGAGCTGGCAGTGCCTCAGGATTGCGATCTCGTTCTCCAGCTGCTGAGGAGAGAGCCCAAGCTCTGCCTGCAGATCCTCGCGCGTGACCTTTTTTGAGCACACCAGATTGTACAGCCTCTTCTGGATCTCTGTGAGACCCTCATCGCCCTTGAGGCCGCGCATCTTCCTGAACGTCCTCGCTGAATACTCACCCCATGGATCGCACACGCGTATCCTGTGGCTCGCCTCGATATAGCAGTCCTCACAGAGCGTCTCTCCATCATGGATGTAAACATCGTCCTCACCAAGATCCCGACCGCACATCTGGCATCTCATGCGCATCGAGTCTTATTTTGGTATTTAAAAATATTACTGCATGGTTGGTAGAACGATGTGTTAACAGAGGTGGCTGCGGATTCCCCCCTCCAAGCTTATGCTTGCTGCAGCTTGAGTTTCAGCAGCTCAGAGGTCTGTGCTCTTCAATCTATGTCCTTATCATTGAAACGCCGCATGCGACATTAGAGGCGTGCCAAAAGGATGAAAGCATTTTAGATGATGTTATTTGTTGGTATGGGCACTCAAGAGGCCGTTGTTTTGTTTGGCGTTGTAATGCCGATTTTGAAACCAAAATCGCTCTTGTTTCTTTAGCAACTTAGATGTCTAGCAAGCAGGTTGCTGGAATCGCGCATCCATTTTTCGAGAACGCATAGAAGGACCAGTGCTTCTTCTGGTAAGTCATCATACGGATAAGAGCGACCAAAATATATGAGAGATCTCAGAACTCAGGTAGTCTACCTATGGCGTGTTGGTAAGCGCAAAAGCAATAGCTTCAGGCGATTCGTAGCCATCACCCACTCTGGAGAACGTCATACAGAGATGAACAGACCTCTGGGTTTCGATTTCGAGGCTGATATCGTCCAAAATAAACACATTTGGGGAAGCCAGCCCATTGGGATCAACTCAACAAAGGTAGACTACC
>NZ_JAOAKP010000045.1 GCF_026419855.1 Methanothrix sp.
CGATTCCAGGAATGCGTGGAGAGTAGATCAGAATCAATAGCTAGAGACATTATCACAAAAGGTTATCCAACACAGCAGGGATCGATTCTGTTCTGCGTGACTTCCTCTCCGGCATGAAGACCGGAGCTTACGTCCCGCTACTCACCATCATCTTCATGCCTCTCGAATATCGGCCTCTCCGGAACCAGGTATATCATCCAGAATGAGAGAAGGGTGACGATCGCCTTCACAACGATATTAGTCTGGAACATCTGGATCATAACATCGAATCCGATTATTCCTGTGAATGCTATAAGCGGGAACAGTGTGCTGTCCACAGGTATCGATATCGCATTGGACACCGCGACCCTGGCCCACTGAGGCCTGTTCCTGCCCCAGCCGGTGACCCAGAGGTGGTAGATCTGGGTGTCGATGAGCTCTGCTATGACCATGGTAATCACTGAGCCGAGGACGATCCTGAGCTGAAGGGAGAAGATTGACTGCCACCATGGACCTCCAGATGTCTCGAATATCCCGAACAGGAACTGCCAGGCGGCCTGCCCACCATTCGCGGCCCATTCAGGCTCCGCCGGCAGCAGAACCACTATCTGGAAATAGAGAGCTGCCAGGAGGTTGATAAAGGCGCTCAGCCAGATCGTGGTGATGGCAGCTCTCTTCCCAAGCTGCTTGTGTATCAGGTCCCTCCATGTGAACGTCATGGAGTATATGAAGCCAGCATCCATGACGAGTCTACCGAAATATGTGACCTTTGTCGCGGCTATGTTGCCGGCCAGCGAGAAGAATATGTAGAGCCCGCAGAGTAAAATTGCTGCCTGTGTTTTATCGATGCGGATCCTGATGCCGTATCCCCATGCAGGATCTGCAGGATCATGTGAAAAATGGCGTTTTTCATCACGACCATGAAGTGGATCTCTGCCAGACCGTCCCTCACGGCTCACTCTTCATCCACCTTCTCTTGAGCGCGCTGAACCTTCCATCTCTTATCGATTTTCTTATAGACTCCATCAGCCTGAGCATGAAGTATACATTATGAACGGTGGCAGCTCTGAAGTAAGAGAGCTCGTTCGAGATGTAGAGGTGTCTTAGATACGCCCTGCTGTACATCCTGCATGTCGGGCATCCGCACCTCGGATCCACGGGCTTCCTGTCGTCCTTGAAAGTCGAGGACTTTATGCTTATCCTGAACTTGTTTTCCAGGCATCCCCCCGATGCAGGGGATATGTACAGGCTGCCTCTGCGTGCGATCCTTGTTGGATGGACGCAGTCGAACGTATCGATGCCCCTCTCGACGCACTCGAAGATATCCGGGATCTCCCCGATTCCCAGGAGGTGTCTCGGCCGCTCATCCAGCCTGGGAACAACCCAATCGAGAACCTGATGCATGTCCGCCTTGCAGTTTCCGAGAGAACCACCGATCGCGATGCCGTCGAACGGCAGCGACCTTATGAAATCCGCGCTCTCTCTCCGGAGATCTTCGAACCACCCTCCCTGTATGATACCGTATATCGCCTGTCTCCTGTCGTGGTACCTCAACGACTGGACAGCCCAGCGGTGGGTCCTCTCCATAGCCTCCCTTGTGTAATCGTAATCGGAGAGCGGAGATGTGCATTCATCGAATGCCATTACAATATCAGATCCGAGCCTGCTCTGGATCCTCATAGCGCTCTTTGGATCGAGAAAATGCCACCCACCATCGATTAGGGATTTGAAGGCGACGCCCTCATCCGTGATCCTCGTCAGGTTCTCCCTCCGCTCTGCAGATCTTCTTCCCTGAGGAAAGATATTTCCTATCTTGCTTATGTTGTGCTCCCTCCCCAGCCCTAGGGAGAAAGCCTGGAAGCCACCAGAGTCTGTGAAGATTGGGCCATCAAACGACATGAACCTGTGAAGTCCTCCCAGCCTCCTGATGAGATCCTCTCCTGCCCTCAGGTGCAAATGATATGTGTTTGCGAATATCGCCTGCACTCCCAGGGCCCTGAGATCATCGGATCCAAGAGCCCTGACGGATGCCACAGTGGCGACTGGGACGAACTGGGGCGTTTCTATAACCCCTCGCCGTGTCCTGATCACCCCAAGCCTTGCACGCGTCACCCTTGACCGCTTCAGAACCTCAAAGGAGAAATGCTCTGCCATCTGCTGCTCTTCCCGGGACAGATGTTGTTGATTGAAGATCGTTGAATGGAGATCTTTATTAACTATTTAGCACTTCGGGTTGTGTAGCTTATAGTCCTTTGCGTCACTTCATATATGCCAATTTAAAATCTGCTGGATATGTCACACTTCATACATGATTTTATGTAATATGCAATATTATATCAACTTATGCGGAATTCTATAATACCAGCGGTATCTCACAAGATAAGCTGCCCGCAGCAAAAGATTGCGCTCCTGTCCATATGATCGCTTGCGCGCAGACACATTGGTCTTGCTATGCGCTCCTGACGAGTGAATTCGTGCCTTCAGCAACTGATTTGCATGATATCCAAGTTGCTAAGCACATATGAGCGAAAGATTGTATACAGAGCCACATGATGTGGCCTCAGATGCTATTGCAGAACATATTCAGTACCGTGAGAGTACCTGAATTGCTGATCAAACGAAATCGCCATCATCCAAATCGTTTCACCCATCAGATGCCCTGCTAAGAATACGAATTCCCTCAACGTATTGAGCATGTTCTATATGCACAACCAGCCGCAACGCTTACTGATAACTGGTGCAACCTTGAAATCCTAAGGGGCTCATCTCTGCGAATTATCGGAGATCTGAATTGAGCTGGAATTTCGAGGATCTGTGAGGTCTCTTTTCCGTCATTCTCGCCGATCCGCCAATTCAGCTGGATGAGCCTCCTAAGAAATTCAGCCGAATGGCAAATTCTGCCAGAGCCCTCGCGCGGCTCATGCACTTTTTCTTGCTTCCTCCATAGCCTTTTCTGCCGCCTTCATGTACTCCTCCTCGCTCATCAGCGGTCTGCTTACAGTTTTGAGGAGGTTCTCTGAGATCCGCCCCGTCCTCACGAGCTCGCTGCCAGCCTCCCTGGCGGCCTGTATCACATCGTCCATCGCACCTTCGGGCATGTACCTCATCGCCTCTGCGCCTGGTCGCAGGAGCGAGGCGACGAACTCTGCAGCGTCAGGCATTGAATATATCGCCTTCATTTGTACAATGATGGGATCGAACGCCTCTATCTCCCAGGCGCCGCAGGATGAGACCAGAACCACCTTCTGCTTCTTCTTCGGCACCGTGCCTGGAACATGGAGCGGGAGCTGCCTGTCCATCAGGTTCTTGAGTGGGCCTGTGACTCCTGAGAAGTACACAGGCGTGGCCCAGACTATCACATCGGCATCATCAAACTTCGGATAGAGCATCTGCATATCGTCATTCTGGCCGCACCTTCCAGGGTTCCTGAACCAGCAGCTCATATCTCCGTTGCACGGCCCGATCTTGAGCTTCCTGGTGTGGAAGAGCTCCACATCCGCTCCTGCCGACCTCATGCCATCCAGGAACGGATTCAGTATGCGAGCGGTGTTTCCAGCATCCATCCTGGGGCTTCCGTTTATGGCGAGCACTTTCATGATATTACCTCTGTGCGAAGAAGACACCTAAAAAGTATTTAAAGACATCCGCACTCGCCAGCACCAGCGCGAGCTTGAGCCTGGTCGTGAGCTTTGTGGCCTCTATCTTCACCTCTCCCCTGTCTTTGGCATCCTTGAATGCTGCCACAGGGTCGCTTGAGGATGCCACCCTCTGGATCGTGCTCTCAGATGTCTCTATGGTTATCGTCGGATCATCTATTCCGCCAGGATACGACGCCACTATGCGACCCTTGAGCGTCTCCAGGCCGAGCATGTAGAGTGTGCCGTTATTGAGGAGTATGTTTATCTCAACTCTCTCGCTTCCAAGCAGCTCCCTCAGCGCCTGGGGAGCCTGATCTATATTGCTGTTGTATCTATCAATATACATCTGTGGCGATGTATTCTCGAAAAGCGCATCTGCCGTGCCCAGCACCAGCAGGCATGCCATTAGAATTAGGATGTAACGCATGAGATGAGCTCTGGCTGCTGGAATAAATGTTTTCCGAGCCGGAGGGGCCGGTTCTCTGAAACTTGGCGAACCATACAATCTATTTATCGCACGCAGAGTGTTAAACATGCACGATCTACCCTGGCATATGTGAGCGTTGCGAGAGTGTTATATACCGGGTGGAGGCTCAATGGAGCTGCTGGTGTTCCGGGAAAATTCATACTGTGATAAATCTTCGCTTTAAGCCATGTGCCCCCATACGTACTCGCCCAGTCGAAGCGCCGCTGGAAGTCTGAGAGGGTGTTCCATTTGGATCAGGAAAAGAGGTACCTTGTGGCTCTGCCGTTCAAGAAGCGTGGGAAGCGCAGCCTGAAGATAAGCGACTTCATATTTGTGCTCTCGCTGGACATGAAGTGGGGGCCTCCAGAAAATGTCCGGGCTCTTCTGATGGAAGCTGAGAAGGACGGCCTGGTTCGCATCGATGGAGATGTGGTGCATTCCAACGAGGATATCGATATACCCGTTGGGTTCAAACCCGCTTCTGTCGAGAGCATATTCGACAGAGCAGTTAGAATGATCTCATCCAAGACAGGGATGAGCAGAAAGGAGATCATCGCGATGATAAACGAGCGGCAGGATTCGCTCCAGAGGCTGGTCGAGCTTGATGCTGTGGCGCTTCTGGTGGCGAGAGAGCTTGAGATCGATGTCTCCGATCTGGCCCGGGAGGCGTATCAGAACCTGATCTCCTCCAGGGATACGGCCTAGCTCCTGTATGTACGACATGATAGTGATAGGTGGTGGGCCGGCAGGTGCATCCGCAGCTCTCGAGGGCGCCAGCCTTGGCCTCCGTGTGCTTCTCATCGAGAAGGAGATGTTCCCCAGGTACAAGCCGTGCGGCGGTGCTCTCTCGGAGAGAGCCAGGTCCTACCTGGGCTTCAGGATTCCTGACGAAGTTATAGATGCAGAGGTCTCCCGGATACGGGTGTTCTTCAGAGATCGCTGCGCTGAGATCTCCAGGTCTGAAAGGCTCTCAACGCTAGTCACCAGAAGCGTCTTCGACGAGATGCTCGTGAGAAAGGCGGAGGAGGCCGGAGCAGAGGTTCTGCTCGGAAGAAAAGCCACAGAGATATCTGAGATGAGGGAGCACGTCCGGATCAGGGCAGGTGCGACCTATGATGGCAGGCTTCTGGTGCTGGCTGATGGTCACACTGGCATCCTGAGCAGGAAGATACGCAGAGGAGATGGCATAACGGGCGTGTGTCTGGTCTCGGATGTTGCTGTCGAAGACACCGGTGACTGCATGGAGATACACTTCGGTGAGGCGGATATGGGCTACGCCTGGGTGTTCCCACACGGAAGCTACCTCTCCGTCGGCGCTGGTGGTCTTAACTCGTCCAAAATAAGAGGAATACTGGAGGGACTCATGCGCTCGAGGGGATTCCGCGGCAAGATCCATGGCCACACGATCCCACTCTCAGGACCGTCCAGATATCTTGGAGGCGGAAGAACAATGCTCTGCGGCGACTCAGCTGACATGGTGGATCCCTTCACAGGAGAGGGGATTGCCTACGCTGTGAGGTCCGGGCAGATCGCAGCACAGGTTGCCTCTGAGCATCTCAGCGATGGATGCGATCTTGTGGAGTATCAACGCAGATGCAAAAATGAGTTCGGTGACGATCTAAGGGCGTCATTTCTTCTGGCCCGTATCATGCACCGCTTTCCGGATCAGCTCTTCAACATCTTCATGGATGACAGATCGCTCCTGGAGAGATACATAGATATACATGCGCATGGCCTCAGCTACAGGAGCTTTTTAAAGTGGCTCGCGCCGAGAGCTCCAGCAAAGCTCATAGCATCGATGATCTCGAAGATGGTTTAGAAGCACAACAGCTCAAAGATGGGTCGCTGGATAGGATCACTGAATCACGCTGCTGGAATCAATAGCTACGGATGAGATCTCCACAAATCTGAACGCTGCCGCTGCAAATTTCAGTGAGCGTGCACGACCAAGAGGCAGTGACCCCAAAAACCTGCCCTTGAGATGAGCTGGAAACCATGATATGCCTGAGATGCGGATGCTGCTGCATCCACCTTGACGTCGCTATCCCGAACCCGGATGCGATAAGGTCTGATGGCACTCTCGATAAAGCCCACAGGATGCCTGTGATATTCAAGAGAGGCGGAGAGCCATGCCCGCACCTCACATTTGCAGATGGAATTGCTGTATGCAGGATACATGAAATGGACTGCTACAGAGGATCGCCATGCGACCTCTTCGAGCAGATGGGTCCCCAGGACAGCATATGCGTGCTGAACGCATATTTCAGAGAGTCCTTCAAGAAGCAAAGGGTACGTCGCACCTAAGATGCGCTGTGATTCCATGGTGAGAGCTGTTCGCAACAGGCAGATGCGGGCCGCTCTAAAGATACAGATGCACTGGATTTGGCCACATAGAGTTGAGGCATGAAGTATGTCATTGCAGAACAAGAAAATAGTTGTAACAGGCGGCGCCGGATTCATAGGGTCGAATATCGTCCGGGCGCTCTATGAGGAGAACGATCTCACAGTCATCGATAATATGAGCACTGGGCGGCGTGAGAACCTCCGCGGGCTCGAGGAGCGCATCAGGTTTGTGGAATGCGATATCAATGATATCAGGACTTTGAAAGGAGAGTTTGAGTCTGTGGACTACGTGCTTCATCAGGCCGCTCTTCCATCAGTTCAGCGATCGATAATGGACCCCATGATGACGAACAGGAGCAACATCGATGGCACACTCGCTGTGCTTGTTGCGGCAAGAGATTGCGGCGTGAAGAGGGTCGTGTTCGCATCATCCTCAGCTGTTTACGGGGACTCTCCTGAGCTTCCCAAGCGGGAGAGCTCGGTTCCGAGGCCGATGAGCCCCTATGCGGTGACAAAGCTGTTGGGCGAGCATTACTGCAGGGTGTTCCATGAGATATACGGCCTCGAGTGCGTCTCTCTCAGGTACTTCAATGTCTTCGGCCCGGGCCAGGATCCAGCATCAGAGTACGCAGCTGTCATACCGAAGTTCATCGATGCGGTGCTATCAGGCAGCCAGCCTGTTGTCTACGGCGACGGTGAGCAGACAAGGGATTTTGTATATGTTAAAGATGTTGTGCAGGCGAACATCCTGGCTTGCAGCTCCCCAAGAGCGCCCGGTCTCGCGATCAACATCGGCACGGGATATGCCACAAGCCTGAACCGCCTGCTCGATGCTATACGAAGAGTTCTGAAGAGGGACATCAGACCCATCTACACGGAACCACGCCCCGGTGATGTGCGGGATTCTGTGGCCGACATCACCCTCGCCAGAGAGGTTCTTGGATATGTGCCGGAGTACAGGCTGGAGGATGGGCTGAATGAGATGCTGAAACGCCGGCCCACATGAAGATACTTAACGGGCCGGCGTGTGATGGAGAAAATCCCATCGCTCTTGTGTGTTCAGCAACTTAGAGGGCGCGCATACTGGTTGCTGGATGCACTCATTCATTCGCCAGGAGCACATAGCGGGAACAGTGCCCCTCAAAGCAAGTCATCAAATGGATATGAGCGAATCCCATTAAGCGATTCAATTCCACGACCGCTCACTCAGCGAGCATGTTGAGATATCCGGGCTCAATTCGCATGCAAACCGCTGTATTAGAGATCATAGGCTTGCGGCAGCATGCGGTTTCTGTCCGGTGCTCTTGCTGAACGCCAGGGCGAATAGCCACTCGCTCAGCTTCGGGCATCGCTCCGGCACGCACTCGTCGGTGCATCCTGCGCATGGATCGAAGATATCAGATGCCATGAGTGGGGTGAATCGATCGGTGCACGCCGGTCGCTCGACCGCCCTGAGCCGGTACGTCCTGACGCCGTCAGCGAGCTCCTCCTCCCTTGTTATCAGCCCATCCTTGAGCAGCCTTGCGACTATCCGGGAGCACTTTCGCGAGTCGATTCCCAGGGCCTTCCAGAGATCGCTCTGGAGAACTCCATCCGGATTGGATCTGATATACTCCAGCGCTTCCTCTATCATCACACCCTCCCCCATGATTCTACTCAACCGGGCTGATCAGTATTATATTGTTTCCTCTCAGAATCACAGATCCGAGAGACCTGGTTCTCTCTCCATTGACGATCTCAACGGTCTCCAGGAGGTGCAGGTTGAGATACTCATCCACGCTGTTGAGTATGCCCTCGAGTACATGCCTCTGAGAGCCCTTCATCTCAACCTGTATCTTGGTGCCTATAAGGGACTGGACCTTCTTATTCGGGTACACAGATATTACCTCGTAGCAGTTCTAGTTTAGATCAGAATGCTTTAAGCAGTTGATGAGGCAGTAGGGCTACACAGCCTCTACAGCCTTCACGCCTGATACGTTCTTTTTAAGCTCACGCTCCACGAAGTTCTTGAGAGTCATCTGGGAAAATGGACATCCTGCGCAGCTCCCCGTGAGCTTCACGTACACAACGCCATCTGTTATATCCACAAGCTCTACATCCCCACCCTCTATTCTGAGCACATTCCGTATGGACTCGAGGGTGGACTCAACCTCCTCCTTCATGCTCTGCATTAAACTTAATCTCCTCTGACCTTTATCGATGTCACTGGTTGTATGATCACTGTGAACCTCTTTCCCTTTAAACCTTGCTCCAGGCTCTGAACAAGACGCTCACACCTGTTCGAGCTGACCACAGTATTCACCATAACCCCTGGTTCGGAGAAGTTCCTGATCGCATCAAGCGTCATCTCGGGATCCTCCCTGAGACGGAAGTCCTTCCAGACCCTGGGAGACATGCCCTTGTACTCATAAATGTAAAAGCCGGTGATTCCCATTTCTGTGAGGATGTTCATGACCTTGAGAAGATGCTCGTGGTCGATAAAAACCTTCACCATGCTCTTCATGTGAAGACTGTTTAGAGATGAATGAATAAATAGGTTGCCGTTTTTGGAAAGGAACCTGCCGAATAAGATAAGGACCTTCTCAAAATTATCATCGTCGATATTCGCACTCTGAAGAAGGCCGCTGGCCGGTCGCCATTAACACGTCTGTTCTCAATAGGATTCCGCTGGCCGTCATCCCAGCTCACCTATCACCACGCTGAAGAGGCCTCTCGCCTCCGGCGGGTCGCTGGTCGTACCAGCTGTTATCCTCTCCTCCGGATATCCAAGATCTGTGAGAACAACTACATCCCTGTGGATTCCCATATCCTCCAGGTATCTGCAGAGCGCGCCCAGATCCGTGGAATCGTCAGCTAGCAGGAACACACATTTACCGCGCTTCAGCTCGAACACGACAGCCTCAGGATCCATACTGCGGCCGTGAAATGTTATCGGCACGACCTTTAAAAGGCTCAGGCCTAGGCGCGCGCATGCGACCTGCATGCTTGAT
Source organism: Methanothrix sp. (assembly GCF_026419855.1). GTDB lineage: Archaea > Halobacteriota > Methanosarcinia > Methanotrichales > Methanotrichaceae > Methanothrix_B. The sequence goes on from NZ_JAOAKP010000045.1 coordinate 9,417, forward strand.
ATTCCAGGGATCACATGACCTCCGAGATATCCGAGGCCGCTGAGCATTGGATCTCCGGTCGAGAGGACGACAGCATCATCCGGCAGGCTCCGCAGTGATCTGTAATCCCGGATGACCCTGACATCACACCCGGGCGGTATGTGATCTCCTGCCAGGGCTATCGCCCGCTCCGATCCGTAGATGAGCTTCGCTGATCTTATCGCCTCGATCGCCTCAAGCGTGATCATACCAGGACCCGCTCCAACACCCACGATCTTCATTCCACCTCCATCTCTACGGATTCCTGAAACTCCATCAGGGGTGCATGTCAGGCTGATGCCCCACTATCCCTGTAGATGCTCCCGTCCCTGTTGATCAGAACTATCCTCGTTCCCGGAAGAACCTCTTCGAGATGCTCGAGAGCTCTGGCGATCGCCGGGTGATCCGGCTCCCGTTCGATCATCTCCGCCACTGTCGCATAGCCGGTGCCGTTGAGAATCTCAGGCGCTGCCCATCTGAGTATGAGTCCGGGAAGGCCGCAGAGCACGGTATCACGGCCGGCGCGCATCCTGAGCAGATCAAGCTTGGAGCCGATGAGCACCGCAGTATGGTCCGGAAAGAGCATCCTGCTGTACCTGAGACCTGTTCTTCCGGTTGTGGCCACGACCCTATCCAGCACACTGAGCGATTCGGAGATGCTATCCTCAAGATGCTCATTCCATGGCTCGACGAATCCCGTTGAGCCCAGAATGGATATCCCGCCCTCGACACCAACGCCCGGGTTCAGCGTCCTGAGCGCGATACTCCTGCCATCGGGAACATAGAGGCGCACCATTGCTCCGCTCAGCCCTGCCTCTGCAACACCCTCCTCAATCGCTCTCATTATCTGGGCCCGCGCAGACCTGCTTATCGCCGGTTTGCCGATATCTGAGGAGAGGCCTCCTCTGCATATCTTCCCGATGCCCTCTCCAGCTATCAGCTCTGAGCGCTCTGATGGCGACGCGCTTGCGAAGATCTTCATGCCATGAGTGATATCAGAGCTGTGATCACCGGCATCCTTCTGAGCGGCGCATCGGCCACTGCATGCTTCCACCTTCACTCTCACCGTTATCCCAGACGGAGTCCAGACATCAACCTCGTCCACATCTTTCACCAGGGATAACACCGCGCCCTTGCATGCAGCTGATGCTGTCGTTCCTGTGGTCAGACCTCTGCGGAGCACCTTGCCGTTCGAGAGGAGAACCCACATGCCGCTCTCTATTCGCTCTCTGATATCGCTCCGAGCCGACCTCCTGAGCCATTCTTCTGGAATCCTGAAACCCGTCACAGGATCGATCATTATGCGTTCCACCCCATAGGTGAGATCCCAAACGCTGCATCTCAATGTGCTTCAATCGGGAGCGGGATGCTCAGGCCTTTGGCGAGCCGCAGAGATGCGTATACGATTCGGAACCAGCAGCGCACCAAAGTGCAGTGGATCTTCACCTGATGCCCTGATGATACATGTTGATTATCTCGTTCATAGCTGCGACAGCCAGAGGCGTTCCACCCCTGGTGCCGACGTTGGATATCGATGGCACCTTTACCTTTCGCAGCCTCTCCTTGCTCTCTGCCGCTCTCACAAATCCGACAGGAATCCCTATGACCAGCGAGGGCATCGCCTCTTTTTTCTCCATAATATCGCAGAGCGCCAGCAAGGCTGTGGGCGCATTGCCTATAACGACCACAGAGCCATCGAGCTCATCCTTTGCGGCCATGACACCTGCCGAGGCCCTAGTGACTCCAAGCCTGCCAGCCATCTCCTCACCCATCTCTATCAGCGTTCTTATTCTGGATCTGTGGCCCTTCTTGACGATGCCTGCCTCGACCATCCTTATATCCACAAAGATGTCTGCAGCATCCTCTAACGCCCTGAAGCCGGCTCTCACCGGATCCATCACGAACCTCAGACTCTCTGCGATGCTCGGGTCGCCGGTTGCCATGACACACCTCTGCTTTATCTTGTCCTCCAGAGTCTCATCGCCGACGATCCTGGCAATGAGCTCCCTGCTCGCTCTGGAGATCTCGATCGCCTCGGGTGTCATGGCGCCAAGATCTGAGTATCTGTCCATACCACCATCTCACACGCAGTACTTTCTCTCATAACCCCTGCTCGCCACAATCATCCCATCCCTTATTCTCGATCCAGGACCTGACACGACCACTGTGTATCTGGATCCATCGAGCTTCATATCCCCAAGCTCTGATGACGTGCACACCACAAAGATCTCGTTTTGCCGTGTCAAATCCCTGGCCACAGCACACGGTCTTGATTCTGGCAGCGAATCTGAGATGCTTCTTATGTCATCTCCACCCGCATTGTACAGAAACACACTGAATCCTGCATCGACAAGGGAGGAGAGCCTGTCAGGAGAGACCGGTCCGGAGAGCAGCACGAAGTCATTCGAGATTGGAGCGCCAGCTCTCGCTGCAGCTGCTGAGAACGCGCTCACCCCTGGAAGCATCCTCAGCGGTCGCTCCAGACCTACATAGCGCCCAGCCGCACTGAATATGCTTGGATCACCGCCGACGGTGATGACTGGCGATCCGCCGTTTTGCAGCTCACGCATCGCTCTCTCGAGCCTCTGGACCTGCCTCTCCTCGCGGCTTCCTGTGCCCACGAACATTTCTCCGTCTATGATATCCTTTATGCACTCAAGATGCATCTCAGCCCCCAGGACGAGCGTTGCAGAGCTCACTGTATCCACGACCTCGTATGTGAGATTCTCGACGCTTCCGGGACCCACGCCAGCTATGGATATACCCCCACCCGACACATCCCCCTGCACGCCCCCTATTATCAGCAGGGTAAGCATATCGATCCCTCCGGCATCGAGAAGCGTCTCGTCCACAGTGCTTCTTCTTATGGACTCACCGTCACGGGAGACGTTTCTCGCGATGATGGCCTCATCTCCACCTCTTCCAGAGTCCTTCAGCATCTCAAGAGCCTCGCAGAGCTGCCAGTCCCTCCTGTAGCTCCTGGGGTTGTAAAGGGCGAGCGGCATTCCCATGGATGCTGCGAGCCAGATTCTGCGCCTGATCTCATCCCAGGGGGTGAGAAGATCGCTCAGGCTTACAACAGCCAGAGACTCCCTGAAGACCACTCCTGCCCTGCAGGCAGCAGCTGAAAACGCGGTGACTCCGGGAACAACCTCGATCCTAGAGGGATCGACGGCGGAGAGCGCGACCTCGATGGCGATGCTCGCCATGCCATACACATTCGGGTCGCCACTGCTGATCAGCGCCACAGATCCCTCATCGAGAAGCTCAACCGCTAGCCTCGCCCGCTCGACCTCCCCGCCCATTCTTCCCGGAAAGACCTTCTTATCTTTAAGAAGGGATGGTATGAGATCGAGATATGTGCGGTAACCCACAACGAAGTCCGCATCCCCTATCGCCCTTCTGGCGCGAAGGGTCATGCATCCCGGATTTCCAGGACCGATACCTACGATGCTGAGCTTACTCTCCGAGGGCAACCGTAACCCTCCCGTATACCCTCTTCGGCAGGATCATCCTCTGCGCCAGGGCCATGACCGCTGGCTCCGCAACCCCAGTGAGACCGAGAATGCTCGCCCTCGATGGCGTCACAGGCCTCTGCGCATTAAGAGCATCATCGGGGAGGTAAACAACAGAGGCGCCGAGCTCCGCGGCAGCTCTCGAAATCTCCGGATCACCGGTCTTGATACAGGATGTCGCTATCACCCTCACCTCTGATACATGCCGCCCGGCCTCGGCAATCGCGGACCTTATTGCGCTCATTATCTCATCCGCGGTTGCGCCTCTCCTGGCCCCGAGTCCCACAATCAACCCACCGGATTTCAGGACAGCCACATCCTCATCCACGATCACAATCCTGGGACCCCTGAGTCTCATGATGGGGACATCCTGCTGCAGGAAGGAGGCGTTGATGTGCCTCGATGCATCCCTGTTCACGATCCCGGCGCCAAACGCAGATGCTATACCCTCCAGGCTCGGACGCCCTGATGAATCTGTTGCTGTTGTGATTGCAGGGTAGATGCCCAGCTGCTTATAGAGATAAAGCGCAAGATCATTTGCCCCATGATGGCCTCCGATGACCGGAACTGCTGTCCTGAGAGACGCATCCACAGAGACAACAGGCTTGTCCGTCCACTTATCCCTAAGCAGGGGGCATACAAGCCTGACCGCTATGCCGACCGCCATCAGTGCCAGAATCATGTCATATTCCCTGAATAGCTCCCCCATTATGCCCTTCCTGTATGTGTGAAGATCTGCCCTGTAGTGTGAGCTCAGGCTGCTGGAGAGCTGCTCTCCCTTCTCCCGGTCCCTTGGAAAAACAAGAACTGCTACCGACTTCTGTATAGATGAGACCTCCCGAACCCCTCTCGCCTGATCACTCCACCTATGAGTATGAGGGCGCTTTTGTTTATGCCGGCCTCCTCGACCTTCTCCACAATGTCTCCAAGCGTTCCGGTCAGAACCTGCTGGTCGGGCCATGAGGCGTGGTATACAACCGCCACAGGGGTATCAGCTGGCAGCTTCACAGATGATACGATCTCCCTGATCCTCTCAGCGCCAAGAAATACTGCCATCGTCGATCCGTGCTGTGATAGCTCTTTGATCTCGTCCCTCTCAAGGGTCGCTCCTGCGGGCCTTGTGATTATGAGGGACTCGGAGACGCCCTTGAGCGTGAGCTGCGTCTTCAGCGCGGCAGCCGCTGCGAAGAGCGATGATACTCCGGGGACGACCTCGACCTCAATGCCACTCTCCTCCAGCGGCTTCATCTGCTCCAGGATCGCCCCATAGAGAGATGGATCTCCGCTGTGCAGCCGGACCACCTTTTTGCCGGCTCTGACGCTGCTCAGAATCCTCTCGGTTATCTCCTCGAGAGATAGGTTGCTGCTGTCGACAAGCTCTGCCCTGAGACCCGTGAGAAGCTCTCTGTTGACAAGCGAGCCTGTGTATATCACGAGATCCGCTTCTTTTAGAAGCCTGTAACCCTTCAGCGTTATCAGCTCCGGATCGCCTGGGCCTGCACCCACAAAGTACACCTTCATTGGGCTCCAGTCGTCGTTCTTCTCCAACATAAGATCCCCCGTTAATCAGCTCACCCGCCTGGCATATAGCACTGTGAAATAACCGCTCCTCTCCGGCATCTTTCCTCTAAGTATCATCTCATCGGCTGTGTACAGCTTGCTTCCCAGGATGAATTCGGTGTATCCCTGTGCATGGAGTTCTGCAGCGATCGATGCAGGTCTTGTAGCCTTCAGCCTGAGAACAGCATCCGGCTCGGAGCCGTCGGAGACCAGAAAAGACCTCTCAAAGCCTATGCCGAATCGGGCAGCAGCCGCAGGGATTATGCCAACCCCGGGGACCGTGTCGATCTTGATCCCGGGATGCCGCCTCATGAGAACCCTCCTGAGATGAGAGAACGTCGAGAATGTGTTCACATCGCCAAGACATGCGAACGATGTGAGGCATTTAGCTGCATAACTCGCAATTGTATCCGCATTTCTCTCCCATGTCTCCTCAAGCCTTTCGAGATCATCTGTCATCGGGAAATCCAGGATCTCCGGCTCGCAGTATGGCCTGGCGAGATCGGCTGCAAGCTCTCCCGGAGCGAAGACCTTCTCACTTGCCCTCAGCACCTCTATCGCCCTCAGAGTCAGCAGACCGGGATCGCCAGGCCCGAGGCTCACACCCACAAGCATTCAATCCCCTCTTCCTACTATCATGAAGATGGGGTTCACAGGCTTTAAGGCTATGTCTCCCGCCAGCCAGTATCCCCTGAATATGTTTATCTGAAGAACCTCCTCAAGCGTGAAGTGGTCCTCGACGAGCCCTGCTACCTTCGATGCCATGCCTATCCTCGCGACGTCGACGACGAGCCTGAATCCAGGGGCTGCTTTATCACTCAGCGCAGGAAGAAATCGCTCTATATCCCTTGTGCCGCCGATGAAGCACCTGTCGATCTCCGGCAGCCCTGGTATGGCATCAACAGCCTCTCCGCATATGAACTCGCCACATGGCACCAGGGATCTTGACGCCTCGACAGCCTCATGCCGCCTGTCTATTCCGTAGATCCTGTCGGTGTATCGCGATGCAGCAAGCGATACCGCACCTGAGCCGCAACCGATATCGAGAAAGGTCATGCCCTTCCTTATATCCAGCTTGCCCATCGCAATGTGTATGTTCTCAGGCTGTGTTGCTGTGCCCGGCAGCTTCATCTCTACTCCAGGCGTCGGGAGGGGATATAAGCTTAATCCAGATTCTTTTCAAGAAGACAAATAAATTTGGTTCATCCTGGTGATTTGGTGGATCAGTATCCCTGCATAAAGAGGCAGAGTATATTTACCTGATTGAAGTTACCATCCTGAGCTCCCAATCATTTATAGCCCTTTGCGTCACTTCATATAAGACAATTTAAAATATGCTGGACATGCCGCAATTCGTACATGATTTTATGT
>NZ_JAOAKP010000046.1 GCF_026419855.1 Methanothrix sp.
ATCCCGATGAAAAGGGAACTGAAACGTTAGCACATTCAATGCAAACGCCACATGCTCCTTAACGTTGCAATGCCAATCCCGATGAAAAGGGAACTGAAACTTGAAGAGGCGCTCCGATACAGGTGGTGAGAAGAAAGTTGCAATGCCAATCCCGATGAAAAGGGAACTGAAACGGCCAGATGCACCCTGACCAGGCACCCCCTGGCCGGCACGTTGCAATGCCAATCCCGAGGAAAAGGGAACTGAAGCATTCTGTGCAGAAACTCCTTCACGTCGATATCTTGTGTTGCAGTGGCAATCCATATGAAAAGGGAAATGAAATAGAGCCATCTGTGAGGCATTCTATATTGATGAATTGTTGCAGTGACAATCCCGAGAAAAAAGGAACTTAAAAACTACACCACCAAAAACAGCGCATGGCGCAGTTCTATGTCACTTAAATAAAACAAGTCGAGAATGACATATAAATAAATGCAGCGCAGCATAGCGATTCTGCGATAAATCTACCCAGAATCAGCATGCAACGACAGCAGTCTCCAGAAAGTAGCATAACGGAGAGGGACAAGAAAAGACGAGAAATCTTCTCAGAATGCGCTGATCGGGGTGATGGAGCAAATTAATAGTGCGATGCGAGCATCAATGGCGCTACCGATTGCAGAATCGAGCTTTCTGCATGTCAAAATGACAGCATCGTCGGTTTCGACAGCGCCTGCGATGCAAACTTTAATATCGTATTGAGATCAGAATTCTCTCTGTTCATTTGGATTCAAATGGCTCGCCTGAGTGCCCATACCAATTAAATCTGGCGAGTCAAAAAAATGAACAAACCTGACGCCGGCCGGCTCACCAGCCGGCTCTTCTTATCTTAACCGGCACTTATTGTGTTACTTTTTCACGCACTCGTGTTACTGATTGTGCGCGCTTTATATACCTTCACGGGGCGAGGCTGCGGGTCAAAAGTCGCTGTGGCTCAGCATATCGATGTCGTGAAATGTCCCTATTACGACCTCACATCCAGGGTAAATGACATATGTTGGTTGCTTCTCATAACTCCGGTCATGCCGTCTGCGAAAATCGATTCAGAGCTATCATCCCAGATACTGGACTCTATTGGCCAGGGTGTTGTCGTGTCGAGGGTTGTGGATGGGCGATGGGTCATCGAATACGCGAACCCGACCTTTGCCAGCATGGTAGATCTTCCGGTGGATGAGATTGTGGGGAGATCTCTAGAGGAGTTCGTGCATCCAGAAGACATTACCAGAATTCAGGAGGGGAGAGCGAGGAGGCTCAGGGGGATCACGGACAGTTATGAGGTCAGGATCCGCCAGAGGGATGGCTCTACCCTTCCAGTGCTCTTAACCGGTGCGCCCAGGCTTGATGGCGATAAGATCGTGGGTTCCATAGCCGTGCTGACTGACCTGAGGCAGCAGTACTCTGTTCTGAAACAGCTGGAGAACTCCGAGCGGATGCTGGTGGACATCCTGGAGTTCATGCCGGATCCAGTCGTTGGAATAGATCTCGACGGCAGGGTGATCATATGGAACAAAGCAATGGAGGAGCTCACCGGAGTGAAGAAGGATCAGATGCTTGGGAAGGGCGATTATGAGTACGCGATACCCTTCTACGGCTACAGAAGGCCGATACTCGTGGACCTCGCGCTCAGAGGCTATGATGAAGCTGTGGCAGAGAATTACAGAATCCTGCGCAGAGAGGGTCGTGTGATCACGGCAGAGGTTTTCCTGCCGAATTTCGGCCAGGGTGGTTCTTATCTTTGGGGGAAGGCTGCGCCTGTCCACGGTGCAGATGGAACTATCGAGGGAGCAGTGGAGGTGATACGGGATATCACCGAGAACGTGAACCGGTTGAAGGATCTCGATCTGAGCGAGAAACGTTACAGGTCGATCGTGGAGGATATGCCCTTTCTCGTGTGCAGATTCGATCGTGACGGCATTCTCACTTTCGTCAACGACAACTACTGCAGGTACTTCGGATTCAGAAGAGAGGAGATTCTGGGTCGGCCTTTCCTGGAGCTGATACCTGAAGAGGAGAGAGAGGCGGTTAGGAAGAGGTTCAGTGGACTTACCCCCGAAAGGCCGTACGTGAAGTACATCCACCGTGTGAAGAAGGGTGAAGAGATCCGATGGCAGCGCTGGACTGACAGGGCTATATTCAGCCAGAATGGAGATGTCATCGAATACCAGTCGATAGGGGAGGACATCACGGAAGAAAAGAGGACAGAGGATGCCCTGAGGGAAAGCGAGCACAGGTTCAGGGTGCTGACCGAGACCACAAGCTCGGGTATAGCGATCATCAGGGATGGAAGGGTCGTCTATGTGAACAGAGCCGGAAGGGAGCTTTGCGGATACACCATGGATGAACTGAAAGGCGCATCGATGTGGATGGTGGTCCATCCGGAGGACGTGGCGAGGCTCAGAGAGCTATACGAGCGCGAGATGCGCGGAGAACAGATACCCTCGAGGTATGAGCTCAGGTTTGTCACAAAGGATGGGGACGTGCGGTGGGTGGAATGCACGCACGGCACAATCGATCTCAGCGGGGGCAGGGCCATGCTCTGCACAGCCGTCGATATCACTGAGAGGAAGCGGGCCGAGGAGGAGCTGCAGAGGATCAAGGACTCGCTTGAGCAGATTGTGAGAGATAGGACGGAGGAGATGGAGCGCTTTGTTTACACCATCTCACACGACCTCAGATCGCCGCTCATAACAATAAGTGGGCTTGCGGGGTTTGCAGAGCTCGATCTCTCGAGAGGGGATGTGGAGAAGGTCAAGGAGGGTCTGAGGAAGATAACCCAGTCTGCTGAGAAGATGGATGCGCTCCTGAGCGACCTGCTGGAGCTCTCCAGGATAGGACGCATAGTCAACCCGCCTGAGGATGTCCCGTTCGGGATTCTGGTCGAAGATGCCATCGAGCAGCTCGCCGGGAAGATCAAGATGCGTGGGGCTGAGATAAGAGTGGCAGATGGCATGCCCGCGGTCCATGTGGATCGCATGAGGCTCGTCGAGGCGCTGGTAAATCTGATCGACAACAGCATAAAGTACACACCGGGGGATAAGCGGCCCCTGATCGAGATCTTCTGCAGAGATGGTGTCTTCTGTGTCAAAGATAACGGCATCGGTATACCGGAGAACCAGAGGGATAAGGTCTTCGAGCTCTTCTACAAGGTCGATCCGAAGAGCGATGGCACCGGCGTCGGGCTGACCATAGTCAAGAGGATAATCGAGGTCCATGGCGGGAGGATATGGGTGGAATCAGACGGCTGCAGCTGGACCGCGTTCTGCTTCACGCTGCCGGTGGTGGCGATGTAGAAGTGCACAGATATGCCTTACCGTCACATGGCGCAATGGGTGTGTGTTGAGGAGAAGCTACGGCAGAAGGAATAAAGATCAGAATCTATAGTATTCCACATAAGTTGATATAATATTGCATATTACATAAAATCATGTATGAAGTGTGATATATCCAGAAGATTTTAAATTGGCTTATATGAAGTGGCACAAAGAACTATAATGGGGATGCAATGGAGATCTGGTGCGGAAGCATATCTGAAAGGAGGTCATACACCAGAGAAGAGAGCGTGGAGCGCCTTCTCTCCCCTGAGAGGTCGTCATCAGAGCCGCAGATCGACATACGTGCTGCTGCTATCGAGCTGGGCTTTGCGTGTGATGACAGAGACTACAACCAGCGCCTCAGGGACGTCGCAATCGCTCTCGTCAAGCGCCAGCTCGAGAGCATGTGCTCCCCCCAGTCAGAGCTCCTGCAAGTGATCGAGTCTCTGGACGATTTGAATGTGGCGATAAATCTTCTTGAGGAGAGGCTGTACGAGTGGTCTCTCCTTTACGGCATTCGGTGCAGGGGAGAGGAGCTGGCGAGAGCGCTCTCTGAGCGGCAGGGGATCGGAATCGTGGCGAAATCCCTGCTGGAGCTGATCAGAGCCAGGGAAGAGCTGGAGGGGCTTCTCCAGGCCAGGACGAGAGATATTGCGCCGAATCTCTCCTCGATCCTCGGGCCAGTGCTGGCTGCCAGGCTGATATCAAGAGCTGGAGGCCTTGAGAGGCTTTCGAGGCTTCCCGCGTCCACGATACAGGTCATCGGCGCTGAGAGGGCTCTGTTCAGACATCTAAGAGGAAAAGCACCATCGCCGAAGCACGGGCTCATATTCAGGCACCCCCTGATCCAGTCATCCCCGAAAAGGCTGCGGGGCAGGATCGCGAGGGCGCTCGCGGCGAAGCTCGCCATTGCAGCTAGGATCGACCTCTACTCAGGCAATCTCGATCCCGCGCTTGCAGAGGCGCTGAACGAGCGGGTGCGCCAGATAAAAGACAGAGCTGTGAAGAGCAGGAGAGAGGACAAGTAATATAAAGCACCATGTTAGAGATGAAAAGGAAATGTACACGCAGGCAGATAGGAAGATACTGATCAAGACGATACAGACGATGAACCAGCACCTCCCTCCGAAGAGGAAGACACTGACCGAGCTGCTCGAGGAGGAGAGGCCGGGGATAAAGGGGAAGGACAACACGTTCTACGTTATGGACAGGCCTGAGCTCGAGCTCATCTCGAACTCGATCCCGAGATTCATGTGGTCGCGAATCAGGCTTCCAATTCTCATAGAGATGTCCCCGGAGCTGGGAAGCGGATCCGCAAGGATCCAGGGCGAGGCCGAGATAGAGGCGGTCTCAAAGATACTCAACCTCAAGCGCGGGGATATCGGCAGCAGAAGTATGGTAATATACCTGCCGGACGTGAGGGAACTGAGACGTAAGCTGCCCACAACAACGCAGTATGCATTTGTGACATCTCTGAGAGAGGATTCGCTCTGAGCCAAGATCCAACATGTTTTTTATACTCATTACGCGAATATCCTAACAAGAGGTGACATATGGCTGAGTCTTTCGAGGAGGCCCTTAGGCTCTTCAAGGAGAGCATGGCTCGTGGTGGCTACAAGGAGGCCGCCAGGATCAAGGAGCAGTACTCTCTGCCGAACGATATGCTCCAGGATGCCGTCGAGGCGGCCTTCAGGAAGAACATAGAGCTCGGCGAGTATTCTGTGGCAGCCGAGCTCGGCAAGACGTACGGCCTCGACCCCAAGATCGTCAAGGAGGCTGCAGCGAGATCTTTCCAGAGGAAGATGGACAGCGAGCAGTACAAGGCCGCTGCGAAATGCGCAAAGGAGTTCGATCTTCCGAAGAACATGGTACAGGATGCAGCATCCAGGGCGTTCAGGAAGAGCATGGACTTCGGGCTGTTAAAGAATGCCGCCAAGATCGCAGAGGAGTTCGATCTCCCGATAACGCTCAGGATGGAGGCTGCGCAGGCAGCCTTCGATATGTACGTGAGCTCGGGGATGTACTCCAAGGCGATAAAGCTCGCGAGGAAGTACGGCCTGCCTGAAGATGTGATACGCGCGGTGGAGAGAAGGCGTTAGTCTGACAAGATGGAGAGATCTGTTCTCACAGCAGGCGGCTCTGACTCAGGTGGAGGAGCCGGCATCCAGGCAGATCTGAAGACCTTTGCAGCGCTAGGGGTCCATGGTTTAAGTGTTATCACTGCTGTAACCGCTCAGAACACCATGGGCGTTCGCGAGGTATTTCCTGTACCACCAGAGATGATCGCATCACAGCTGGATGCGATCTCCGAGGATTTTGATATCTCCTGGGCTAAGACAGGGATGCTCTTCTCGCCGGACGTGATCTCCCTGGTCGCTGATAGGCTGAGCGCGCTGGGCTGCTTTGTGGTTGTGGATCCTGTGATTGCAGCGGAAGCCGGTGGATCGCTCATTGCAGATGGCGCTCTTCCTGCACTCACAGAGAAGCTGATACCTGTGGCATCTGTGGTCACGCCGAACATCTTCGAGGCGGAGGCGCTCACAGGTGTGAAGGTCAGTGATATGGAAAGCGCAAGGGAGGCGGCCCTGAGGATCCTAGACATGGGCGCCAGGGCTGTTGTTATAACTGGCGGTCACCTGGAGTGCAGGACTGCGGGGCTACCAGCAAACGGATGCGTGGATCTTCTCGTCACAAAAGACGAATCCACATGCATATCGGGAAGGAGGAGATCAGGCGGCAACCACGGGGTTGGGTGCACGTATTCAGCTGCACTCACCGCATACCTCTCAATGGGAATGAGCCTGGATGAGGCTGCCAGGCAGGCGCATGAGTTTGCAGCGCGCTCTATCGAGGGCAGCAGGCCTGTCGGCCATGGCACAGCGCCTGTGGACCAGACCGCGGGGTTGAGGGAGGACGCGGAGAGGTTTCGCGCTGTCTCCTCTCTGGATCATGCGGTCTCCATGCTGACTGAGGAGATGACGTTCGTGGAGCTCATACCCGAGGTTGGATCGAACATCGGGATGGCGATACCTGGAGCTCGCTCAGAGGAAGATGTCGCCGCTGTGGAGGGCAGGATCGTGAGAGCCGGCAGGAAGGCTCACGTCTCCGGATGCATCAGGTTCGGCGCGAGCAGGCACATCGCGCGGATCGTGCTTGCGGCGATGCGCTTCGATCCCGGGATCAGAGCTGCCATGAACATCAGGCTTGGAGAGGATGTTCTCTCAGAGGCCTCGCGCATGGGTCTGAGTATATCGAGCTTTGACAGATGCGATGAGCCGCCGGGTGAGAGCACCATGAGCTGGGGCACTGCAAGAGCGATAGAGCGGCTGGGAGCTGTGCCCGATATCATCTGGGATTCAGGGGGAATGGGAAAGGAGCCGATGATACGCATTCTTGGCAGAGATGCCGTCTCCGTGGCCACAGTGGCGATCATGCTCTCGAGAGCGGTCGGAAAACGATAGGAAGATATAAATCGATGGCTTATAGTAGGAGAGGACCGCTGTCTGGAGTGAGTTGGATGGGATGCGTAAAGCCGAGCTATATCAAAAACTTTGCGAAGAAGCTCATGAGCACATATGAGGGAGAGTTTACCACTGATTTTGAGACGAACAAGGAGAAGGTCTCAGCCTACACGAACGTGCAGAACAAGGCGATAAGGAACAGAATAGCAGGATACATCACCAGGATACTGGAGCAGAGGGCGACCCTGAGATCAGAGGTTGAGTCCAATGTTTAGAGGGGTATTTCCCGCGATAATAACCCCCTTCAAGGACGATGGATCTCTGGATGAGGATGGCCTGCGAAGAAACGTCGAGATTCTATCAAAGACCGGCATTTCCGGCATAGTCCCATGCGGCACCACCGGTGAGTCCGCGACGCTGAGCCACGAGGAGCACAAGAGGGTTGTCGAGATCGTGATCGACTGCTCCAAGGTACCGGTCGTGGCAGGTACCGGCTCCAACAACACATCAGAGGCTATAGATCTGACGAGGCATGCCGCCGATGCCGGAGCAGATGCTGCTCTTCTCATAACACCCTACTACAACCGTCCGAATGATAGGGGTCTGTTTGAGCATTTCAGGAAGGTTGCAGAATCCGCTGATATCCCCATAGTTCTCTACAACGTTCCCAAGAGGACAGGTGTCGAGCTCCGTCCTGAGGTTGTGGCCAGGCTCGCGGAGATAGGCAATATCGTCGCTGTTAAGGAGGCGAGCGGGAGCCTGACACAGGTCTCGAGGATAATCGAGCTCACGACGGGCAGGAACTTCTCGGTGCTCTCCGGGGATGATGACCTAACGCTGCCGATGCTTGCGCTTGGCGCTACAGGTGTCGTCTCCGTGGTCGCCAACGTCGCCCCGCGCGCCACCGTGGAGATGGTCGATGCCTTCCTGAGAGGAGACATCGCAAGGGCGCGGGAGCTTCACTACCGGCTTGCGCCACTCGTGCGTGCGATGTTCCTGGAGACGAATCCGATACCTGTAAAGACCGCATACCGCATTATGGGGCTGGCAGCAGGCCCTCTGAGGCTTCCACTGGCTCCTATGTCAGAGGAGAACGAGGCTAAGCTCAGGGATGTGCTCACAAAGATGTCAGACCTGACGGGCGATGTGAGATGATAGACGTTGCCTTGACCGGGGCTAGGGGCCGGATGGGGTCCCTCATAATCGATGAGATCAGGAGTTCCCAGGATCTGAAGCTCGTGGCTGCGATCGATATCGTGGGGGTGGGAGAGCATGTGCTTGGAGATGTTAGTATTTCAGATGCCAGGGAGGTGCGCAGGGTTCTCGGGGAGTCGCAGCCCGATGTGCTGATAGACTTCACGGTGCCATCTGCGGCTCTGGAGAACATCCGCGCGGCTGCTGATAACGGAGTGGCACTCGTCGTCGGCACGACAGGATTCTCTGATGAGCAGTTCTCCATCATAAAGGACACAATAAATAACGCAGGCATCGCTGCTGTGATCTCGCCCAACTTCAGCCTTGGAGTCAACATCTTCTGGAAGCTTGTGGAGATGGCTGCCAGATCGCTCAGCGATTACGATGTGGAGATCGTAGAGTTGCACCACCGCAGGAAGAAGGACGCCCCCAGCGGGACTGCGATGAAAACCGTTGAGATCCTCAGGCGCTCTCTGGGGATAGAGAATATCCTCTACGGCAGAGAGGGCATGTGCGAAAGAGGTAGAGAGATCGGGGTGCATGCGGTCAGAGCGGGCGATATAGTGGGAGATCACATCGTCCTGTTCGCGGGTCCGGGGGAGAGGATAGAGATCAAACACCAGGCGCACAGCAGGTCAGCCTTCGCCACAGGTGCCCTGCGGGCTGCAAGATGGGTTGTCAAGGCCCCGCCGGGAATCCACAGCATGGAAGAGGTGCTGGCTTCGAGTTGATACTGCTCAGAAAACAAGATCTTGTGCTGGATGATACAGAGATATCTCCGGTATCAGGAGAGCAGAACAGAGTGGGCATCTGCACCTCCTGCGGTGGCGATCTGCTGAGCTTAGGGTATTACAAGCACGCGGGCAGGTGGATGGTTGCGGCCAGGTGCAGCGCCTGCGCCATGGCGCTGCTCATGGTTTACGGAGAGGACTGGTCCTGGATAGAGGACATGCCGCTTGTGGTGGAGGAAGTGGAGGGGCATGAGCCTGCGAGGGCGTCTCTCAGGGTTTCCGAGGTCTCGCGGGAACGCCTGGAGGTGGTCTTCACACCCGCTGAGATAAGAGACATGATCGCATTCCAGGAGGGAAGACCCTACGTCCGCCAGAACCTGTACAGAGCCAGGGCCAAGCTCGAGAGGTTCGAGCGCCTCTTCGGAATCAAAATAGAGCTGTAGGTGGTAGGTCACTGAGCACACCTCAAAACAGCCAGTTGCCCTTGATGTGCATCTACACGGGATACCTTGCGTCACATGTGTTTCTGCGCCCTTCTGAGCACGATCTCAGCGCCTTCTTCTACAGCTGCAAAGATCTCAAGCCCCTCAGAGATCCTGCCGATGTGGTTCACCGGCGAGTACGGCTGAGTCCTGCCGAAGAAAATGCATATCGCACGCCCAGGCCTCCAGTAGGAGATGTCGCCGGCGGTTGCAGACGGAGATGTATTCTCATCCTCGCATTCGACAGGCGTCTCGAAGTAGACCTCATCTCCCCAGAGCATCGCCCTCCCCTCGATCGGCAGTGCATCCCACACAGCCTCAGCAGTTCGCGGATTCCTATCGTCAAGATCCGCGATTGCCTTGCCGAAGCCCCGTATGTCGATCTCAATTCTCCTCAAAGGATCACCCATGGATGATTATGAGACCTCCGGCAGCGTGAAGCAGAACGCGGTCCAGCTGCAGCCATCTGATTCCACCCATATCTTTCCGCCATGGACCTCGATTATCCTCTTGACTATTGGCAGCCCGACTCCGGTGCCATCGCTTTTCGGATCGACCTTGTAGAAGAGCTCGAAGACCTTATCTCTCTGGTTATCCGGTATACCGATGCCGTTATCCCTGACGCAGAAGACGCCATCTCTGTAGAATATCTCGATGACAGGATCCCTATCTTTCCCTGCGTACTTTATGCTGTTGTCGATCAGATTTACCAGCGCCTCTATGACCCTATCGCGATCGACGCGGACCGTGGGCATCTCCTCTGCCACTTTTATCACAGCATCTCTCTTTTTGATCGTATCCGCGAGCTGATCTAGCGCTTCCCTAACAAGAAGCTCGAAAGGCACATCCTCAGGCGGGTTGATGACACGGCCTATCCTGGAGAGCTCCAGGATATCGCTCAGGAGCGCATCCATTTTCTCAACAGATCGCACGATGGTCCTCAGGCTCTCCTTCGCTTTCTCGACATCCCCTTTCTCGAGATCGAGATCCGCAAGACCAGCAAGCCCGCTTATGGTGATCAGCGGTCTCCTGAGGTCATGGGATACTGTGTAAACAAACCGCTCCATCTCCGCGGTTCTCTTCTCCAGCTCCGCAGTCCTTTCCTTCACCATCTGCTCCAGCGAATCCTTGAACCTTCGCAGCTCCTCCTCTGCCCGCTTCCGCTCTGTGATATCTATGAAGGTGGCAAGCAACACCTTATCCCCCTCGAGCTCCATGGTGGCGGATGCATAATCCAACCACCTGGCATCCCCGCTCTTCGTGAGTATCCTGAACTCATACCTTGGGGGTGTCGGCTCTCCACGCAGCTTGCGTCCGTACATCTTCTTGAGCCATGGTGCATCCTCTGGATGGACCACCATCCATACCGACGACCCTATCAGCGCGTCCCTACTGTAACCCAGGATCGCCTCTCCGGCTCTGTTGACATACAGAAACCTCTCATCCTTCATGATCGCTATGCCCGCAGCTGTGCTCTCTGCCAGCACCCTGAACCTGTGCTCGCTTTCCCTCAGCGCTTCCTCTATCCTCTTTTCTTCTGTGATATCCTCCCCCAAAGACTGATACTCAAGGACCTCCCCATTCTGGCCGAATATCGCCCTGTCGGTCCAGCGATGCCATCGGATCTCGTTCCCCTTCTTCACCCTGTGGACATATGTCACATAGGGTTTTTCGGGGGTCAGACCTCTGAACCTCTTCAGGACCTCCTCTCTCTCATCATCAGGTATCAGCTCCAGAAAGGATCTGCCAACGATATCCTCTCTTCTGAATCCAAAGTAGTTACAGTAGTTATCGTTGACGAATGTGAGAATGCCGTCATGATCGAATCTGCATACGAGAAACGGCATGTCCTCCACGATCGATCTGTACCGTGCCTCGCTGAGGCGCAGTGCGTTCATGCTCTTCACATTCTCAGTGATATCGCGTATCACCTCTATAGCTCCCTCGACCTCGCCATCTGCATTGTACACTGGTGCGGCCTTGAGCCAGAGATGCGAACCCTCCGGGCCGAACGTCGGTATAAAAACCTCTGCAGTGAGCACATCTCCCTCTCGCTGCAGGTTTCTGTACTCCTGTGGGAGAGATTCATCGTATCCATGTAGCACAAGATCTGCCAGCACCGGCCTTCTGTAGCCATAGAATGGTATCGCGCACTCGTAATTGCCCTTTCCAAGCATCTGGTCCTTCTTCACTCCGGTGAGATTCTCCAGTGCTCGATTCCATATGATCACCCTGCCATCTCGATCTATACCGAAGGCAGGATCCGGCATGAACTCCAGAATATCCATCAGCATGCGCTCGGAGCTTTTCAGCAGTCTCAAAACGGAGTAGTGGTCCCTCAGATCTGTCAGCACATATATCGAGCCCACCACCCTTCCGCCATCACATCTGGGCACACCTGTTATGAGCACCGGCAGTGTCGAGCCATCCTTTCTGAGAAGCCTCACCTCATAGCTGTTTGTGATCCCTTCAAGCCTCTTCGCCCTGTTCTCCAGAAGTCTTGGGATATCATCTGGGTGCAGAAACTCTTCAATGGATCTCCCCACAATCTCGCTCACGGGAACTCCCAGCATTTGGGCAAAGGCCGGGTTCGCGTATTCGATGATCCACTTCCCATCCACAATCCTCGACGCGGCAACACCCTGGCCGAGGGAGTTCAGTATCTGGGAGGCTAGCTCATGATCAATCTCCGGATCTGGCATGCTCAGCTGCACTGCTGATCATCTCATATTAGAAAGTTTTGATGAGTTCGGGCACTTTTGAGAGGAGAGGACATAGAAGAAAGACGTGACCCGAAGATGGTGATATGCACACAGATACCCTTGAATCTGCGCGACGGGTTGTATGCGCCATGGAGTCGATGAAAACATTCATTCTCCAGATCGCATGGCTGGACCGAGATATTTACATTTCATGCCTGCAAGTCCTGGCTGTAGAGCACACCTGTGTGGGCAGAGGCGGCGAATCTGTCACGACATCTATCCCGAATAGCTGTCCCTGTTCCCAGCCTGTAAAAGTTCGCCGCCTGAGCCTTCATGTGATCGCATAAACGCATTACCCTCTGAGGCGCTGAGTAATGCCGGTGGGATATGCATGGACATCTACGTTGTGCCCTGCGCAGCATTTGGATTTCTGCTTGGCGTGATCAGCGGCCTGATACCAGGGCTTCATGTCAATACATTCGCCACGATACTCCTCGGGGCATCACCTGCGATGATGGAGCTTGGCCTCAGCCCCTACCACGTGGCTGTGATTATCCTGTCCGCCAGCATCTCTCAGACGTTTGTGGATGCGATACCGACGGTATTCGTGGGCGCTCCTGATTCCGATACCGTGCTAGCGGTGCTGCCCGGCCACAGGCTCATGCTGAGAGGCAGGGGCATAGAGGCTGTGCGCTTGTCTGCAATAGGATCTGCCGGATCGGTCCTGGTCGCGCTCTCGCTCATACCGCCTCTCTCCTGGGTATTCAGCAGCTACTACGATCTCCTGATGGAATGGATATGGCTCATCCTGCTGAGCATAGCTCTCGTAATGATAATGAACGAGCGCGATATCGATCCTGCTCCGTATAAAACCATGAAGAGAAGGGCGTTTGCGCTCTCAGTCTTCATTACGAGCGGACTGCTGGGTATCTTTGCGTTTGAAACCCAGGATCTTATCTCGTCCCCTCTGGGACTTGAGCCAGATATTCTTCTGCCGCTGCTCAGCGGGATCTTCGGCGCATCCTCTCTAATCCTCAGCATATTCTCGTCAACAGAGATGGCGGAGCAGAGGGACACTGGATTCGATCTCCCAGCTGTACCCCTGATGAGATCGATCCTCCTGGGAGGGGCAGCGGGCTCTTTGGTCGCCTGGATCCCTGGCGTATCCCCCGCAGTGGCGACGATGCTCACAAGGCTTGGAAGGGGCACAGAGGATGAGGATCTGTCTGCGAGAGAGTTTCTCGTATCAGTCTCCGGCGTCAACACATCGTGTGCTGTGCTCTCACTGGTGGCGCTCTTTGTTATAAGCAGGCCGAGAAGTGGAGCTGCTGCAGCAATAAATGAGCTCATCGATCTCGACGCGGGCCAGCTCCATGCCATGATAGTAATAGCGACAGCCGTGGCGCTCGTATCTTACATAACAACAGTATGGCTCGCTGGGATCGCTGGATCTCTCCTATCAAAGATCGATTACAGGAACCTCTCAATCTTCGTTCTTGGAGCACTTGCTATGACTGCCATCATCTTCACAGGAGCCTTCGGCATCTTTATCTTCCTGATCTCCACGCTGATCGGCCTTGTCCCGCATCTTGCCGGAATACGGAAAACGCATGCGATGGGTGTGCTGATGCTGCCGCTCATAATCTACTACCTATCAGGCTGAGATCACAGCAACGGTAATGATGGGGAATAGCAGGGCGCAAACTCCGGTCTTAAGGCCGGAGAGGAGGTCAAGCCAATCGACCATGTTATATTAAGCCCTGTCAAAGATCCAACAAAGCTGCTGATTACATTAGGAAAAGTCATAAGATGATATGCATCCACAGGTCACGGGCTTCGGATTACTGAGTGATTCCGTGGGATTGGCACAGACTAAGGAGATACCGACTGCACTGAAGGGGTTGAGCGTTGCGCATCTCAATGATCCACGACCCATCGCTGTCTAAAACCAGACTGCAAAAGCCTTTATGCTCGATACAGGCCAGTCCTCCATGCCGAACGTGCCGCCCCAGCTCCTCTTGAAGATCTGCTTTGTCAGCGGCTCTATCAGTGTCATCTCTATGCCGCCCTCGTCTTCAAGCGCCTCAGCGTGTATCCTCTCAGATGCACCTGATGGAGAGCCCGTGGCGATGCACCAGAGGTTTCCTGCAATCTCAGCGATGTCGTCGAGCATCAGATCCGCCCGCATTATCTCATCCCCAAGCCTGCGGGATGGAAGGGCGTATGATACATCCTCAAGCGTCACAACCCCCACGATATCCATCGACCTGGGAGAGGATAGCCTGACGAGAGAGCACGCGCATCTGGGGTTGTACTCCCTGAACATGTACCAGAGCCTTCTAGCGCTGATGTCTCCCGATGGGTCTGAGCCCTGAGGCTCCGGCCTGAAAGCGCTAAGCACAGCTCGGACAGACCTCATGGGTATGGCAATATAACTATAATCATTTGGATATATTGAGCTGCGAGCACCAGTTGCATTATACACCGCCCTTATAAGCATCTGATAGCTCAGCATCAGATCATCCATGGACAAAAGTTATTCTTTCCAAATATAAAAATTTTTTCTGGATGGGTGTTCTGGTGCAGATCGATCTCCAATCCCTTCGAGTTGGGATTGCGCTGAGATCGGGGCCGAATCGATGAATCAGTTTTAGGTGCTGTGTTGGATAAGTCTTTAAAATCCGCAAGCAGAAGACGATTCCAGGGATGCGTGGAGAGTAGATCAGAATCAATAGCT
>NZ_JAOAKP010000047.1 GCF_026419855.1 Methanothrix sp.
CGTTCTCGAAAAATGAATGTGCGATTCCAGCAACCTGCTTGCTAGACATCTAAGTTGCTAAAGAAACAAGAGCGATTCGCTCAAATTCATCTGATGGCGCATACGATCTTATCATCGGATAGGCAAACTCCGCTAACTTTAATCAACTGCAATAGACTCCGTCTCCTTCTCCAAGATCACCGGTTCGCCGAACCACCAGGATGTACCCCCATCGTATTTAAGTAACCAAAACAATCCTCTCACGTTGGAAGAAAAACATCCCTCACCAGACCGTGTGGAAGCATATCATATCAAATCCCCTTTATATAATCTCCCCCACATCAAAGGGATGTGCCTCCGGTTGCGTGCTCGAACAGCTGAACAGGCGATCAGGAATCAGTACGCACTGACATAATGCCCGCCACAGAATTTTACGTGTCTGAACTCAATGATACAGGTGCCCACGCCGGAATTTACAGCACACAATCCTTCCCTATACGTCATCGGTTAAGGCCGTTTGGTGAAACAATCACTCAACAAATTTTACATTGATATTAGCTTGAAGTTAATCGTTGCGACTATTGCCATCGATATCATCAAGCGGCATGATACTTGTAGTTGCAAATTGTTAAATATACCTCGCATTATGTTGTATGTGATTCCTTAACCGATGACCAATGCCATCCTTCCAGACACATGGGCGATCTCGTCTGAGGCTATCGATTGCAGGAAAACAATTCGGTGATCGGAGCCCACAACTCACTGCAAATATTCTACTTAAATGCTGGCTTCGTTGCTGCATATCGGAAAAGCCACTGGAAAAAGCTTTCAAATATAAAGGCAACATTGTGGGGATGCAAGCGATGAGGTAACCTATAAATAGTTAAAAAATACACTTTCATCAAATGGAGCTCAAATTAACATCAAAAGAGAAGCTGGTACTTTACGGCCTGACCAGATACCCGGGGCTCAGCGATATTGATCTGGCTTCCTCTATTGATGTAGACAGATCCACGATATTCAAAAGCAAGCGCAAGTTTCGAGACTGGCAGCTCATAAAGCTTCTGAATGTTCCATCTGGTGGGGCAATTGGCGCCGAGATCCTCAGCGCGATTTTCATGCGCTTCCCTCCAGGGATTGATGGCAGAGAATCCCTCTCTGAATGGACAATGAGCCCCAGCTGCGTCTACTGTGTGGCAACAGCTACAGATGCTTTCTCTCTGGTTTACTCGAGAAACCTGACAGAGTTCAAGAAAAGATCAGAAAGTATTCTGAGCAGATACCGTCAGAGCGGCATGCTTGAGGATTTCAGGTGCGTGCACCTCTGTGTGGAGCTTTCAAGCTATCAGTACAATGTTCCTGCAGCAGTCAGCGAGATATTCAGGCTTGATAGAAAGGATGTTTCCTCTGGACATGTCTCGTTGATGCCCGCAGATGCCTCAAGGATGTCAGATAAGGACAGGCTCACTCTCTACGCCTTCGTCAGATACCCGAGCCTTTCAGATCTGGAGCTCTCAAAGAGAACTGGGATCTCGAGGCCGACAATATCCGGTAAGAGAAGCAGGTTCTTCGATGCCAACATTCTTCTCAGGGAGGCGCATGTTGAATGGCAGAGGATATGCTGTGAGCTCATGTGCTTCTACCATCTTCGCATCAGACAGGATGTGAGCACTCATGATGCAGGATCTCTGCTGAGCATGATGGGTTCGCAGCTCTTCTACTACATGCAGCCTGGAGACGTATGCGGTGCGATGCTCTCATCTAGCTTCTCCGATCTCAAGGAGGGGGTGGATGCATTTGTTAACAGCGCATTTGAGCGGGACCTAATAGACAAAAGACCATACATGGTTGTCATGCCACTGAGAGCGATGAGAGTGATGAAGCTCGATTACGCGCCTGCTGTTGCTGAGATGCTCAGGATCGAAAAGGAGATATGAGCGAGATAGTGATAATCTGCTCATCCTCTGATCCGGCCAGCTCGAACATAGTCTCGAGTCTCCTCGAGCTCGGTGAGTGGGAGAGACAGGGAGATCTCATGTTTTACAGGAGCTGCTGCATTCTCTGCATCCAGGGTGAGCTTGTGTGGCTCAGGAACCTTGAGGATATGCTGGATCGCATGGGCCTCTCGCCGCGGCTGATCGTCTTCGCATCCAGGCACAAATCAAAAGAGGCTGTGGCATGGCTCGGCGGCCACTTCACCGGCGTGGTGAAGGAGGGATCTTTCGAGCTATCCAGGCCAGCGCCGTATGCTTTGAAACGACTGCTCATGGCCCTGCAGCGCCATGCCCCAACCACATTTCGCTTCTCCGCTGAGGCCACGCACCACGGTCCTGTGGATCTGCGCATCCCGTCGCTCTTCGCCGAGATAGGCTCATGCGAGCAGCACTGGATCGACCCAGCAGCAGGAGCCGCAGTAGCCAGAGCGATCCTCGAGCTTGAGGAGAACGGGGAGCATGCTGGCGAGCCAGTGCTTCTCGGAATTGGCGGAGGGCACTATGTGCAGAGGCAGACAGAGCTTATGCTCTCCAGGCCTGTTGCATTCGGTCACATGTTCTCGAAGTACCAGGCATCGATGCTCAGCGCTGATGCGATTAGGAGCGCGGCTGAGCTCTCAGGAGCATCCGCTGTCTATCTGGACGGCAAATCCTTCCGCTCCGAAGAGCGCAGGAGGCTCGAGAAGATCGCCGCAAGCCTCGACCTGAGGGTGATGAGCACAGGGGACGTCAGGGCTCTGCTGTAAAAATCCAGCCCGGCACATCCAGTTGATTCAGCGGGTTGGCAATGATTGAAAAGAGCATCTAACGACCCGAAAAACTCGTAGCAATCCGGATATCGATAATTCAAGCATTCAGCACAAAAATAGATTGCTAGGACTGCGCTCAGTCCTCCATCTCCTTGAACAACTTGCTTATGCCACTCTTGGCGATAGAGAATGTTGGCACACCGCCGGTGATCATGCATATCTCCAGCGTCTCCAGTATCTCCTCCTTTGTTGCGCCGTAGTTCACAGCGACTTTCGCCTGTGGGTATACGCAGTCCTCACACATTCTCGTTATAACACAGGCCAGAGCGATGAGCCTCTTCGTCTTTTTGTCGAGGGCGCCATCCTCCAGGAGCACCCTGTCGAGCCTCTCGATGAGCTCCACAAGCTCAGGCCTGTGGTCGTATATCGCCTTGAGCGTCTCCGGGACGTATCCACCCATCTTATCCCCAAGAGCTCGCATTATCTCTCCATGTCTATCTCCACATCCACACATGGTTTTGCCTCCTTTTTCTGCTCCGAATAGCTTCTCACAACATTCCGCCCCATCCACAGGCCCTCTCGCTGGAGAGATGCCTCTGAATTTTACGAGCTTTCCACTGATTTGTTTTATGTCCCTGAGATATATGGTTTGCGGGATCGCTCTGGACAAATGCGGCTTGCTCCAAAATTCTCCTCACTTCTCCAGGACGATAGTCACTATATCTCCATCGCTCAGGATGTGATCGAGCCCTGCGCGCTGGCCGTTGTGCTTTGCAGACGACCCCCAGACGGTCGCGTACCTGAAGCGCTGCCTGAAATCCTTGTGGATCCTGTCGCAGAGGTCTCCTATGTTAGCTCCCCTTCGCATTATCATGGGCTCGTCGAGATCCGGCGGCTTTCCCTGCGGCTTCATGAATATCCTTATGAGTTCCAGCCGGTCGAATATCTCGTCCTTCAGCCTGTCCAGACCTGTGCCATCGATGGCCGAGATCGGTATCAGATCCCCATCAAGTTCCCTCTCCTCCGGATCCAGGATGTCCACCTTGTTCATCACATGTATGGCCTTTATGTAGCGTCTGTTGGTCTCGAGGGCATCGATGAACCTCTCCTGGCTGAGCCTCTCTCTTATCAGAACATCTGCGCTGTGTATTCTGTACTCCCTGAGTATCGCCTCGATCGATCCCTTGTCTATCCCGGGATCGACGGTGCTGGTCACACTTATGCCGCCTCGCGATGTTTTTCTTATCAGAACCGAAGGAGGATTCTGGTTCAGGCGGACGCCGCTCTGGTAGAGCCTGTTCAGGTAGGGATCAAGCGAGCCTCCATACGGCTCAGTGACGAGCAGCACAAGATCAGAGTCCCTGACAGCGGATAGTGCATCTCCTGAGACCGTTATGTCCGGTACGTCCAGAATCTGTATCTTGGCGCCCCTGTGATGCAGGATTCCAGGGATGATCTCCATCGAGTACGGATCCTCGCTGGTCCTGGCACCTGTGAGCCTGTTCACCAGCGTAGACTTTCCGGTGCCCACCGGACCCACAAGGGTGACAGTTGCGTCCCCGGATTTCCTGACGCCTCCACCCTTCTTCGCCCTGGCAGCCGTCCTCCGCTCCTGCTCCTCGCGCAGCCTGGCTATCTTCGCCTTCAGGCGGCCTATATGGTGCTCGGTCGCCTTGTTCTTCTGCGTTCTGAGGATCTCCTCCTCCAGGGCCCTGATCTCCTCCTCGATGCTCATCGGGTCAGCCCCACAGCTGATCTTCTCAGTTGATGGATAACCATGACAATGTCCTGAGAATTGGAGAATGATGGTATCTGCTAAAAGAGTTTCGATGATCTCGATGATGCGCCGCCCTGTATTGGAGCTGCCCCTCCAGGCGCAGCCATCGTGGACTCATGATTGAAGGGTGCATTTCACAAAAGTGTATAATAAATAATATCAAAATTATATAAAGTCTCTGTGGAGAGATTGCAGGAGTTCTCACTTTTTGCGCATCATCTCCTGCACACTTGCAAGCCTCTCGCGCGCAGCCATAACCTTCTCCTGGGTTGTCATGGGCTTCTGCTCCTCCAGCTGTGGGGGAAGCTGTGGCAGTGACTGTGTTACATTTGTGGTCTCGTTCACCACAGCCGCAGGAGGTGCAGCTTCTGCAGGAGCTTCTGCCGGAGCCTCAGGTGGTACGCTCATCTGTATCTCGATCAGGCTTGTGTCAAGGGGTATCTGTATCGCCCGGTCAGTTGCGAAGTCGTACTCCAGAAGAACAGGCCTGCTCCTGGGTGAGATGCTCGCGAATGTTATCTCCTTTCTCATAATGCTTTTCGGCGGTATAATCACCGGAGAGAACGTGGCATCGGCAAAGTACCTCCAGCCCCACTGATCGACCAGCGTGAAGTTCTCAGGGCTCATCACTATCTCGCCCTCTGTCGCGTTGTTTGAGAGGCTTATATCCATTGATATCGTCTGGCTTGTGTTGGAGAGAAGCCAGTCTGTTATGCCGTAAAACCTGAAGTTTGCAATGCCGTTTGTGTACTTGACCGGCTTATCCCATGCAATGGAGAACGGATTGCTTCCCTCAGGGATCACGGTCAGGTATGCCACCTCTGAGGTCCTCGGAACCATGAAGACCAGGGCGAACCTTCCCGGCTGCAGAGCCCTTGAGCGGCTGAGATCCACGGGATATGTTTTGTTGTTCTGATCCACAACCTCGAATGTCGCGTTGATCCCTCTTGTCATTCCGACGTCGAGAAAGAGAGCACTTGTGTTCATGTCGTAGTGGCTCTTGTAGCCATCAAAGACCACGCACGTGACAGCGCCATTGCTCCCCTGAAGAGGATACGCATGAGATGCTGTGATCAACCCCAGAATGAGGATCAATGGCCAGATCGATCTGATCGCGTTCATAAAACCACCTATCTTCCAACCCTGATGGATGATATGTTCTTGCTCCCGAGGGCTGCGCTGCTCCTCGACCCGATGCCGCTGAGCGCCTCGTCCACCATGGATCGTATCGTATAATTGTCTGACATGCTGCTGATGCTGCTTCCATCTCTGACCTGCACCGTTATGTTGTGATCTCCCGCTGCCACACCCACTGTGTTCCATGTGAATTTGCCTGACGCGGACCAGTCTGTGGCTGGCGAGCCATCCACCAGGAATCTGTAAAGAAGAGGATCGTTCTCTGGGTCGTGTGCCACCGCGCTCCATATCACAGATATTCCGGCGTGCTGCGGACTGCTCAGATCTGGTGTGAGGCTTTCGATCACAGGCGGCTGGTTGACGATTCTCCTCGATTCCACCGTGAACTCCGATGTGATGCTCCGGCCCGTCTCATGGGACTCATCCCTCACAGCAGCTGTGATGCTGTGTTTTCCTTCCTCTGGGACTCTAAGGCTCCAGCGGCCTGTGCCGGACCAGTCGCTCACCGCCACACCATCAACGAAGAACCTGTACAGGAGCCTATCGCCCTCGGGATCCCTCGCCTCCGCGGTCCATAACACCTCGTCTCCGGGCTCGTAGGGTCCTGCTTTGTCTGGAGTGAGGGATATCAGCTCTGGCGGGCGGTTCTCCTGAGTCAGGATGAACTTTGAGGTCTTAGCTGAATCAAAGGCTGTGGAAGATGCATGCTTTCCATCTCTGACCCAAACCCCCACCGTGTACTCTCCGGGTGATAAACCGGATGTGTTCCATGACCAGCTTCCTGATGGAGACCACTCGGTCACAGCCCTCCCGTTCAGTGAGAACCTGTATAGCAGCGTGTCGTTGTCGGGGTCATCCGCAGATGCGGTCCATGTTATCATCGAGCCCACGGGCTGCGGGCTTTCTGGGGACGGTGAGAGCTTCAGCCCGGCTGGAGGCCTGTTCGGTGCGCTGAGCTCGAAGCTCTCCCCCCTTATATCATCGTGATCTCCATGCATGCCATCTCTTACATAAACGCTGAGCGTGTGGTTGCCCGGCGAGAGCCCAGATGTATCGAGCTCGAATACGGCGGACGACGACCAGTCGCTCACTGCCACACCATCAACATAGAACCTGTACTGGATTGGATCGTTATCGGGATCCTCTGCCAGAGCGCTCCAGGTGATCCTCGAGCCCACGGGCTGCGGGCCCACTCTGTCGGGCAGGAGGCTCAGCGCCCTTGGTGGCGAGTTCTTCTTTTCCAGATAGAAGACCTCATCCTTTCTATCAAAATCATCAGAACGCTCGTCCCTCGCCAGAACGCTCACCCTGTGCTTCCCCTCGCTGTGGCCGCTCGTGTTCCATACGAGCCGCGGATTCGCTGACCAGTCGCTCACAGCCAGATCATCAACGTAAAACCTGTACAGGATTGTATCGTTCTCAGGATCATCTGCGGAGGCGGTCCATGTTATCACCGATCCCAGGGGCTGAGGGCTCTCCCTGTCGGGTACCAGTCCCGTGATCCTCGGAGGGGCGTTCGCTGCCAGGATCTCAATGATCCTCTCCAGAGAATCATCGTTTTCGGCCGAATGGAGACCATCTCTCACATCAACGCGGACCGTATGGTTTCCTGGAGCGAGAGCTGATGTGTTCACGACAAACGCGCCGGATTCAGACCATTCGCCTGCAGGGAGACCGTCAACATAGAACCTGTAAAGCAGTGTGTCGTTCTCCGCGTCCGACGCAGAGGCAGACAGCCTGATCTGTGTGCCCTGAGTCTGCGGCCCATCAGGATCCGATACCAGGGCGGTCAGCTCCGGCGGCAGGTTCACCGGCAGAAGGGTGTACAGCGACCATGCTGTATCCTCGCAGCCTGTGTTATTCAATCCACTCACACACGCGCTCACGTTGTACTCGCCAGCTGGAATTCCCGATGTGTACCATGTCCAGCTCGGGCTGCTGCTCCAGCCAGTGATCGGCCTGCCGTTCAAGAAGAACCTGTAGCTAAGGCCATCCGAAGCCCCTGAAGTCCTCACAGTCCAGACAATCTTGGTTCCGACCTTCTGGGGGCTCCCCTTATCAGGCTCGAGTCGCTCGATCTCAGGGCGTGTTTTCGGAAGCACGACCTCCTGAGATCTGTTCTCCGCTGTGCTTGTGTTTGTGCTCCTCATTGGCGGTGCAGGCAAAGGAGCTGCACTTCTGTTCTCGAGACCCGCTGGGGCTGCGGATGCATTCGTTGATGTGTCTCTGAGAGCAAAGCCATAAGAATCTTCTTCCGTCTGATTTCCGTGGATGGATGCGTTCGTTAAAGCATCCATGATTGATGCACTGGCAAGCATGGTGTTCGCGACGGAAGTTATGTTTTTGTCAGGCTTTGCTGCAGCGCCTGATAGGTTCATGCCAGTCGTGTTATCCCCAGGCATTCTGCTCACGTTCTGCGGCTTCTCGTAAGTAGCACTCTCATCCCTCGATTCTTCTGATGAGGATGATGAGCTCGAGCTGCCGGACGATCCCGAGCCACCTGGTCCCGCAGATCCCCTCCTCGTGAGAGCAGCCGGTGATGTGCTGCGGATGGATGTGCTCTGGGTGATGTTCTTCGATTTATCCGTAGCGTTCAACGTCACGTTCACCTGTGAAGTCTCCCCGCCTGCTGACATGTTTTCAAGCGGCGTTTCTGTGATGTAATCGCTGATCCTCAGGGTTTTCCGGTATTCCTTCAGCATCTCGCCATTTCTGTAGAGAAAAATTCTGAGCGCGAAGAGATCTCCGACATCCATGGGTATGCTCCATTCCAGTGTGTCCTCGTACGCGCCCCCATCAGCCAGGTGGGCGATCCTCTGGGCCACTCTCTCTCCGTTAACCTCAACAGCAATCGTGTAGTTCGCCTCAGCTCCCTCATGATTTATCACACCAACTGTCGCTGTCGCGCGCCCATCGCTCTTAATGCCCAGACCGGTCACGTAGAACTCTGTGAAACCCTCGTGCTTCTCGTTTTTCACGGTCACGTAGCCGAAGGAGATGGCTGCGATCATCAGAAGAACGATTGCGGGTGCGATATTCTGCGGGATGCTTCTTCGATTGCTCATGAGGCCGTACCTGTAGGTGTACAGCGAGAACCTTCTCCTCCTGGGGACCGCCATCCTCCGAATTTGCGCAAGAACCGCAAGAATCAAAACCAGGATGGCTACAATCAGCACGGGAATCTCACGCACGCCCAGCGTGACCTCCACCAGCGATGCCACCAGCGCCAGAGCGATGCTCAGAGCGATTCTCTGAAGAAGAGATCCAAACGGCTCGTTCTCCGGAAGCACCGCTGATATGAGCGCATAGAGCAGAAGCGCCTGAAGCGCAAACGCGATCACTCCCTGGTCAGCATGAACGCTCATGTCGATGGCTGCAGTGATCAGGGCCAGAGCAGCCACCACAACGAGATCCAAAGACAGTGCCTCGCCTCTCAGCCGGATTTTACTCGCCACCCTTTAAGCCTGATGATCCCTATCTTTCCATTTTTATGTGTTAAAGCTTTCTCTGAGTGCTGCATCAGATATGCGGCGTGTCAGATGAGCACCATCTCAAAATGGCCCCGGATCATCGCAGAGCATGCGGGATCGAGACAGAGGTCGTGGGGATCGGAGGGCTCATGGAATTTCAGAGGTCAGCATTCACTGGCAGCATGGATCACAAATCCTGGTGGGCCTCATGCTGCTGATATCGAGGTATGAACACACGAGCGACACAGTTTCCACTATCAAAGCAAATCTGATCAGTGGTACTTACCACTCATCAGTAACTTACTTAAGCACAGAAACAGATGGTTTCAAATGTGAGCTGGCTCCTTCTCGCCCTGCTCGGCACGGTATCGTTCACGCTTGCCGGCCTGCTGGACAAGCTCATCCTGGACCGGTACATACAGGAGCCGAAGGTTTATCTGCTGTGCCAGGTTCTGGCCCAGCAGGTTTTCGCACTGACGGCATTCGCGTTCATACAGCCGGAGTTTGTCTTTCCGGATACGCTCCTCGCCGTGGCCCTTGGCAGCCTCCAGGTCCTCCCGACTGTGTATTTTCTCAGGGCCATAAAGGAGGATGAGCTTTCGAGGGTGACATCGCTCGAGTACTTCTACGTGGTCCTAGTTTTCTTCCTGTCAGCATCGCTGCTTGATGAGAGCCTGCCAGCGAGGAACTATGCTGGAGCTGCGCTCATACTTCTGAGCTCGCTCATCGTCGCATACAGCCCGGATTCGCTCACCACCCCTGCTCTGAGGCACATTCTCCCGTACTGGCTCATGAACACGATCTACTATCTGGCAATGAAGTATCTTCTCTGCTCCATAGACGAATGGGACATGTACATATGGTCCGCATTTGGAAATCTCATAGCTGTGGTGCCGTTTATGAGATCTGGCGGAGTATCGGGTTTGTGCATGATGGTCTCGAATGCGCGCACTCTGTGCTCCATCTTTGTGGAGGAGTCGTTTCAGTTTCTGGGGATGATACTCTTCATATTCGCATATGCCAGGGGACCGCTCGCGCTTGTTAACGGCATAGGCGCGCTCCAGCCCATGATGACGTTCATATCCATACTGGTCATCAGGACTGTGTGCTCTGGAGTAATCGAGGAGGACACATGCAGAGGGGCTGTGATGAGGAAGTTCTCCGCGGTCTCCATGGTGGCACTGGGAATATACTTCATATGCTGAACAGTCCCAAATTCATGCAGCTTTTGTGTGTTTAAGCAACTTTGATGTATGCAGAATGGCCTGCTGGAAGCACCCATTAATTCGTAACGAGCGCGTCGATGAGAAGTGCCTCTGCGGGCATGTTACAGATGGATAAGATCGTTTCAGGAGAGCAGCTGGCTTAGGTGATGGAGGGCACTGGTGTACCAGAAGAGCATCAGGATGCCAGCTGCCATCATCGGGACGAATACCTTAGCCATTTCCATCCCGAACTCCCGGCTGCCCATGACGAACGCGATCGATAGCTTGAGCGCTGTGTTCGTTATCGCTGCGAGCATTATGGCGATGACCGCGGTCTCGCTGCTGATGCTCCCTGCTGCAAGCGTCGCCATTGCGAGGACAACAGCATCGACATCTGCCAGCCCGGAGATCACGCCTGCCGCGTAGCTTCCAGTATCCCCCAGTGAGATGGATGCGAGCTTTGTGACGAACAGTATGAATGTGAAGAGCGCGCCGAACTTCAGCGCGGGAACCAGTCTGAACGGATCCTTGTGCTTCACACCCCCTTCGATAGGTGCAGCATTCTTTCTGTAAACATACGCCAGAGCCACACCGACTCCGGCCATTGCTGCAAGCTGAGCCGATAAAGGCAGGAGCAGCTCCATGTTGACGAGCATCACTATCAGAAGTATTCGCGGGAACATCGTGCAGCTTGCCAGGGTTGTGGCGAAGACCGCAGATGCCAGCGACTGACCCCTCTCCTTCACCTCAGATGCCATGCTCATCGTGACCGCGGTGCTGGAGACTATTCCGCCCAGTATTCCTGTGAGCGCGAGCCCCCGATCATCCCCGAGCACTCTTATCAGAATGTAGCCCACATAGCTTATAAGGCTCACAAGAACGACCATCATCCAAATCCTTCTCGGATTCAGAACCTCAAGGGGATCCAGCGCCCGGTCTGGGAGAAGTGGCAGTATCACCAGCGCCACAAGCCCCATCTTGAGTGTGTCGAGCAGCTCAGTATCGCTGATCGCCTCGACGTATCTGTGGGCTACCTTCCTGGTGGCGAGCGTCCAGGTGACGAGGATCGAGAGGGCGACCGCCAGAAGCATGCTCTCCTCGAAGTAGCAGAGCGCTCCGAGAAGAAATGTGATCGCGGCAGCGACAGCGGATGTGAAATCGAGCCATCCTATAATTCTCGAGGCGGTGGCATACCCTATCCCCACAAGTATGAGAAATCCGGCATATGCAACCACGATAAACAGATCGCCGAAGACCTCCGAGAGACTGGCTGCAAGCGCGCCCAGAAGTGCTATGAGCACGAACGTGCGGAGGCCGGCAACTCCCCTGGTTTTGTCCTCGATGATTCTGCGCTGGCGCTCAATTCCTATCAGCGCTCCGATGATCATTGCCATCACAAATGGATAGAGATCAGCAAACTCCATTGGATCCCAGCCATGGCTCCGTGCGTTATACAATTTTTGGTCAGGATAGACAATCCCCGCGACCACTTGAAAACCATGCGTTCTTATGGAGGGGCGTGCGCGCAGGAAATTTTAGATGTATGTTTTTGCAGCCTCTTGAATATTGATCCTGTAGATCCTCTCGCAACCATTATTACCCCACGCGCCAGAGCATCCAGCATGATAGACCTCCATACGCACACGGTCTTCAGCGATGGTGAACTCATTCCAGCCGAGCTTCTCAGACGTGCTGAGGCGATCGGGTACACGGCAATAGCGATAACCGATCACGTCGACTTCACGAACGTGGAGCACATAGTCGGAAGCATGCTTAAAGTGAAGGAGATGGAGGACGCCTACTCTCTGAAGGTGATCCCCGGGGTCGAGATAACCCATGTTCCGCCGGGAAAGATAGAGCGGCTTGTGCTGCTATCAAGAGCCCTGGGCGCGGAGATCGTTGTTGTCCACGGGGAGACTCCAGTAGAGCCGGTTGCACCTGGGACCAACAGGGCTGCGATCGAGGCCGGCGTCGATCTGCTCGCGCACCCTGGGTTCCTCACAGTGGAGGAGGCCGAGCTTGCCCGGGAAAATGATGTTGTGCTGGAGATAACATCAAGGCTGGGACACAACATCACAAACGGGCATGTTGTGCGCATTGCAAAGAAGGCGGGCGCAAAGATGGCCGTGAACACTGACACGCATGATCCTGAGGACCTGATAACATCAAAAAGAGCGGTGGAGATAGCGATCGGCGCTGGTCTGAAACCTGAGGAGGCCGTGGAGATGGTGAGAGATCACCCGCTGGCCTCCCAGCTGGGACTTGAGCGCTCTGGCATTTGAGGCAGTCCTGGTGTGTTAGCGCTGCCTCAGCCTCTCTATGGTCTCTTTTACCGCTTTCTGTACTATCGGGCTCTCGTCGCTGATGCTTTCCAGATGGCTGATCGCCTTTGGGTCGCCTATCAGCCCCAGAGCTCTGGTGACATGATACCTGACCTTCCAGCTTGCATCTCTCAGCATCGGGAGCAGAGGCTCGACAGCCCTCGGATCGCCGATGCTGCCGAGAGCGCATGCTGCGTTGAGCCTCACATCCTGGCTCCTGTCATTGAGCACCCCGATGAGCGCCTCTACCGCCCTGGGATCGCCTATGCTTCCGAGGGCCCAGGCCGCGTTCCATCTCACAAGAGCATTCGCATCGGTCAGGGCTCTGCTCAGCGGCTCGACAGCCCTGGCGTCTTTGATCTTCCCCAGCGCCTCCGCAGCCTCAGATCTCACGCTCGCATCAACATCGAGAAGCGCATCGATCAGGGGCCCCACAGCTCTCGGGTCGCCGATCTTTCCCAGCGCCTCCGCAGCCCGCGCCCGGACCGCGGAGCTGTCGTCCTTGAGATTTTTTATGAACGCCTCGACCTTCTCAGCATCAGCTCTCAGCGGCATGATGACACCACAGATCAGCTTTCAGTCGTTGTATTTAAGAGAAACTCTGGCGATAATCCACGACCAGGAAAGTCCAGCAGACGCTCCAGGTCGCTGGAGCTCTGTTGGCTATGGCCATCGCTCGCACCACTGCAGCTCTGCAGCATCCCTGAGGCGCACCTATAATAAGCATGGCCTGAGCAGATGTGATCATGAGAGCTGTTATCGTACTGATATCAATTCTGTCGTGCTGCAGCGCAGCAGATGTGGTTCTGAACGAGGTGGAGCTGGGCCCTCCGGAGGGATCGAGCGAGTGGGTTGAGCTCTACAACTCCGGGAATGATAGCGTCTTGATCGGGGGATGGTGTGTGAGGATACTCGATGGAAGCTGGATCGGCGAGGTCTGCATACCGGAGGGCGTCTTGATCGAGCCGCATGGCTTCTATGTCGCATTGGGCCGAAGGGAGTGGCTGCACAACAACAGCGGCGTGGTCCAGCTCCTTGATGGTATGGGGAATGTCGTGGATGAATCTCCTATAAGAACAGACACGCTCGCGAACGATATGACATGGGGGAGGTACCCGGACGGACGCGACACGGACACAGCAGGCGACTGGGGATACATGATGGGCACAATGGGCGCGCCGAACACGATATCGGTCAAGGTATAGCCGATGCATCAGAAAGACAATGCCGTCGCCAGGAGGGGGATGTGAAAGTAAGGCTGAACACCATCCGATCCAGTCGGGAGATAGTAACTTCGCGATGAGGCGGAGGTGGTATCGTCTTCGCTTTTATGTGTTTAAAAGCTTGGATTTTGTGCAGGCGGGTTGCTGCCAGCACTTAGCCAGCACTTATTTTCAGGAGTATAAAATAGTAAGACCAATACCTCTATGGGCAATTATCATACGTATAAGAGAAATGTATTAAGATAAGTGATGTAAATATTAAAAACATGGACGAAACTAGATCTATAAAATTTAATCGACGTGAAGTAGATGCGAATCCAATGCGTATATTTGAATCGCGCGTAACCGATCTTACCCAATCAGTAATTGAAGTCGTCTCGAAACTATAAATACCTCTTTCTGACACATTATCAATCGTGAAGTTAGATGGAATTTAAAGAGCTG
>NZ_JAOAKP010000048.1 GCF_026419855.1 Methanothrix sp.
GGATCCATATGCCTAAATTATGGGGAGCTTAGGGTTGAGGTAAATCGCATCCTTAGCATGGTATCTGATGAGCGACCGACTCAGATGATTGCGATTTCGTTTGATTGGCAATTCAGGGGTCCTCACGATATTGAGCATATTCATGTATCCTCGAGTTCAGACACGATTCTTTGGATGACATTATGCAGTGCGTACTGATTCCTGGCTGTTCACCATCCGAGCTCAGAATTGACTGAACCGAAGAAGGCGAATTTTACAGCAACTTATTTAAAATGTTTATGCCATGTAACTTCCCGATGAGATGCTGGCGTTAGCCGGACATGCCCCCTGACACGACCGAAATATTTATATTCGACAATTGCCTTAATTTGTTTGGGCAAAAGCCGGACGCGTTCCCACCTCCGACACCCGCCTTTTGCCTCCTATCTTCCCAATTCACCTTATCACGATGCTCTCTATTGTTCTTCTCTATCGTTCTCATCCACAGTATGGCCTAAGCTTCTTCTCAAGCCGCTCGACCTGCTCGACAGCGGTGCCTGTGTATCTGTGGGGATCGAGCAGCCTTCTGAGCTCATCCTCGCCGATGTACTTCGTGACAGTCCCATCCTCCAGGAGGACATCGAGGAGCTCCCGACCCTCCTCGAACGCTCTCATGGATGCGTTCCTCAGTATCTCATGGGATGTCTGCCTGCCAGCGCCTCTCTTCGCCAGCTCAACCATGACAGCTTCAGCCAGATTCAGACCCTTGAGCAGGTTGAGGTTTCTTTCAACGTTCTCCTTTCGTATCCTCAGCCCTCTGAGAATCCTGATGGTGAGATTGAGGATGTGATCTGTAAGCACAAACGCCTCAGGAAATATCACGCGCTCGCAGCTCGAGTTCGTCAGATCCCGCTCGTCCCAGAGGGGTATGTTAGCAAACGCCGGCTCGACCTGTGCTCTTATCACCCTAGCGAGGCCACAGACCTGCTCAGATCTTATCGGATTCCTCTTGTGCGGCATCGTGCTTGACCCGACCTGCCTCCTGCCAAAGCTCTCCTCAACCTCCCCGATCTCGGTTCTCTGCAGCGTCCTGATCTCCACGCAGATCTTGTCGAGAGTCGATGCTATGAGGGCCAGGAGACACATGACCTCAGCGTGGCGATCTCTCTGCACCACCTGATTGGAGACATCAACCTCGTTGAGCCCCAGGATCTCCATGACCCTGCGCTGTATTGTCATGCCGTGAGGCCCGAACGCTGCCTGCGTCCCAACAGCACCGCTGATCTTTCCGACCGCAGCCCTGGGGCGTATCTCCCTGAGCCTGTCGATGTGACGGGCGACCTCTGAGGCCCATATTGCAAACCTCAGTCCGTAAGTCGTTGGAACGGCCATCTGTCCATGTGTTCTACCGGCGCATACGAGATTTTTATTTTCCAGAGCCATATCCAGAAGGACTCTGAGCAGCTCCCTGAGCTTTGACTCGATGATCTCCAGGGACGCTTTCAGCTGCAAACCTGTGGCTGTGTCGAGAATGTCGTTCGATGTCGCGCCGAGGTGTATCCATTCGCCATAGTCACAGACCTCCGCCATCGCCAGGACCACTGCCATCATATCATGCCCTATCTCGGCCTCGATCTCCTTCGCCCGCTGGGGAGATGCGATCTCCGCTGCCCTCGATATCGCATCTGCAGCGCCCTTCGGGATGAGCCCGACCTCCTCCTCGGCCCTGGCAAGGGCTGCCTCCACCCTGAAGAGCATCCTGATCCTGTAATCCTCCTCCCAGATCGCCTTCATCTCAGGTGTTCCGTACCTGTAATCTATTGGATGTATCGGCATGCTTCTGCAGGTGAATGTGCTATGTTAAAGGAGTTTACGGAGGATCGGGATCACAGAACCTCCTCAAATACATTGGTGGCGAGACTCAGATATTCGGTCAGGAATAGTTGGCGGGGCAGAGGATGGCGAAAATACCGTCCTGAGAGCTCATGAAGAAGCATCATCGATATTTGTCGAAAATCATGATCTGATCGAGACCATCACAATGGCGCAAACTCATCGGTAACTCTGTCCTGGATATGCCAACTTTTATATTTCATCAGCTCGCAATATATTTGTCAGTTGCGCCATCTGCTGTCCAGCACGTGGTGCATCGATCCGCTGTAAGCCACGGAGGATACACCTATGATGAAAAACCTTGCCGCATGGGATGTACGTGAGGAGGATTTTCCGTCACATGGAAGCATGTACGATAAGCTCAAGTTCGTCCTGAGGTATGCGGTTCTTGCCCCATCGGGCCCGAACACACAGCCATGGAAGTTCTCGATCAGGGATAACAGCATATCCGTCTTATTCGACAGATCCAGAACACTTCCCGCTGTCGATCCTACGCACAGGACAGCATACATAAGTTTGGGCTGTGCGGTGGCCAATATCCTCATTGCTGCGGAGCACTTCAATATGGGCTACAGAGTTGAATGCTTCCCCGATGGCGTGGATGCGGATCGCATCGCTCTCATAAGCTTTTCAGAGGGCGTCGCTGATAGAAGGTTCCAGGATCTGTTCAGGCAGATAACAGAGAGGCATACGAATCGTGGCAGATTTGAGGATAGGGAGATCGAGCCTGAGAAGCTGCAGAGGATGAGGGAGCTCGTGGGGAATGATGGCTTCAGACTGGACATAATGACAGATCCGGATGGAAAGAACAGGATGGCAGAGCTGCTCGCGCGGGCCCACAAGATTCAGCTTGGGAACAAGGAGTTCAGAAAGGAGCTAGCATCCTGGATAAGATCCAACACCTCGGATACGTATGACGGGCTTCCAGGCTATGCGTTTGGCTATTCGGATTTCGAGTCATACTTTGGAAGGTTCATCTTCGGAGCATTCGATACATCCTGGTCGAGAGCCAGAAAGGAGTCTGCTCTTATGAGAGAAGCTCCAGCTGTCGGAGTTCTGTCATCTGACTCGGAGGACAGGCTCACATGGGTCAGGCTGGGCGTCACCTTTGAGAAGCTCTTCCTTCTGGCCACAGAGATGGACGTGCGCTTCGACCTCTTCAGCCAGCCGATAGCAATAGATGAGCTCAGGGGGGAGATGGCGGAGTTTCTCGGCGTCAGGTATCCACAGCTCCTGATACGCATGGGATACGCTCCTCCGACCAAACACACTCCGAGGCGCCCGGTTGAGATGGTGCTTGTGGATTGAGTGTGCTATTATTATGCGGAGGACCTCACGGTGTACCAGGGGATTGCGGAATTCCCGCTTTCCTGCCGGTCTGGCTGAAGGTGTCACCACAATGTGTGATGGGGGAGGAATATGGAGCCTGAGAGGATATCGTATCATGAGTCTGTTCGGAGGATGTACGAGCAGCTAAGGAAAGATGG
The DNA here is from genome assembly GCF_026419855.1 of Methanothrix sp. Classification (GTDB taxonomy): domain Archaea; phylum Halobacteriota; class Methanosarcinia; order Methanotrichales; family Methanotrichaceae; genus Methanothrix_B. Next base: position 3,360 of record NZ_JAOAKP010000048.1, read on the forward strand.
CATGAGCAACCTCTGGGACCGCTATGAGTCCCAGGGGATGGGCGGGGATCCTGACAGAAGATGCCCATACTGCATGGCGGGCACGCGATGCGATCTCTGCTCCAATGGCCCCTGCAGGGCAGATGCAGCGAAGGACAAACGAGGTGTCTGCGGGATATCAGCGGATGGCATGGCGATGCGCATGATGCTTCTGAGAAATGTGATGGGCGCATCGACATACCATTACCATGCAGAGCAGACCATAAGGACGCTCAGGGCAACAGCTATTGGTAAAACTCCGTTCAGGATCGTCGAGCAGGAAAAGCTCAGACGTCTTGCATCCACGCTCGATATCGATCCATCAGGATCTCCAGAGGATATCGCTCTCAGGCTCTGTGATGCAGTCGAGGCAGACTTCTGCAGGAGCTACTATCAGGAGAGTCTGATTGTTGATACGTTTGCACCTGCTGAGCGGAAGGAGCTGTGGCGAGCTCTGGGTATATTTCCTGGAGGCATCCATGGGGAGATACTGATGGCGACAAGCTCATGCCTCACAAACGTAGATGGAAGCTACGAGAGCCTGGCGAGGAAGGCGATGCGCCTCTCAATAGCCATGGCATATCAGAGCCAGATGATACTGGAGTACTGCCAGGACGTGCTCTTCGGGGTTCCGAGGCCTCACAGGATGATGGTCGATCTCGGCGTCCTGGATCCGGATTACGTGAACGTTATAGTTAACGGCCACGAGCCCTTCATGGGCTTCGCGATGATAATGCTCGCCAGGCAGCCTGAGTGGCAGGAGAGAGCGAGAAGCGCGGGCGCAAGGGGTCTGAGGATAATAGCGAGCATTGAGACCGGCCAGGAGATAATACAGCGCTGGTCCATGGACGACGTGCTCGGTGGTTTTACAGGGAACTGGATCTCCCAGGAGCCCATGATGGCCACCGGCTCCGTAGACCTCATGGCATGCGACATGAACTGCTCGCTTCCTCTTGATCCCGACTATGCGAGGAAATACGGGTTCAGGCTGGTTCCAGTCAGCGAGCTTGTCGCATTTGAGGGTATTGAGGAGAGGCTGAACTATGTGCCTGAGCAGGTGGAGCATCAGGCCGCGAAGCTCCTGGAGATGGCGATATCAAACTTCCCATCGCGTAGAGCGAGGCAGAAGCATGTGAGGGGTCTGCCCGTCGGAGATGCGACTGTCGGCTTCTCCACGGAGAGCATTCTGGAATTGCTCGGAGGCAGCCTCGATCCGCTTCTGGATGCGCTGAAATCAGGGCAGATCAGGGGCATAGTGGGCCTGGTCTCATGCACCACGCTCAGAGATTCAGGTCAGGATGTACATAGCGTCGCACTTGCAAGGGAGCTCATAAAAAGAGATGTTCTGATCCTCTCGATGGGCTGCGGAAATGCGGCCATGCAGCTCGCAGGTCTGTGTCGAAAAGAGTCAGCATCTCTGGCAGGCAGCGGTCTTGAAGGAGTCTGCAGCTCTCTGGGAATTCCGCCTGTGCTGAGCTACGGAACATGCACAGATGTCGGCAGGCTCTCGGAGCTTCTCAGGAGCGTCTCGGAGACGCTTGGCGTGCCTGTCAAGGATCTCCCTGTAGCTGCTGCAGCGCCTGAGTACATGGAGCAGAAGGCCACAATCGATGCGCTCTTCGCGCTCGCGTTCGGCCTCTACACATACGTGAACCCCGTGCCGACCATAACCGGCGCTCCAAGGCTCCTGGATCTGCTCCTCAGAGGCTGCAGGGATATCACAGGCGGCGTGATAGCCGTGGAGAGGGATCCAGTGAAAGCGGCAGAGCTGATCCTGGGACACATAGAGGAAAAGCGACGAGCGCTGGGGATCTGATCGGGGGATTATCGAGATGTCACACGATCGGGCATCAGCTTTCATGTGGAGTGGATCAGAGTTCCTGAGCAGGATAAGCGTTCGGATAGCTGGATCTCATCTGTCTTTGAGCTGGAACGATCGGTTGGATGCATCTGAGCAATGGATGAACAGCATGCATCAGATGGAAAGGCTGATCTTCTGGCCGGCACATTCGGAAGGGGGAGATCATGACCAGTGATGTTTACTTCGCGGATATCAGGTCCAGGAGCGATGGTGAGAACAAGCTTGAGAAGATCAGGAGGCTTTTCAGCGCTGCAGGCTTCGATAAAATTCTCGGTAAAGGCGATCTCACTGCCATAAAGCTACACTTTGGCGAGGTGGGGAACGACACGTACATCAGCCCGGTCTTCGTGCGTGAGGTCGTGAAGCTTGTGAAGGATAGAGGTGCTCGGCCATTCCTGACCGATACAAACACCCTTTACAGCGGAGGCCGTGGCAACTCGGTGGATCACATCAGGACAGCGATAGAGCATGGCTTCGCATATGCTGTTGTCGATGCGCCAGTGATAATAGCAGACGGGTTGCGAGGGGAGAACCACATCAGCATTGATGTGGGTCTAAATCACTTCAGTTCTGTGAAGATCGCCGGAGATATCGCCAGCGCCGACAGCATGATCGTGCTCTCGCACTTCAAGGCGCACATTCTCGCGGGATTTGGTGGGGCGATAAAGAACCTCGGCATGGGGTGCGCGCCACCAATCGGAAAGGCAGAGCAGCACACTGCGAAGCCCGTAGTGTATAAAGAGAAATGCAAGGGATGCAGCAGATGCGTGAAGGCATGTCCCAGGTCTGCAATCTCTGTTGTAGACGGAAAGGCGGTCATCGAGCTCAGTGTTTGTGTTGGCTGCGGTGAGTGCGTCAGGGCATGCCCGGAGAGGGCAATGGACTTCGACTGGGTCGTTGCGATACCCCCATTTGTGGAGAGAATGGTCGAGTATGCATATGGGGCGGTCAGGGACAAGGCAGGGCGCATCGGTTTCATCAACTTCCTGATTGATATAACGCCGGACTGCGACTGCGTCCCGTGGTCCGATGCTCCGGTGGTCCCAGATATAGGAATTCTGGCATCCAGGGATCCGGTCGCCATCGACATGGCCAGCTATGATCTCGTCAATGCGCAGAGGGGCATCGAGAACAGCTACCTGAAGAGCAACATGAGGCCCGGAGAGGACAAGTTCAGGGGGTGCTGGGAGTCGACTAATGCCCTGCATCAGATCGCGTATGGGGAGAAGATTGGCCTTGGAACCGGCAAATACAGAATCATCAGGATCTGATCCCAGGGTACTCTGCGCTTTCAACGTCAACATGGACTGCGTTCACACCATCACAGGGGATGAGATCAAGAGGCTGTCACAATGCATCGAATTCGCCGTTGAGAACTCTGAGATCCCATCAACGATCAGCTCAGTTGATGATCTCATCATCTCCATTCTGTATCACATGCGCCGTGGAACAGGCGGCGAGCTTCTCATTAATAACGAGAATGTCTCTGATGAGATCGCATCGCTCTTCCCCTGGGAGACCAGGATGGGAGGGAACGCGGGAAACATCGCAAACGTTCTCGCCGCGCTCGGAGCAGAGCCTGTAGTCAACGTCCCATCCCTGACTCCACGCCAGGCATCGCTCTTTCATCCAGCGGTCAGGGTTCCTGTCACGGATGGCGGTGTTTCACTCACAAGTCCCTTCGATGCATCAGAGGAGGGCCAGGAGCTCAGGCACTTCGTGATCCAGTACAGGGGTGGTGAGAGGATCGATACGCCTTCGGGGAGATTCACAGCCCCAAGGGAGAACAGGATAATCGCGACATTCGACCCGCTGAATCGAGTTATGCATTTAAATCCTTCATTTCGCGCGTTTCTGGAAAAGCCCGATCCAGATGTGAGGGGTGTGATTCTCTCAGGATTCCATCTCGTACCCTGCGAGCTTCACAGGGAGATCTTTGAGGAGCGGCTGCGCTCGATGAGTGAATGGCTCGCCACACGATACAGCCACGCTGAGATGGGCGGCTTCGAGCGACCGGAGATCATGAGGTACCTTCTGGAGATCATGGAGGTCGAGAGCATCGGCATGAATGAGGATGAGCTCTCGATGCTTGTGGATTCAGGAGACGACTGGGAGGCGATCGCAGGGGCTGCGGAGCAGATCCATGATGAGTTTGATATTCCAAGGGTGTGCGTTCACACCCGCGAGTTCACGGTGAGCATCTCGCCCGACCCGAGAAAAGAGATCGCTGCGCTTGGGCTGGGCGCGGAGATCGCGGGCAGGTTCGCTGCTACAGGTTGCATCGAAAAAGATGTGAAGCTGGGTTTGAGCGATGATGGAAAAAGGGCAGTGGACGATCTCCTCAGGCTGGGGGGAATGAGGGCAGGACTCGGCGCGTTCAAGGAAAGGGATGGGTTCAGCGTCTGCGTCCATCCTTCTTTCATATCGCCTGAGCCCGTGACGACCGTAGGCCTTGGAGATGCGCTGACAGCGGCCACATTCTACATGCTCGTGACGAGTTTCATTCCCTGATTATAGTCATTTGCGTCACTTCATATAAGTGAATTTAAAGTCTGCTGGATATGTCACACTTCATACATGATTTTATGTAATATACAATATTATATAAACTTATGCGGAATACTATAGTCGGGTTAATCCCAGCCATTCACCACGTACGCCAAATGAAGTTGATCTCCGGATACTGTGTTGGATAAGTCTTTAAAATCCGCAAGCAGAAGACGATTCCAGGAATGCGTGGAGAGTATAGTATTCCGCATAAGTTGATATAATATTGTATATTACATAAAATAGTGTATGAAGTGCGACATGTCCAGCAAATTTTAAATTAGCTTATATGAAGTGACGCAAAGGACTATAAAACAGATGCGCAGCACCCTTTTGGCGAACGCTGGCATGACACTACTTCAACCTGAGGTAATGTTTTTCATCAAGATGCTTATCTGGAATTCATGGGTCAGTTTGTTTTAACGCCAGCAGCTGGAAAGCGTCTGATCGCCAGGGCTGTGGCTGCGCATCCTGCGGTCCGCGAGGCGATGCGATCCGGCACTGTGGCGATCATCGCAGGTACCACGAACGGTTACGTGGCAGAGGAGCTGCTCGAGCTCATCGGTCAGAGGGATGGATTCACGAGGCGCAGGTTCTTCAGGGGCATCACGCTTCCTCCATGGAAAGAGTCCACGGAGAGTGGCCGTCTTCCAGATGAACGCGACTTTCCAGGGGATGTGGTCATAACCAGGGGAGAATGGAGGAGGGGGCTGACGCTCTTCGATGTTGTCGATGACCTCTCTGAGGGTGATCTGATAATCAAAGGCGCGAACGCTCTCGATCTCCAGCGCAGGCAGGCTGCGGTCCTCATCGGGCATCCGAGGGGCGGAACGATCGTTGCCGCGCTCCAGGCCGCAGTTGGTCGAAGAGTTAGGCTGATGATACCCATGGGCCTCGAGAAGCGCGTCGATGCGGATCTCATGGATCTCTCGCGCAGGCTGAACGCACCGGGATCGAAAGGACTGCGCCTTCTTCCAGTGCCCGGGGAGATAATAACTGAGATCGATGCGATACGCATCCTAACAAACGCAGAGGCAGAGATAATGGCAGCTGGCGGCGTCTGCGGTGCGGAGGGCAGCGTGTGGCTGTATGTGCATGGAGATGAAGAGGATGCTGCATCAGAGCTCATCAGATCGATCGCCTCTGAGCCGGCCTTTGATCACTGCCTGTAGCTTGGGGTACATTTTATACAGTAGAGATCCAGTGCGTGTGGGTGGGTCGGTGTGAGGTTTTTCCCGGTTGCAGGAGAGTCTGTCCTCGTTGCAGAGGGGAAAAACAGGGTTATGGTGGTCGCAGATGTTCATCTAGGCATCGAGTACGAGCTGTGGCTCGGAGGTGCAAACGTCCCGAGCCAGACCGGAAAACTGCTAAACCGGCTTTTAGCTTTGATGAAGGCACATGAGCCAGACAGGCTGGTCATGCTAGGCGACCTGAAACACAATGTTCCCAGAACGAGCTGGCAGGAGCGGGTCGAGGTGCCGGATTTCATCAGGAGGGTCTCTGAGATCGCGGATGTCACCGTGGTCCCGGGGAATCACGATACAGGTCTGCGGGATCTCGCAGCAGGAGCGGAGGTCTGCGAGCCTGAGGGCACAGTAATCGATGGCATCGGCTACTTCCACGGCCACACTTGGCCAGGCCCCGAGGTTCTCTCAGCGAAAAGCATCGTCACAGCGCACCTCCACCCATCGATCAGACTCGTGGATCCCCTGGGGGCATCGAGAAGCGAGCGGGTCTGGGTGAGGGCGTTCTCGAAAGAAAGTGAGATCGTGATCATGCCAGCATTCAACCCGCTCTGCGGCAGCCTGCCCCTGAATGATATGGACGACGAAAAGGGACCACTCATGAAGCTCATCGATCTTAGCCGTTCCATGATATATCTCCTCGACGGCACATATCTGGGAAGGCTTGGAGAAATAACAGCAACTCAGAGGTACAAAAAGAAATGAGCAGGTGGGTTCTCATATGGCCAGACCCTTCGCATACGCAGGCACGCATCCGCGGGTCGGCCACATGAACTTCACAGCCATGAAACCTTCATCCCAGGAGCTCAGTGGGAATCTGTCGATGCTATTTATCTCCTCGCCGCTCGGTATTTCATACGCACTGCACTCCGCATGGCAGACATGATCGCTGTAGTAGTTGCCCTCGCTGCCGTTGTCCCAGCTGTTCTTCCCGTAGTGCACTGAGCTGTCCAATGCGCTCTGTCTGTTGTCGATCATCGCGTTGTGGTAGAGAGTGTTGTCGGTGCTGTATACATCCAGATGAATGCCCACTCCATTCATCACCACATGGTTGCCACGGATGGTGTTGTTTTCAGAGCGGGATATGTCTATGCCCACCGCGTTACTGTGCACACTGTTCCCTAAAATCATGTTATCATTTGATCCCTCGATTTTGATGCCAGCGCCGTGGTTGTTGCTCGCGTTGTTCCTGTGAACTGTGTTGCACCTGCTCTCGTCTGAGATTCTGATGCCATCCTGCATGGTGTAGATGACTGTGTTGCTGAAGATCAGATTGTTTGTTGCACGCTCTGTTTTTATCCCAACATCGTTTCCAATGAGGCTGTTTCCGGAGATGTTATTCTCGTACGACTCTACGACCTCTATGCCGCACTCTCCGTTCCTGCAGATCATATTTCCCTCTATCATATTCCCGCGGGACATGTTCAGCAGCTCTATCCCTGCACCCTGGCTCATGGATACGTTGTTTCTGGCGATCAGGTTGCCAGCGCCCTCTATCTCCATTCCGTCATGGACGTTCTCCAGGAGCGCATTGCTCTCTATTACATTATCATTACCGTATACTACGATTCCACAATCGTCATTTGCGTTAATTCTGTTCCACTGTACAGTGTTGCTGCTGCCCCAGATCTCGATACCCACGTGGCTGTTTCCGGTGATGCTGCTGTTAATAATGATGTTGCCGGAGCCTGTTATCACCACGCCAGATCCTGCGCATCCGCTCACATTGCATTCCTCGATCCGGCTGCTGTTTGACCCGAGGATCATTCCGGAACCGCCTATGGTGATGCCCAGCAGGACCACCCCATCCGCAAGTATCCTCACACCGCCATCGATTATCGCATTTTCTTGACCTGTGATCGTCACCGTTTTGTTGACGATCAGGCTCTCGTGGTATATTCCTGGCTGGAGATAAATGGTACCTCCATCAGCTGCAGAGTCGAGCGCATCCATCACAGACGCCGCTGGCAGTACCTCGATATCTGCAGCACGGCCGGAGATAGCAAGCGTTAGAGATAGCAGTATGAGGATTGTAATAAACCTCATGATCTCACCCGCTCAGGTCGGACTTCAGGCGGTCGTCCATTGTGGCGCGATCGAGATTGGCCTTTTTGAGTGATCTCAGCGTGAACTCATCGTACTCGATATTCCGCAGGATCGCCCCGCTCAGATCCACGTTCGTCATCTCGACCATGTGCATCGTCACATCGTTCAGCACCGCACCTGCGAGGTTTGAGTTTGTGAGGAATACCGTGTCCATCTTCGCCTTCTTTATCTGCACTCCACGCATATCGATGTCCCTTAGATCCAGGTTGAAGAGCGAGGTCTTGTACAGGTTTGCGCCGCTCAGGTTAACTCCAGTCGTCTTCACAGAATCCAGCACCACCTCTGAGACGTCCGCGCCTGCCAGGTTCGCCCCGCTGAGATCAGCATAACGCATCTTGCAGCTGCGCATGTCTGCACCTCTCAGATCTGCCTCTGTGAGGTCTGCATAATCCAGGCTGGCGCTTCTCAGATTTGCGCCAGTCATTCTGGCCCTCATCATGTACGATCGCGTGAAGTCTGAGCCGCTGAGATCTGTGCCCTTCAGATTCGCTCCGTAGAGTTCGGCCCTCGAGAACTGACTATTGCTGAGCCTGCCGTTGCTCAGGTCGGCCCAGCTCAGATGTGCGCCGACGAAGTTCGCATGGCTCAGCGACGCACCGGAGAAGACCGCGCCTGTTAGATCCGTGCGGAAGAACCTCGTGCTCGTCATCTCGGCATCCGTCAGAGATACATCATCCATCATGGCCTCTGTGCAGTCTGCCATTGTCATGTTTGCGTTGACCAGGCTTGCGCCACTAAGCCTGGCGTTCCTCAGATTCGCCCTGGTGAGATCTGAGCCGTTGAGATTCGCCCCGCTGAGATCCGCCATGCTCAGATCCGCGCCTGCGAGCGATGCCCCCTCGAGGTTTGCGTTAACAAGCCATGCTGATCTCAGATAGGCTCCACTCAGGTTTGCACCCCTGAGATCCGCGCCCGTCAGGTCTGACTGGTTGAGATGCGCGCCGCTGAGATCCTGGCCGCGCATATCGGAGAAGCGGAGATCTGATCGATCGCAGATATCAAGTGCAGATGCAGTTGTCACTAAAACCGCAAAAATTATTATCATTTTATAACCTGAGCTCATAATACCTCCTGGGTGCAGGGGTGATATCTGGCCGCTTGGGACAGAGTTGTGATATTCTCAAATCAGGCATACCTCCACTTTGGGTTCAGAGAGTCGAGATACTTTATGTCGGGGAAGCTGTATGGAGCCTTGTAGTAGCTGCTATCTGTAACAACGCCGTAGTAGCTGTCGACTGCAAGCCATCTGTCGCTGTTATCAGGATCTTCAACGATTATCCACAGATGTCCCTGGTTCTCAAACCCGCTCGGGTCATACATGTATTTTATGTTGTACCCGAACTCTGTATAAAGATTTGCCAGCTTCTGGGAGCCGTCGTAGCACATGCCAAGGGGAGTTACAGGAAACATCGTAAGCCTGCTCACAGATTTGATGAACTCCTGATTCGATGTCATGTTGTATGATCTGTCCTTCTGGATCTCCGCTATGGGTATCACCTGCATGAGCCCTGTGCTCTTCGGCGGCTCCATCCAGAGATCTGCCAGTCTCGGTGCCCCTCCGTTAGGGGTGAGATAAACAGTTTTGCCGCTCGGAAGCTTGACGGTTACGTATGATCTCTCGGGGGTTGCATCGTATCCATGTGAGACCAGAAAGAAAGCGAGGTCCTGTACTGTTATGCCGATATCCTCATAGCTGGAGATCAGCAGCCAAAGATCATTGACATCGTCTGCTGACGAATGGCCGATGCTCAGCACGATCAGCAAGAAGATACACATCGCCCGGCTGCTGAGCGGCATCTCGGCCATCCCATAATACCGTCGATGGCCTGTATATATCATCTTTCGTCAAGGCGTGAATCCCTCACTGGAAGCAGTACCTACTGCACTGCTCATGTGGTCATGTACTTTTATAATTTATAGTCCTTCGCGTCACTTCATATAAGCTAATTTAAAATTTGCTGGACATGTCGCACTTCATACACGATTTTATGTAATATGCAATATTATATAAACTTATGCGGAATACTATAGTTCAGATGCATGCGATTATGTGGATGGCATGCCAATGCGCACTGCATTCCTATGTGATTCGGCCATTCAAGCACACGACCGCATCTACTTTTCGGTTCCATCGGTCCTCGGTTAAGGAATCGGATGCAACATAATACGATGTGTATTTAACAATTTGCAACTACAAGTATCGTGCCGCTCGATGATATCGATGGCAATAGTCACAATGATTAACTTCAAGATATCAATGTAAAAATTGTTGAGTGATTCTTTCACCAAACGGCCTTAACCGATGACACATGTGTTCGGTTCTGTTTCGGACTCAATTCTCTTCCCGCGCTATGATAGCAGAACCTAAACAATCGCAACCTTTAATATAGCACGGGTCGAGCAGCAGGCGATGGAGTTCTGCCCTGCGTGTAAGAGCATGATGATCCCCAAAGAGGGGATGATGGTATGCAGAAAGTGCGGGATGAAGATACCGAAGAGCTCGAACAACCCAATCGTCTCGGTGACAAATAAGCTCGAGAGGTCTGTGCCCGTGCTTGAACAGGAATCTGCAGGCCTGCCGACAACAAAAGCGAAATGCCCGGAGTGCGGGAACGATACTGCCTACTGGTGGCTCAGACAGCTGAGAGCCGCAGACGAGTCCGAGGTACGCTTCTTCAGATGCACAAAGTGTGGGAATACCTGGAGAGAGTATGACTGAATGATGGATCACATGGAAAACTATATTAAATACTAGATACTTTCTTTTCTGGAGGCGCTAGGATGCTGAAGGCAGTTATTGATGCAGAAACCCTGCGGGATGCGATCGAGGCAGTATCTTCCTTGGTCGATGAGGTCAAGTTTACGATATCTGAGAAAGGTCTCGAGCTCAAGGCGGTCGATCCGGCGAACGTCGCAATGGTCTCACTCAGGATCGATGCATCCGCGTTTGAGTTCTATCAGGCGACCCCTGGGGAGATAGGGGTCGATCTCGTGCGCCTGAGCGATCTGCTCAGCATGGCTGATAGGGGAGAACGTGTGAGGCTCGAGCTTCTGGAG
>NZ_JAOAKP010000049.1 GCF_026419855.1 Methanothrix sp.
GTTCTATTTCCTCCTCTGAAGCAATATCCTCTAGTGAACCTTTTAGTTCAAGATGTATAGGGCATTCGGGAAACCCTGTTTTATGATAATATGTTTCATTAAAAATCATAAAACTAAATTGGATGTAGGTGATAAAATGAATAAGAAATCTGTGATTGTAGCATTTTTATGCCTTCTGCTGGCTGTATCAGCTGCATCCTGTGGAGAGGTCCAGATTAAGGATGATCTTGGGCGTGATGTGACGATCAGCTCTCCCAGCGAGCGTGTGGTTTTCATGATGGAGAACGCGCTCAAAACATACTATGCAGTGGGGGATCCCAGGAACATCGTGGCCCTGAAGGATGACAGATGGATGCGAAAGCTGCTTGATGATATATTCCCGGTGATAGATCCCGATTTCGAGAAGAAGCTCACAGTCAGCGTGGCAGGCGATCGCGTTGATCTCGAATCCCTGGCCAGGGCGAATCCGGATCTCGTGGTCCTCTGGGCCACCACTCCGGAAGACGCCAACCTGAAAGCGATCGAGGAGACACTTGGTGTGCCTGTCTTTGCGATATTCGTCAGATCTGTGGACGATGTGCTCCATCAGGTAGACACAATGGGAGTTATATCTGGCAGAACGGAGCGGGCTGCTGAAGTGAAAAGAATAATGCAAGATTACATGAACATAACCACCAGTGTGACCAGCAGCATCCCGGAGAGCGAGAGGCCGAAGGTTTACTGGATGTGGACCGATGTTCTGGGCACAGCTGGGGTCAAAAGCGGGATAAACGATATCATAGATCTTGCCGGCGGCGTCAATGTGATGAAGTTCGCTGAAAATGAGACGGCCATGATGATGGAGCATCCCGTCTTAAACCTGGAGACGCTGATAAAGCTCAATCCCGACGTGATCTACATGTGGTACAACGAGAATCTCGATCCAGAGGATATCATGACTGGTGAGGATTTCAAGGGCTGGAAGGATATTAACGCTGTGAAAAACGGCCGGGTCTACGAGATCGGGAACCCATACCTCTTCGATGCGTTCTCTCCGCGAATGCCATTAGCTCTTTTGCATATCGCAATGGATCTCCATCCGGATAGGTTCAAGGATGTGGATATGAACAAGACTATAGATGAATTCCATGTAGACATGTGGGGTGTGCATTACCCTAGCATGGAAAAAGCATGATAGTCGCATGATGGTCGGTAGCCTGATGTCATTTAAAAAATATCTTTATATCTTTTTCTTAATCTCCCCTCTGATTGCAATGGTCCTTTCGCTTTTCATAGGCAAATTCAAGATCGAACCAGGCGATCTCATTCAGCTGGTGATATTCAACCTCATGGGTGCTGAAACACCACGTCCAAGTGTATACAGCACTGTGATATTTGAGGTCCGACTCCCGCGCATTCTTCTTGCAATGCTGGTCGGAGCGTCGCTCTCTGTATCGGGTGCTGCGTTTCAGGGCGTATTCAGAAACCCCCTGGTGAGCCCATATACACTAGGACTCTCATCGGGTGCTGCGTTCGGAGCTGCTCTGTCGCTCGCTGTCGCCCCTCAGTTCCCTGTGCAACTCTCGGCATTCTTCTTCAGTCTGGTCGCAGTTGGGTTTGCATACTACATAGCCACATCCCACGGGAGCACCCCTATAGTCTCACTGCTGCTCGCAGGTGTGATCGTCTCAGCTGTCTTCGACTCTCTCCTTTCAATCATCCAGACGGCTGTACATGAAAGGGCCCTCCAGAGCATAATCTACTGGCTCATGGGAAGCCTCGCCACCGCAAGCTGGTCCAAGATTCACAGCGCATTTCCTCTGGCTTTGACTGGATGTGCTGTGATTTTTTTGCTCCGGTGGAGGCTAAACGTTCTGGCCCTGGGAGATGAGGAGGCCAGATCCGTGGGAATGAATCCGGAGCTCTACAAGGCCGTATTTGTCGTAGCAGCTTCTCTCGCCGCGTCATCTGTGGTCTCAGTTGCCGGGATAATAGGCTTTGTTGGGCTTGTGGTTCCGCACATGATCAGAATGATCTTCGGTCCGGACCACATTCATATGATTCCACTCTGCATAACCTTCGGTGCGTCATTCATGGTTTTTGTTGATGATCTTGCGCGTGCTAGTTTCGGTTTTGAAGTTCCAGTGGGCGTGATCACCACTCTTACAGGTGCACCGTTCTTTGTGTATCTGCTCAGAAGCACACGCAGTGGAGGATGGGAATGAACTCTGAAAGGGGAATCCTGATCGATGGCGTATCGCTGAGCTACAACGGCAGGGCTGTGCTCAACAACATATTCATGGAGATTGAAAAGGGAAAGGTGGTGACCCTGCTGGGGCCAAATGGGTGCGGCAAGACGACATTGCTCAAGATAATCAATGGATTGCTGCCACCAACAAGCGGACAGGTTTATGTGGATTGCAGGAACACCAGATCCATGAACCCCAGAGAAATGGCAAAGCTCATGGGGCATGTGCCGCAGGCCCAGAGGTCGACCTTTCCATTCACGGTACTTGATGTTGTGCTGACCGGCAGGTTCTCGTACATTTCTCCTTTATCAAAGCCAGGTCATAGAGATCTGGAGAAGGCATACAGGGCTCTGGAGATGGTTGGCGCTCTTCACATTGCAGATCGTCCATACAACCAGGTCAGCGGCGGCGAGCGCCAGCTTGCGATGATCGCAAGAGCGCTTGCGCAGGAGCCGTCGTTTTTGCTGCTCGATGAACCAACATCATACCTCGATTTCAGAAACCAGATCAGGATTCTGAAGACCGTCAGGAGGTTTGCTGAATGTGGTATTATGACTGTTGTGATGTCACTTCATGATCCGAACCATGCGCTGATGTTCTCTGACAGAATAGTCCTGATGAGAAAAATCGATGGTGACCTCTCAGAAATGCATAACATCATTGCGATGGGCACACCTGAAGAGGTCATGACCTCAGAGAACATTCGAGCAGCCTATGGGATCGACGTCGAGATGCTTGAGATAAAAGGCAGAAGACTTCTGTTCCCCCTCTAAAATGTGGATCATAAAGAAGCATCCTAAGCTCCCCCTAATTTAGGCATATGGATACAGGGCATACTGATTATTTGCGGGTAATGGCACAGTTGTCTTCTAAGAAAAGCAGCATCATTCACCACAGTTCCGTCTCACCTTGCCTAAATGATGAGGAGCTCAGGATGCATATCATTCAGTGACCAAACCCACATCCGGAGATCCAAACACGCTTAACGATCGCACAAGTCGAATATATTTTAAATTAATCTATATACCTAAAGTTCAAATCTATATTCTATTTCGATCAAAATTATATGTCCTGTAGAAAATCGATGTGTGGAGGTCTCTGAATGAAGATGGTAGTATATACTTCTGCACTGCTGGGCATTATGGTCGTGCTCTCGTGTTTGACTGTCACCAGTGCAGATGGATCTGAGCTGAAGGATTCTCAGAAGGCCAAGAATGTGATCTTGATGATAGGCGATGGTATGGGGATCACCCAGGAGACGATGGCCAGAATTGAGAAGGCTGGATGGAACCTCTCCAGATATGCAGATACCTGGCTGTACATGGACAGCATGGAGCACACGGGGATCCTCAGGACGTTCAGTGCTAACTCCTTTGTGACAGACTCGGCCCCAGCGTCGACTGCAATGGCCACAGGCCATAAGACCAACAATGGTGTGATCGGTCAGGATGACAGCGCCATTCCCGGTATCAGAGATGGAAAGAATCTAACGACTATTCTCGAGCTTGCTGAGAAAGCTGGTCTCTCAACAGGGGTGGTCAGCACAACCAGGATAACCCATGCAACTCCCGCGGCATTTTATGCGCATGTGGACAACAGAGACAATGAGAGTGAGATCGCAGAGCAGCTTCTTACAAGTGGTGTGGAGGTAGCGCTTGGTGGGGGTCTGAGCTATTTTATAGACAAAAACGATACCAGCCCGCTGGGCGGCAGGGGTAAGAGGGCAGACGGCAGGAATCTCATAGAGGCGGCAACCTCCCGGGGTTACACATTTGTGTACAACGGAACAGCCTTCAGAGAGCTTGATGTAAACTCCACAGAGAAGCTTCTGGGGTTATTTGAGAACTCGCACATGGAGTATGAGCTGGTCAGGGCGAGATCCTCTGATCCGGATCCCAGCCTGGCCGAGATGACCGAGAAGGCGATCTCTCTGCTATCGAAGAACCCGAAGGGCTTCTTCCTGATGGTGGAGGGCGGCAGGATAGATCACGCCTGTCATGAGAGAAGCCTCGAGAACGCCACAATGGACACCCTCGCATTTGATGAGGCTGTGAGAAAGGCGCTCGACTTCGCGCGGAAGAACAATGATACTCTGGTGATTGTTACCGCAGACCACGAGTGCGGCGGGCTCGTCATCCAGCCGGAGAACCTCGAATCCTATGAGAGCGGCGGCATCATGCCTGTTTTCGGCTCAGGTACTGTGGAGATCAAGAGTCCAAAATGTGCTCTCCTTGTGGAGATGGATGAGGCCACGCACACCGCCCCGGATGTCACCATAAGGGCCACAGGTCCTGGCGCGAGCTCAGTGCATGGAGTTATGGACAACACCCAGGTGTTCTTGGTGGTTAAAGAGGCCCTGGGCCTCTGATCATTTTGCTGAGGTATCAGGAATGTCCGGATCTGAATGGGTTATGTACAACACCACAGTGGATGATCTGATCGAGTACGAGAGCTGCCTCGAAAAATTGTACAGTGCTGGATTGAGGCCCTGTGTGGTCAGATACTTCGCACTCAGGTGCAGCATCTGCCCACTTTCTGGAAGGTGCTCTGTAAACACGCAGATACCCACTGGGGGCGCAACCTACTGATTGGGGATGGAACCATGGTCTCTGCTATAGTTCTGATCAAGGCTGTCCCGTGCCAGGAGAATATCGCATACAATTCCATAAAAGCCATTGAGGGCGTGGAAAAGCTGTACACCCTCTTCGGCGACCACGACTTTCTTGCGATAATTGACACTGCGGATCAGGCCCTGCTCAAGAGAGTTCTGAAGGAGATCGAGATGCTGAACAGCGTGATCTCTGTCGATGCTCTGCTTTCCAGGAAATCTCTTTGTCCCGAGAATCGAGAAGCTTTGGATTTCAGTGCCTTACACAAAGATCAAAATCATATCAATAGCATAAATGAGATGACTTTTTAGGATACAGAAATACTTAAATAATACTTTATCTAATGTTGTTGAAAAAATGTATTAAAAAGAGGGAGGATATATATGAATCATCTGAAAAACAGACTGATTGTGATCTCATCGGTACTATTTTTTGTACTTGGAAGCTCATATGCAGGTCCATGGGATCTCAATCCAGGAAAGGAGGCGTTGAAACACACGCATCACTCGGAGGGTGATGTGACCGGCGAGGGCTTTGTGATGGTGTATCAGAATATAAACACGAACAACCTCTCAGCTGTCGAGTACATGCACGGAAGCGGGTCGTTCGATGTGGCGGATATAATAGACTCGCAGCAGAAGACAGGACATGGTGGGAGCTATTATTACCAGAGTCAGTCAAAAGGATTAGTACCTGACTGGAAGGAGCAGTGGACCGGTGCGAACAGCGTGATCAAGCTCACCAGGCAGAGCGACATGACACACTCACCCATGACCTTTGCATACGGCACCGGATGGTATGCATCTCACCCGATAACATACAACTCCCTCCTGAAGGACAGGACCGTCGCGAAGAGCTACCAGGAGGGGAGCATGATGCTCCACCAGCTTGAGTACGCGCGCGGCTTCGTGGGCGATATGGCGGTTGAGCTGAACTGCACAGGACCCACGGAGACGAAGGACGGGTATGGTCTAGCGAGCATGAAGCTCGAGGACAAGGTCATCCAGGGCACTGTGCATATAGCAGAGCTGCTTACAAATCCACAAACTTTAAAGGCAAAAACCAGTAGCGATAAAAAGAAAACGTATTACACACCATCGTCATCAATGAAGACTCTCGGTGTAAGGGGCGCGCTTATCGAGATCGATGAGAACTACATCGGGAACTTCGATATACAGAGGAGCATGAAGCTGGAGGTCACGAAATCCAGGGCTGTGACGATGGAGGACTGGCTCCCGTGCTGCATGGGCGGGTTCTTCGATGTTCCGGATTACAGCAAGGCTAACAAGGGACAGATAGGGATCTTCGACTGCACATGCAGGAACACCTCCATAAGCACCTTCAAGCCGGCCTGGAACGGCACAATCGCGCAGTTCCCGACAGACAAGTACCGGAACGTCCCGTAAAGGGATCTCAATTTATTTTTGATTGATACTGAATACAAAATACTTATTAACTTAAACAGAATACGATTCATCAAGTAGTAATATTGATAACGAGAAGGGATTTGGTTATGATCAAGTTGACTGCATATTCAGTGATGATCTTACTAATTGCCACAGCATGCTGCTCATGTGCTGAATACCCGATGACGATCACGGACTCCGCAGGGCGTGAGGTGACAATCCAGATGCCTGTGGAGCGGATCATAGTCCTGAACTCGGACGCCGCAGAGGCTGTGACCGTTCTGGGGGCGGCAGATAGGATTGTGGGAATATCGGACAGCGTGAAGAACAAGGCATACTACTTCCCTGCTCTGAAGAACAGGCAGAGCGTAGGGAAATGGAACGAGCCTGACTACGAGATGATCGGGGAGATTGCAAGAAGCGGGGACGAGATCGTTCCGAATATCATAGTCATAAGCTACACCTACCCCGACAAGCCCTACGGCATCATCGAGGTTGCGAAGAGGCTTGAGCCGTTCAAGGGCATCACTGCCATCGGACTGGACTTCTACAAGCCGGAGAACATGACGAAGGAGATAGAGATCCTCGGCAGAATTCTGGGAAAGGATGCGGAGGCACAGCGCTTCATAGAGTGGTATGAAGAGAAGCAGACGGATGTTGAAAATGCGGTGACGAACAAGAACGTGCCGAAGGTGTACATCGAGTGGTCATCGAAGGGCGGAGAGATCACAACGATGGGTACGGGCTCAGGGGCTGCGCAGCTTGTGTCAATGGCGAGGGGCTACAGCATAGCGAAGGATCTTAAGGATGCTTACCCAAAGATCGGATGGGAGTGGGTCATCTCAAAGAATCCAGATGTTATAATAAAAAGATCTACATCCACGCAGCTAGGCTGGGAGAGGCCACCATCGGCCGATTCTGTGAATCTGGAGAACACGCTCAATGAGATCCTCGGAAGGAGCGGTGCGGCAAGTGTGAATGCGGTGAAGAACAATAAGGTCTACGTGGTCAACTGGGAGATCATGGCCGGCCTGGACGATGTTGTGGGCCTCACGTACCTTGCTAAGATCCTGCATCCTGATGTTAATCTGGATCCGGAGAGCGTCTACAGAGAGTACCTGGAGTTCCTGGGCGTGAAGTATCCTGAGGGCAGGATGTTCGTGTACCCTGAAGTGTGACGAAGACGTGACAGAGACGTGGGGAACAGATGGACTGCATGGAAGCTGAGTTGAGAATCAGCCTGAAGGAGGAGTACACCAGATTCGTGGGGAGGAAGCTGCTCTTCCTGGCAGCGATCTCCCTCTGTATATTGATAGTCGCTGGAATCTCCGCAACGCTGGGCTCTGCGAAACTCTCTGTTTTCGACGTGTACAGTGCGATACTAGCCAGGATGTTCCCGGGGTATTTCGAGTCAACCTGGTTTGCGGATACAATCGTGTGGGGGCTGAGGCTCCACAGGATTCTGATGGGGGTGGTGGCAGGCGCCGGGCTCGGGATCGCGGGCGCGGTGATGCAGGGAATACTGAAGAATCCTCTGGCGAGCCCGTTCACGCTCGGAATCTCATCAGCAGCCTCGTTCGGCGCTGCGCTCGCCATAGTCCTGGGAGCCGGGTTTGCAGGCGGAGAGTACCTGATAATAGGAAATGCGTTTGTCTTCACACTTCTTGCAGCCTTTGCGGTTTACGGCCTGGCCAAGTACAAGGGGATAACGCCTGAGACGATGATTCTCGCAGGCATCGCCATCATGTACTTCTTCTCGGCGATGACGTCATTCCTGCAGTACGTCGGGAGGGCAGAGCAGGTCCAGGAGGTGGTCTTCTGGATGATGGGCTCTCTGGGGCGATCCTCCTGGGAGAAGGTCTACGCGTCATCGCTCGTGATCCTCATCTGCCTTCCATACCTGATCCTGAAGTCGTGGGACATAAACGCAATAGGCGCGGGCGATGAGACCGCGAAGAGTCTGGGGGTGAATGTCGAGCGGACTCGTGTTGTCTCCATGGTGCTGGCATCGCTCATCACAGCGGGCGTGATATGCTTCACAGGCACCATCGGCTTCATAGGCCTCGTGGCGCCACACATGACCAGGATGGTCATAGGCAACGATCACAGATTTCTCATACCGGGATCCGCGCTCATGGGCGCTCTGATACTCCTGGCCGCGGACGCACTTGCAAGGACCGTGCTCGCCCCGGTCATACTGCCGGTGGGCATAATGACATCCTTCCTTGGGGTGCCATTCTTTGTTTATCTATTCATGAAAAGGAGGAAGGAGTTTTGGTGAAGATCACCATACAAAACGTATCGTTCAGCTACGGTTCCAGTTCGATTCTTAACGACCTGAACCTGGTGGTGGGGGATTCTGAGATCCTCGGCCTAGTCGGCCCGAATGGCTCTGGCAAGACCACCCTGATAAAATGCATCGACAGGATACTGAAGCCGAGGGGGAGCATACTTCTCGACAGCAGGGATCTCGCTCTTATGAGCGGAGGGGAGATCGCCAGAGAGATCGGCTACGTCCCGCAGTCGGGGAGCGGCGCTATGGGCACGACGGTCTTCGAGACGATACTCATGGGGAGAAGGCCCCACATCAGCTGGCGTGTCTCTGAGAGGGATCTAGAGATCGTCACAGAAGTCATAGAGCTTCTGCATCTCGAGGAGCTTGCGATGCGCGAGTTCGGCCAGCTCAGCGGCGGTCAGAAACAGAAGGTTCTGATCGCCCGCGCACTTGCCCAGGAGCCGTCTGTTCTTCTTTTAGATGAACCGACATCAAACCTGGACATGAAGCACCAGCTGGAGGTCATGGAGATAATAAGGGAGATGGTTCAGAGAAAGAATATCTCCGCGGTCATGGCAGTTCATGATTTGAACCTCGCAGCGAGATTCGTCGACAAGCTCGCGGTGCTCAAAAACGGCAGGATTTGGGCAGCCGGAGATGCATCATCCCTCCTGACACCTGATATGCTGCGAGAGGTTTACTGCGTGGAGGCTGTGGTCATGAAGCTTGAGCGGCCCTTTGTCATCCCCATAAGATCCCTGAACGGAGGGATGGCATGCGAGTGAGAGCGCTGACGTGGGCGAGCGATAAATCACTGCTGGTACAGGCGGGCGCCGAGCTCGGCATCGATCTCAGGGTCTGGTCTGTCCAGGAGCTGTCTGATCCGGAGGTTCTGGAGGAGTGCAGGAGATCCGTGAGTGATGGGGATGTCATTCTCGTCCATCCCACACATGATGGAAGGTTTGATGAGATGCTTGAGACAGACAAGCCAGTCATAGCATTCGGCTTCGATCCTGCGCTCTGGTCTTTCTCCCGGAATGTGCCCCAGAAAATCGTTGCCACAGTGAATACATATGTGGTCTACGGCGGTCTGGAGAATATAAAGAACATGCTTCTCTACATAGGCAGAGAGGTCCTCGGTCTCGATCTCTCCTACAGAGAACCCCAGGAGACGCTATGGCAGGGGATATACCATCCTGACTCTGAGAAGGCGTTCATCACTGTTGAGGAGTACCTCGGCTGGAGGCCGTTCAGGCATGAGCATACAGTTGGAATTCTTTTCTTCAGGACATACTGGGCTAATGGGGATCTTGAGATCGTGGATCATCTCATAAGATCCCTGGAGCGGGAGTTCAACGTTATCGCAGCCTTCGGTCTTGGCAATGTGGGATCTAAGCTGGATGCTAAGCCCATAGATCAGGTGGTCAGGGAGTTCCTATCAGGGCGTGTGGATCTGATAATAAATCTCCAGTCGGTGTTCCACGCCGGAAGCGTTGAGGTCTCCATAAAATCACTGGAGGAGATCGATGTGCCTGTCCTGCATCCGCTCACGCTGTATCACAGAACAGAGGAGGAGTGGAGGGAGGACATAAAGGGCATGGATCCGAGCGAGATCGGCTGGTCTGTAGCACTACCTGAGTTCGAGGGGCTGATAGAGAACATACCGGTAGGCGTGGCTGCCAGGAAGGAGATGTGGGGGGACGAGGTCGAGACGCATCGACCCATAGAGGAGCGTGTTGAGAAGTTAATCAGAAGAATCCGTGCATGGATACGGCTCAGATCGAAGCCCAAGTCTGAGAGAAGAATAGCGTTCATACTGCACAACAGCCCCTGCGCCTCTGTAGAGGCTACGGTGGGATCGGCAGCGCATCTCGACTCGCTCGAGAGCGTGGCTCGGATGATGTCCAGGCTCTATGAGCTCGGATACACGCTGGAATCATTCCCGAGGGACGGGAAGGAGCTGATCGATGACATACTGAATCACAAAGCGATCTCCGAGTTCAGATGGACGACGGTCCAGGAGATAGTGAGCAGGGGCGGTGCGCTGGCGCTTGTCGATCCTGATGATTACAGCGATTGGCTCAGCGATCTCCCTGAGGAGAGCAGATCGAGGATCTGCAGCGCCTGGGGAAGGCCACCGGGCGAGCCGAGAGATGGCGCAGCTGTGCCAATGGTTCACCAGGGAAGGATCGTCGTCACAGGAAGACGATACGGGAATGTCGTTGTCTGCGTCCAGCCGAAGAGGGGATGCGCAGGGGCGAGATGTGATGGTCAGGTGTGCAGGATACTCCACGATCCTGAGATCCCGCCGCCGCACCAGTACCTGGCGACGTACTGGTATCTGCAGAGAGTTTTCGGGGCAGATGCCATAATCCATGTTGGAACACACGGAAACCTCGAGTTCCTCCCTGGAAAGTCAGTCGCCCTATCGGGTAGCTGCTTCCCTGACATAGCGATAGGCGACACCCCGCACCTCTACATCTACAACTCCGACAATCCCCCTGAGGGAACTATCGCAAAGCGCAGGAGCTGCGCTGTGATCGTTGATCACATGCAGACCGTGATGACCACCGCAGGCCTCTACGGCGAGCTCAAGGAGCTGGATGACAGGATAGCTGAGTACAGAAAGGCAGAGGATCACGGAAGAAGGCATGCTCTGAAGCACATCATCCTGGAGCTCCTTGAGAGGTCGAATCTCGCAGGGGAGATTGGGGTGGATATCGATGATGATCATGATAACTTTGATGAGATCCTCGAAAGAGCGCATGCAAAGCTCTCTGAGATATACAGCTCGTACATTCCAGACGGAATGCACATCTTCGGGGAGGTCCCTCAGGGAGAAAGGAAGGTGGAGATGATCAGCGCCATCTTAAAGCCTCTGGTTCGGAGCTCTGCGGATCTCAGAGATGCTGTCAGGGCGGTTCTGAGCGGTAAGGATGCTGATCCGGAGATCAGGGATCTCATCGAGGATATCTCCCGTCGGATGGATGAATCCGATGAGATGGGGAGCCTGATGCATGCGATCGATGGCGGGTTCGTAAGGCCAGGGCCGTCGGGTCTCATCACCAGAGGAAGACCCGAGATCCTCCCGACAGGCAGGAACATGTACTCACTGGATCCGGGGAACGTACCGACGCAGGCAGCGGCTCTTACAGGAAAGCAGCTTGCTGAGAAGCTCCTTGAGCGGTACAGGAAAGAGCACGGGAGATGGCCTGAGAATGTGGCGATGTACTGGATGGCCAGCGACATAATGTGGGCTGACGGGGAGCAGCTCGCACAGATGTTTTTCCTCCTGGGTGTTGAGCCTGTGTGGAAGGGCGGAAGGGTAAGCGGCTACAGGATCATACCTCTGGAGGATCTCGGACGGCCCCGAATAGATCTCACAGTTCGTGTTTCCGGAATCACAAGGGACTGCTTCATGGGATGCATAGAGCTTCTCGATTCCGCGATACAGGATGTGGCGTCTCTGGATGAGCCACCCGAGATGAATTACGTGAGGAGGCATATGATGGAGAGCGGGGATGAGAGGGCTCTGCGCATCTTCGCAAGCCCGCCCGGGACCTATGGCAGCGGCGTGAATCTCGCAATCTATGCATCAGCATGGAAGGACGAGAGGGATCTCACAGATGTGTTCATGCAGTGGAACAGCTACGCCTACGGGAAGGACATCTTCGGAGATCCAGCGCCCAGAGCTCTGAAGAAGATGCTCGGGTCAGTGGATGTGGCGTTCAACAAGACCGTCACTGATGAATATGACCTTCTGGGTTGCTGTTGCTACTTTGGCACCTACGGTGGGCTGACGAACGCAGCGGAGAGCATCTCAGGGCACAAGATCTCCACCTACTACGGGGATACGAGGAACAGCGAGAGCATCGAGATCAGAACGCTTGCCGATGAGATACGGAGGGTCGTGAGAACAAAGCTGCTAAATCCGAGATGGATTGAGGGTATGAGGCGTCACGGTTACAAGGGCGCTGGCGACATCTCGAAGAGAGTCGGCAGGGTCTACGGCTGGGAGGCCACGACGAAGGAGGTCGACGACTGGATCTTCGATGACATAGCGAGGACTTTCGTGCTCGATGATGAGATGCGCAGGTTCTTCGAGGAGAGCAATCCATGGGCTCTTGAGGAGATCGGGAGGAGGCTGCTCGAAGCCCATCAGAGGGGGCTGTGGGAGGCGGACCCGGAGGTGCTGGACTCGCTGAGATCCGCTTACCTCGAGATCGAAGGGTGGATCGAGGACAAGGTCGGAGACGGCGGGTTCCAGGGAGGCTCGATAGATGTGATGACGATGAAGGATATCGCAGAGTGGCGCGAGAAGGCATCCAGGATACTGCGGGAGGCGGGGATGAAGTAGGATAGGAAAGATTCCTGCTAGTGGGCAGGCGCTCAAAGCCTGAACGCACATTGACCCTGCTGACAAATTCATTCAGCCGTTCGTGGTCGACCTGAGAAATCTTTTTATTGAGAATGCGTATCTTCATATGAAGATACCTTGAACAGAAGGGAGGGACCGTGTCTTCGTTATCCTGGTTGCCGGGCTTTCTGGCAATTGTTATTTTTGTCACCGGCGCTCATTCGATTGAGGTCGGGTTTTACGCAGAGAATGGCGGAGAGTCTGTGGGAATATATGATGACTATGATGTCAGCGAGGGCATTTCGGTATATGAGGAGGCCGAAGCGCAATTTGATGAACTGAAGATGACAGAGACAAGGGTGGTCGCTGGCTCTGGCGATGCAGATATGATGCAAGCGTTCACTGGCAGTGGCGGATACAAAGGTCACAGCTACGTTCGGCTGCAGGATGCGAGCCCTGTGATATCCAGCAGTGCAGTTCTCACACCAGATAACCTGAATGCGAGGCTAAGTGGCAGCATTGTAGGGTATTCGGGATCTGTTAGTGTTAATTTGATAGCTAGAACTGGAAACAGTGCATTTGCCAATGCGCTTATGAAACGCGGTATGCTCAGCACCGATATGGCGATGTGGACTGGCAGCGCAGGTGTCTCGCAAAGATCTGAAGCGAGCGCGGATGATGCATCTGCATCTTCTTCAGCATATAAAGGCTGGCTTGTGTCCACACCGAAAG
>NZ_JAOAKP010000050.1 GCF_026419855.1 Methanothrix sp.
TATCGCAAAAAGCTTAATTTCTAAAGGCACCTTATTTCTGCCGAAGAGAGGTAAGCTGGATAACACAGAAATCAGATGGCAGGATATCATCCGGCCTCACCTCTCTAATTTTCATAATTTTATGCTCAGTTCTGGCGTTTATCTTATTCGGACAGGTCTGAAGAGTGGATGCAAAGCTTGATTTTGGCGATCCAGGAATATTCTTTCCTCCGAAATCGATTTAAGAAATGAGACCGAGAACGGAGATGGATGAGCGACTTCTCCGTCAATCAGTTTCTCGAGGTGGCAGGCACCCCTCCGCTGGACATAGAGATATGCGATGTGACACTGAGGGATGGCGAGCAGATGCCAGGGGTCGTGTTCAAGCCTGAGGAGAAGCTTGAGATAGCACAGAGGCTCGACGAGATCGGCGTCGAGATCATAGAGGCCGGCTTTCCGGTGGTCTCTAAGAGCGAGAAGAGCGCGGTTAAGGAGGTCTGCAATCTCGGCCTGAACGCGAAGATATCCGCCCTCTCCAGGTCCAGGCAATCTGATGTCGATGCTGCCATCGAATGCGGTGTTGATATGGTGAGCGTCTTCATAGCGACCTCCGATCTCCATCTCAAGTACAAGCTGCACATGACATGCGCAGAGGCGATAAGGTGCGCGCTGGAGACGGTCGAGTATGCAAAGGATCATGGTTTAATAGTGAGATTCTCAGCTGAGGATGCAACACGCACCGATTTCAGCACGCTCAAAAAGCTCTACAAAAAGGCAGAGGAGTACCACGCGGATTATGTGAGCGTGGCTGACACGGTCGGCATAATGAACCCAAGAACGATGTACTACATGATCAGTGAGATCAGAAAGATCGTGAGCGTGCCGATATGCGTTCACTGCCATGACGATCTTGGTCTCGCGCTCGCGAACACCCTTGCCGGCGCAGAGGCAGGTGCGAAGCAGCTTCACACCACTGTCAACGGCATCGGCGAGAGGAGCGGGAACACGCCGCTTGAGGAGCTGCTCGTCAACCTTCGTCTCCACTATGGCATAGACCGATATGATCTGGGCAAGCTCAAGTCGATATCCTCGGTGGTGGAGAGATACTCGGGCGTGCCGGTCGCAAAGAACAAGGCTGTGGTTGGGGAGAACGCCTTTGCGCACGAATCCGGGATCCATGTCGCCGCGGTCCTCGAGGAGCCCAGGACCTATGAGCTATACTCACCGGAGATGGTGGGGGCTGAGAGGAGGATCATCATAGGGAAGCACACGGGCGCCAAAGCGCTCAAGTACATCACGAAGAAGATGGGTTACGACCTTGAGAAGAAGGATCTCTGCATACTTGCTGAGAAGGTGAAGACTGCGAGCGAGTTCAAGAGACCGATAACATGCGATGAGCTGAGGAGATTGATCCTCGATCTCAACATAGAGTTTGTGTACAACGGCCCGTAGCGAGATAGGCATAATCCAAAATAGGCAGAACAACGGATTTTCTGTAAATTCGAAACAGATCGGCATGCCTCGCAAGTTTGGCATAAACTTGCAGAAACTCAGCTCACTACCGAAAAATGAACATCGTCCTCTGCAGGTGTCATTCTGAGCGCTTGGTTTCTTATCATCGGCGGGAGGTAAATCAACTGCTCCTTCCTGAGGGAGTTTCCTCGCCCTGCACACCAGGAGGTCCTATGAAGAAAGCGATGAGCAATGTGGATGTGGCTGCGATTGCGGCTGAGCTCCAGTCCAGAATAGTCGGCGGGTTTTTCGGCAAGGCCTACCAGAGTTCGGGCGATGCGATCTGGCTCACGGTCCAGGCGCGCGAGGGGAGGCTCGATATCATCCTGGAGGCGGGAAGAAGGGCACACGTAACCAGAAAAGAGAGGTTGGTGGGGAGGACGCCCCCTCAGTTCCCTGCGATGCTCCGCGCCCGTCTTTCTGGAGGAAGAATTGTCAGTGTTGAGCAGCACGACTTCGACAGGGTCCTGGAGATCTGCGTTGAGAGATCCGACGGAAGATACCGGCTTGTTGTTGAGCTCTTCCCGAAGGGGAACGTACTGCTTCTCGATGAGGATATGAGGATCATTCTACCGCTAAGACCAATGAGCTTCAGGGACAGAAAGCTCATCGCTGGCGAGCAGTACACGTATCATGCTGGGGCGGATGATCCCAGAAGCGTATCGATCGAGAGGCTTGGAGAGATCCTCCGCAGCTCAGACACAGATCTCGTCAGAGCACTTGTCCGCAACCTAAACATGGGCGGGACGTACGGAGAGGAGGTCTGCCTGCGGGCAGGGGTGGGAAAGAATACCCCTGCAGTCAGCCTGTCGGAGGAGGAGATCGAGAGGGTGCATTCTGCTCTGAGAGACGTATTCGACCTCAGGGAGATCAGACCTCAGATAGTTTACAGGGACGGAGAGCCGTTTGATGTGATACCATTCCCGCTGGAGGTTTACAGGGGACTCGAGGTTAGATCCTTTAAGATGTTCAGTGAGGCGCTCGATGAGTTCTTCGTGTCGGCAGAGCCTGAGATGCCAAAGCCGAGCGCTCTCGAGAGAAGGCTGGAGCTCCAGAGGGCTGCGGTCGACGAGCTCAGAGCGAGGGAGCGGCAGATGGCCTCGATGGGCGATTTCATATATCAGAGATACTCTGAGATCGACTCGATTCTGAAGGCGATAGCAGGCGCGAGGGAGAAGGGGCTATCCTACACGGATATCTGGGAGAGGATGCAGAGCTCAGGAAAGTCTGCCATTAAATCTCTGGATTACAGCGGCGAGATGGTTGTAGAGCTTGATGGAGTCGCCCTGGAGCTGAATGCAGGTCTCACAGTACCTCAGAACGCGGGCAGGTACTATGAGCGTGCTAAGGAGCTGGCGAAGAAAGCCGCGGGAGCAGAGGAGGCTCTGAGAAAGACAGAAGAGCTTCTTCAGAGGGGAGAGGAGCGCAGGAAGTCTCCAGTTTTGAAAAGAAGGCAGAAACCGAGGTGGTTCGAGCGGTTCAGGTGGTTCATCTCCTCAGATGGATTTCTGGTCATAGGCGGCAGGGACGCGGATGGCAACGAGGAGATCTACCTAAAGTACCTGGAGAAGAGGGATCTCGCGCTTCACACGGACTACCCTGGAGCGCCGCTGACGGTTATAAAGACCGGGGGGCAGGAGGTGCCGGAGAGCACGGTGAAGGAGGCAGCACAGTTCGCCGTGAGCTACAGCAACCTCTGGAGGGAGGGTGTGGCATCGGGCGACTGTTATTTGGTTAAAGGAGATCAGGTCACCAAGACGCCGGAGCACGGCGAGTTTCTCCGGAAGGGGGCGTTTGTCATTCGCGGAGAACGCCGGTATCTGAGAGATGTTCCCCTGGGGGTTGCACTGGCGATTGCCGATGGATCCCTCATAGGCGGGCCGGTCTCGGCTGTGAGATCCAGGAGCTC
This sequence comes from Methanothrix sp., assembly GCF_026419855.1. Classification (GTDB taxonomy): domain Archaea; phylum Halobacteriota; class Methanosarcinia; order Methanotrichales; family Methanotrichaceae; genus Methanothrix_B. The sequence continues at coordinate 3,401 of NZ_JAOAKP010000050.1, forward strand.
AGGGGCTATCGAGCTCGAGCCGGGCGAGTACATGCCCGATGATCTCGCGAAGATCATCTACAGGCAGCTCCTCGAGATCTGCGAGGACAGGAGGTACCTGAAGGCGATCGCTTCCCCTGATAAGATCGTGGCATTCCTGCCCCCCGGCGGTTCAAGGATCAGGCAGTTTGATGTGAAGGAGCTCGGCGTTTAGGGAGCGCGTATCTCGTCAATCGCCTTAACCGAAAAACTTATATTCGACGAAAGCCGTAAGGATGAATGGGCAAAAGTCGGAGATTGTTTTTCCTCCCTCCTACATCCCACAACGGCTTTTGCTCGCACTTCTCTTCTTATCATCTTATCCAGGTGTCATGTCAGCTGAGCGTAACAATGAACTGGATCGAATTCCTGTTCGTGTGCTTGAATCGTTGAATGGAATTTCAGGAATCAGCACCCACCAGCACAGCAGATCACAAATCCTGCGATGTCTAATGCTGCTGGGTTCAATGATCTGAGTACACAACCGAATTCATCATAGAACTGCCAGAAGATACACGCCAAATTCTGGTCTCCCGTAATGCATCGTGCAGCTTAAAATACATGGTCCATTCATCTGTCTGTGGATGAGAGAGCTGATGTCTTTAATGCTCGCGGCTGCGATCCTGGCAGCGTTTGCATGCGTTGTTCTTAGCGAAAAAGGAGAATCGACCTCAGTCGATGAGTACATAAGCGCCTCGCGGGGCGAGGTCAAGCCCGTGTTCGACCCGCGGTTCCCCGCTGACCCCAGGAGCTCCAGAAGACTCTGGGAGGCGAGAAAGGAGTCCAGCGCCACCTCTGAAACGGAAGCGCCCCCTGAGAACATATCCGAGCCCACCGCTGTGCCTGTGAGTGAGGAGAAAGCGCCGGAGATCTCCGGCAGGCTGAGCTTCGTGCTGAAGGACCTGACGTCTAGGAGCCTGGAGCTGCATCTCTATCGTCTTGATAATACCGTCTTCGGCCATGGCACCATATCTGAGAACAGCTCGACCCAGCAGGTGTCAGCGATAGGAGACCTCAAAGGTAACGCGCTTGAGCTCGATGTCATCTCAGAATACACGATCTACAGGCTCAAGATCGACTCGAGCAAACGCCCGATGACAGGCACCTTCACAGCATACAGAGCTGACGCCACCTCGTGGCCGGGTGTGGTGTACCAGGAGAGCGCATCATGAGTATCCCGGCTGCATGGCGTAAGAGGTGGATATTTGTGATACCAGCAGGCATCTGCCTGCGCTGCTCTGAGCTCCTTTAATGCCGGTTAACTGGATCTCAGAGAAATGCTCTCCAGGGACCAGTTACTCACAGGAAGATCCTCACGCAAAGCCATGCACATCATATTCGTGGCTCAAAAAAGAGCTGAAAGGAGGGTCGTCTGCCAGGAGATGGCAGACCGATCCTCAGATGCGGCCTGTCTCGATAACAGCTCTGCGAGCTGCCATGTCCCATGACTCCTGCTCTTCACCCTCCCCGGTCCCGGAGGCCAGGCACGGGGAGTTGAAGTATGTGGTCGTCCTGAGCGCCCTCCTGATCTCCTCGAGCACTGCTCCAAGCTGCGGGTCTGTCGCACACCTCTCGCTGAGCCGCCTGATGTACGCATCTGTGTCGTAGTTGAAGAACTTCAGGAGCTTCTCGCATGTATCTCCTGGTATGCGTCTGCATATCCTCCAGCTTCTGCCATCCACGAGCACATGAATCTCTGTAACGCAGCCGAGGAGGTTGTGGAAGTCCCCAAGCGTATCCTGGTAGGCCCCAAGCAGGAATATGCCCATGTAATAGTCCTCGCCCCTGCTGAGCTTGTGGAGCTCTATCGCCTCCTTACCTCCTGCGAAGCTCTTAATCTCCCCATCTGAATCGCATGTTATGTCAGCTATCGTCCCGGATTCTGATGGTACCTCCCTGAGCCTGTGAAGAGGCATGATCGGGAAGATCTGGCCCACACCCCACATATCAGGGACTGACTGGAAGAGCGAGAAGTTCCCTATGTACTTCTGCCCCACGAGCTTCTTCAGCTCCCTGAACTCCTCGGAGTTGTCGCCTGCCTGTCTTGCGAGGCTCACCGCCTTCTGGCAGACCATCCAGAAGAGCATCTCTCCCTTCGCCCGCTCCTCAAGCCCGATGTTGCCCAGGTTGAATGAGTCGAGCAGCTCATCCCTGTAGTGCAGAGCATCGTGATAGTACTCCTTGTAGTTCTTGAGGTTGATGTTCTTGAACGCGAAGTAGAGATCCTCTATCTGTATGGGATCTCCCTCAAGCGGAAACGCCACGAACCCATCCTTGGAGTTCTTCTTGCCGATTATCTTGAAGACCAGGAATGAGTGGTAGGCAGCTATCGCCCTGCCGCTCTCCGAGACTATCGTGGGGCAAGGCACGCCCTCCTCCTCGCATATCTTCTGGAGTGTGTAGACAATATCGTTGCTGTACTCCCGCAGGGTGTAGTTCGCGCTGGAGGGCCCGGAGCTCTTCGAGCCGTCGTAATCCACGCTCAGGCCGCCACCCACGTTGAAGTACTCTATCTCAGCGACCTTTCTCACCTTTGCGTAGATCCTGGCGGCCTCGTTCATCGCGTGCTTTATTCTGTGTATATCGGTGATCTGAGATCCGATGTGGAAGTGTATCATCCTGAGGCGATCGATCAGGTCGTTCTCCTCCAGGATCTTCAGCAGCTCCAGGCACTCGATCGTCGAGAGGCCGAATTTAGCAGACTCGCCGCCGGACTCAGCCCATCTGCCGCTGCCCTTTGAGAAGAGCTTGACCCTCATGCCCAGAAGAGGCCTCACACCCATGCTTCTGGCCAGTCTCAGTATATTGAAGATCTCCTCGAAGAGGTCCACTACTATTATTATCCTGTGCCTGTCCGAGAACATCAGGGCCAGGCGGAGGAAGTCGTCATCCTTGTATCCGTTGCAGATAAGCAGCGAGTCCTCAGGAAGATCGAGCGTCAGAGCGGCGAGCAGCTCCGCCTTTGTGCCTATCTCCAGCCCGATGTTGATCTCCCTGCCGTAGTTCAGGATGTACTCTATGACCTCCTTCCTCTGGTTTACCTTCATGGGAAATACCGGCTGGTATCTCCCCTGGTAGCCGAACTCTGAGATCGAGCCAGCAAATGCCCTGTAGATCTCCCAGATTCTGTACTCGATTATCTGGGGGAATCTGAGAAGCACGGGCAGGCTCTCCCCTGATGCCTCCAGGCTCCTGATTATGTCCATCACATCGACACAGCATTCGCTGCTCTTGTTCGGCATCACGACGACATTGCCCTTCTCGTTGATGGAGAAGTAGCCGTCGCCCCAGCCGTGAACCCCGTAGAGAGCGATGGAGTCGTCAACCTTCCACATCCGCGGAGCCCCCATCGCATCTGACCCTCTTGAACCAGCTGCCTGTTCTGCACCTTCCCCTCAGCCAGCCCTCAGGTGGACTGCCCCGACTGATATTGGTAATCATCTCAGCTCACTCCCACAACCGGTACATGGAAATACGAATGTTCATTTGAGCGTCGATGTTGAGTGTGTTCTGGTATATAAAGATGTGACCTCGAAATGCAGAGGAGCTACATGCTTCTGGTCGTGCTGCATTCTGGTCGCAGTCAGAACTGTCTAAATGCGTTTCAGGTTATCAGGTTACGTATCTTTATCACAAATGTGGTCGTGTGCTCGAATAGTGCTGTGTTGGATAAGTCTTTAAAATCCGCAAGCAGAAGACGATTCCAGGAATGCGTGGAGAGTAGATCGGAATCGATAGCTAGAGACGTTATCACAAAAAGTTATCCAACACAGCATCGAATAGCTGAATCGGCTCTAAGGGACCAGCGTGCACCGGCGTAGTGCTGCAGGAACCCCTTGATGTCACATGCCTCTGAATTCAGTTATATGAGTACACGACCCAGGTTACATCTCCAGGGTGTTGGGTTTCGTCGACGTATTCGATGCTCAGATACGACCTCCAAAGGAATAAATATCCAGAGCACCCACACCGCCATGTGGACAATGTGTATACTCAGATACCTGTGGAGCAGATACTCAGCAATCTCTGGGTAATTCTTTTCCTGCTCCTATTTCTCGTGCCGATGGTCCAGAGAAACGCCCTCCAGATCGCAAGGAAGCGGCTTCTTGTGAAGCTTGGGAAGAAGAGGGGCTCGCTTGTGATAACCCTGATACACAGGCAGGAGGTCATAAGCTTTCTCGGGCTGCCTCTCGCAAGGTACATAGACATAGATGATAGCGAGGAGGTCCTCAGGGCGATACGGAGCGCACCAAAGGACGTGCCCATCGACATCATACTCCACACTCCAGGGGGGCTCGCGCTTGCTGCTACGCAGATCGCCCTGGCGCTGAAGAACCATCCTGCAAGGACGAGCGTTATAATACCCCACTACGCCATGTCCGGCGGCACGCTGATCGCACTCGCGGTGGATGAGATAATCATGGATCCGAACGCTGCTCTCGGCCCCGTGGACCCGCAGCTCGGCGACCAGACGGGCGCATATCCGGCGACATCGATACTGAAGGTCCTCGAGAAGAAAAAGATCGACGAGATCGATGACAAGACACTGATACTGGCTGAGGAGGCGAGGAAGGCTGTGGAGCAGATGAAGGCGCTGCTCCGCAGGATAGTCTGCTCGGGGTGTGATGAGGAGACTGTCAACAGAATCATCGAGGAGATGGTCTCCGGGAAGTACACCCACGACCATCCCTTCCTCGCAGAGGATGTGAAGGCGCTGCTCGGGGATCGTGTCAGGACCGATGTCCCACAGGAGGTCTACGAGCTCATGGCCCTCTACAGGATGGACATAAGCAGGAGGCGCCCGGGGGTCGAGTACGTGCCGATGTCTAAGGGTTAGATGGTATCAGGCACTTCGGCCCATCTCCGATCAGGTCATATCTGCCTGCTGAAATCAACCCCTCCCTGACGAGCTTCCAGTTCTTCGGAAGCCAGTACTGGAGCAGCGCCCTCTGGATCCTCTTCTCCCTCCCCCTTGGAACATGAACCGGCTCCATCGTAAAGGGATCGAGCCCTGTGTGATACATCGTAGTGGAGACGGTCATCGGTGTGGGCGTGAAGTCCTGGACCTGCTCAACTCTTATGTGATGATCTCGCATATATTCAGCCAGCTCTATCATGTCTCTCACAGTGCACCCTGGATGGCCTGACATCAGGTACGGCAGCACATACTCCTCCTTTCCGGATCTTCTCGCTGCATTACGGAATCGCTCCAGGAATGCATCCAGGACCTCGACAGGAGGCTTGTGCATGCATCTTGTAACGCTCTCCGAGATGTGCTCGGGTGCGATCTTGAGATGGCCTGATATGTGCTCGCGGCAGAGCTCTTCCAGGAAGAAATCTCCATACATTTCATCTCTCACAACAAGATCGTGGCGTATTCCAGAGCTGACGAAGACATGCCTGATGCCCGGTATTGCTCTAAGCCTTCGCAGCAGCTCCAGGTATCTCCTATGGGATATCTCGATATTCTCGCATTCCGGCGTGCAGATCCTTCCGCAGCCTCCCCGCCCCCATAATGTACAGACCATGCCATACATGTCAGCTGTAGGCCCTCCAACATCCTGTATAACCCCCCTGAATCCGGGCATCTCAACGAGCCTATGAGCCTCTCTTACGATGGATTCCATGCTCCTGGACTGCACGACGCGCCCCTGGTGGTGTGTCAGGGCACAGAAGCTGCAGGACCCGAAGCATCCTCTGTGACTTGTTATGGAGAACCTGACGCTCTCCAGCGCTGGCACGGGCTTTCTGTAGGATGGATGTTCCCTTCTTGCATATGGCAGCTCGTATATCCTGTCGAGCTCCTCTGTTGTTAGCGGTCTTGCAGGAGGATTCTGGACTATGATTGTCTTTGGGTGGGGCTGCACAACCGCTCTCCCCCTGAAAGGATCCTGCTCCAGGTAGTGGAGCCTGAACGCCTCTGCGTACTTTCTTTTGTCCAAGGAGACCTCATCGAATGAAGGTATAACCGTGTACTCCTCATGGCTGGAACTCTTCCACTCCTTAACGCTCATTTTGAAGACCGTCCCCCTGACGTCCCTGATCGCGTCGATCTTCTCTCCTCTATCCAGCCTGGATGCTATCTCAACCACGGCCAGCTCGCCCATACCGAAGACGAGGAGATCTGCGGGGGCATCTGCGAGTATGGATCTCCTCACTGAGTCAGACCAGTAATCGTAATGCGCAAACCTCCGGAGACTGGCCTCGATGCCACCTATCACTATGGGCCTTCCTGGAAATATCGAGTGGAGCCTGTCGGTGTAGACCAGAGTCGCTCGATCCGGCCTCCTGATCTCTCCTCCTGGAGAGTACACATCACTGCTTCTTCTCTTCATATTCGGAGTGAAGGCATTTACCATCGAGTCGACGTTTCCAGCGGTCACCCCGAAGAAGAGCCTCGGCTCGCCGAGGCTCTTGAAATCATCCGCCCTCCTCCAGTCGGGCTGCGGTATGATGCCCACAGTGAATCCAGCGTCCCATAGAACTCTGCCGATGAGCGCAGCTCCGAACGAGGGGTGATCCACATATGCATCGCCTGTGACCAAAATCACATCGAGCTGATCTATGCCGAGCTCCCGCATCTCTCCCCTGGATATCGGCAGGTACACCGGCTGCTCCACCATCATATATCAGAGCATCAGCCGGGTTTAAAAAGCTGGGCCATAACCAGCTCGCGTGCTCGTACATTTGAGATCGGCCCACACCCAGAGGGGACAGGAGCTTCCATGGACAAATGAGCCGTGTATTCGAATCATTGAGCTCAAAAACAGATGATCTCGCAGGATTCGTGATCTTTTGTGCCAAGGAATGCCGATTCCCAAAATGCTGTTTGGTGATTCGAGATCACAACCACAGTGTGTCTCGTTCATGTGATTCGGCTGACCGGTAAACTTGGATAGTCTACCTTTGTTGAGTTGATTCCAATGGGCTGGCTTCCCCAAATGTGTTTATTTTGGACGATATCAGCCTCGAAATCGAAACCCAGAGGTCTGTTCATCTCTGTATGACGTTCTCCAGCGTGGCTGATGGCTACGAATCGCCTGAAGCTATTGCTTTTGCGCTTATCCACACGCAATATGTAGACTACCTGAATTACAGATCAAACGAAATCGCCATCATCCGAATTGGTAACTCATCTGCTAAGAATGAGATTTACCTCAATCTATTGATGGTGATCTATAAAAAGCATCAGGGCCAAGCTCCGGTCTTCAGGCCGGAGAGGAGGTCACCAAAAATAAGTGGATGTGAGACCACACGGCTCACATCATCCCAGGTGGAAATCCGCCCATCCCACCCATTCCGGGCATTCCGCCAGCGCCGCCCTGCCTCTGGCCCTCCTTCTCCTCGCCTTCCTCCTTCTTCTTGGCGGCGATCACATCGTCTATTCTGAGTATGAGGTTTGCTGCATCTGTTGCAGAATATATCGCCTGGACCTTGACCCGGAGGGGCTCGACGACCCCGATATCCCACATGTCCACGATCTCTCCGGTGTATGCATTGAGCCCGTATGTGCTGCCGAACTTTTCGTGCTTGCTTCTCAGAGCGACCATCTTGTCTATTGGATTAAACCCTGCGTTCTCTGCGAGCGTCTTTGGCACAACCTCTATCGCCTCGGCGAACTTCTCGACCGCGAGCTGCTCTCGGCCCTTCAGAGAGGCAGCATACTGTCTAAGCCTTATGCTCACAGCAGTCTCGGGTGCGCCGCCTCCGGCCAGCAGCTTGCCGCTCTCGATCGCTGTGGCGACGGCGTGGAGAGCATCATCCAGTGCCCTCTCAAGGCTGTCGACGACCTGCTGTGTTCCACCGCGGAGTATCAGTGACAGGTATCCGGGATTCTTGCATCCTGTGACAAAAGTCATGGGTCCTGCTCCCACAATCCTCTCCTCGACGAGAGCCGCCTCGCCGAGATCCTCGGGCTTCAGCTCATCCAGGTTCGTTATGAGCCTGCCTCCTGTGGCGCGCGAGAGCTTCTCAAGATCGCTCTTTCTCATCCTCCGGTATGCCATGATACCCGCTTTGGCAAGGAAGTGCTGTGCGAGATCATCAATGCCCTTCTGACAGAAGACCACATTGGCGCCGCTTCGTATCACCTTCTCCACGACCTTCCTGATCTCCTCCTTCTCATGATCCATGAAGAGCTGGAACTGATCGCCGGATGTGATCGATATCTCTGCCTTCGTCTCGGTGTCCCTTCTCTCAATCGGGACGTTCAGCAGCGCGATCCTCGCATTCTCCACCCTCGTCGGCATGTTCTGGTGGACCCTCTCCTTGTCTATGATCACACCCTGGACGAGCTCAGAGTCCTCGATCCCGCCGCCAACTCTCTTCTCGACCATCACATTATCAAGATCGACGACGGTCTTCCCATTGAACTTGTCAATTGTGGAGAGAACGAGATCCACAGCGTACCTGGCGACCTTGTGGCTCGGTGTCTCGGCGAGCTTTCCGGTCATCGCTGTTATGGCGACCTTCTCCAGAAGATCCCTGTCCTTCTCCGAGACGTCTCTTGCTATGCTGTTAAGAAACTCCACAGCCTTTCCTGCTGCCAGGCTGTAGCCTCGTGCGATAACCGTGGGATGCAGACCTTTCTCCATTAGCTCTTTGGCATGCTTCAGCAGCTCGCCTATCAGTATGGCCACTGTTGTGGTGCCATCTCCGACCTCCTTGTCCTGGGTCTTCGATGCCTCCACGACCATCTTGGCAGCTGGATGCTGAACCTCCATCTCCTTGAGTATTGTGACCCCATCATTGGTTATCGTGACATCCCCAAGCGCATCGACAAGAAGCTTGTCCATGCCCTTCGGCCCCAGGGTTGTCTTCACGGCATTTGCAACCGCACGTGCGGCCATTATGTTATTCTCAATCGCCTCCCTGCCAGACTCCCTCTGGGTGCCCTCTTTGAGTATGATTACCGGTACTCCTCCTAACGCAGCCATAAGCTCGCCTCCACTATCGCAGGATCACAGTATTTGATCTTCTATAAAAGAATTTCCAAGCGTGTTTGCTTTGTGGCGTCCCATCTAACTCCGGCGGCACAGTCCGGAATACGAAGCTGAACCGGGCAAAGGATCGCTATATTCTTCGGCGGCTCATCCCAGTGATTTGGCTGACCGGTAAACCCTACAAAAATAATACAAAGCAGGCGCCGTTGGTTGGAGTTACCAGATCACCCCTCTCCGACGATTCGACCACATGAGCTTTATTCGTCAAAACCGCAAAGGTGTTACCACTTAAGGGATTGCGCGGGACATGAAGGTGTCGCAAAGGAGGGTTCGACAATCCAGGCTGTACCGTCGAAAGTCATAAGTATAATGGTGCAAAACCTTCTGTGTGAGTGGGGTTATGATAAAAAGATGCACGCATGTGGCTTTGACGTTGGCGATTTTAGCTCTGCCGTGCCTGGCGGAGGAGATATCACTGGAGTACGACTGGCTCTCTCCGTGGTACAATCCGTTTCTGACGCACAGCTACCGGTGGGAGTACAGCTGGGTTTATCCGGTAGACCGTTTGCCTTACAGTCCATATTACAGATACAGCCCCTGGACGTACTACCCAGTTTATGGAGCCTATCGCTACCCTGCCTACTCTTATCTCGTGAAAACGACATTTGATCCAGCAGACTTTGGCATCGATCCATGGTGGGACGTAAATGTTTACGGGCTCAGGGGCATGACGTTTTACTACACAACACCACCGACGTTCTTCTATTCGCGCGGCGGATACACCATGCGTTGAATCCTGAAGAGATAGCGCTCGACTTGCTGTTGTGCCAGCTGCAGTGCTAGCATGCGGTGTGGTCAGAGATGTCTCTGGCAGCACTTCCTCCTGACTTTTCAGGCCCGGAGGGAACTGGTAGTCTACCTTTGTTGAGTTGATCCCAATGGGCTGGCTTTCCCAAATGTGTTTATTTTGGACGATATCAGCCT